>JALFCW010000060.1 GCA_022771625.1 Prevotella sp.
AATGGTCAGCTCGGAAACGAGATGAGAATCATTAGCAAGCAAAGTGAAGATAAGTACATCTTTACGGACGTAAATCAGGTGGAGGGTCTTGAGACCACTTACCTTGATATTACTGACTTGGATGCTGTGCGCAAGATCGTAGCTGAAAATGATGTGAACTCTATCGTCAACTGTGCTGCATGGACTAACGTGGATGGGGCAGAAGATCCTGAGAAATATGCGTTGGTTGAGAAACTTAATGCTACTGCACCCGAGAATCTTGCAAAGGCTATGAAGGAGGTTGACGGATGGTTAGTTCAGATTTCAACTGACTATGTGTTTGGCAAAGAGCCATATAATACACCTTGCAAGGAAGAACAGAAAGGAACTCCAACAGGAGTGTATGGCGCAACCAAGCTCCTTGGCGAACAGAAGATTATTGCCACAGGATGCAAGTACATAATCATCCGTACTGCTTGGTTATATTCGGAGTTTGGCAAGAATTTCTGCAAGACCATGCTCAACCTTACTGCCACAAAACCACAGTTGAAGGTAGTGTTTGACCAATGCGGCACTCCAACTTATGCGTGGGATTTGGCAACTGCCATTATTGCAGCTCTCAAGAACCCTGTAAAGGGCGTTTATCACTATAGCAATGAGGGAGTATGCTCATGGTATGACTTTACGAAGATGATAGCAGAGTACAGCGGTCAGACATCATGCGATATTCAGCCATGTCATTCCGATGAGTTCCCAAGCCCTGTGAAACGTCCAAGTTATTCCGTGCTTGACAAGACAAAAATTAAGGAAACTTTCGGAATAAAAGTGCCGTATTGGACGGAATCATTAAAGAAGTGCATCAACAACATTAATAAGAAATAGAAAAAAGCAAGACAATTATGAAAAGAAATATAGTTATTACTGGCGGTGCAGGCTTCATTGGCTCGCATGTCGTACGCCTCTTCGTGAACAAATATCCAGAGTATAACATCATCAACCTCGACAAACTGACCTACGCCGGCAACCTGGCCAACCTCAAGGACATCGAGAACAAACCCAATTATAAGTTTGTCAAGATGGACATCTGCGACTTTGACGCGTTCTACAAACTGATGCAGGACGAGAAGATTGACGGAATCATCCATCTCGCTGCCGAGAGCCATGTGGACCGTTCTATCAAGGACCCATTCACTTTCGCACGCACCAACGTGATGGGTACGCTCTCTCTGCTGCAGGCAGCAAAGCTCTATTGGGAGTCGCTGCCCACTCCATATAAAATGGAGAAGCGAATTCAATACATGACCAATGGAGTGCCCTATTCTCATATTGATCAGACTATCGAATGCCGTTTCTATCATATCTCCACTGACGAGGTGTATGGAGCTCTGTCGATGACTCATCCCGAGGGTATCGAACCTCCCTTCACCACCAAGGCTTCTTCATCACAGCATCACGAGGCTTACGGTGAGGACTTCTTCCTAGAGACAACTAAGTATAATCCTCATTCTCCATATTCGGCATCAAAGGCTGGTTCAGACCACTTCGTGCGTGCCTTCCACGACACATACGGAATGCCTACTATCGTGACCAATTGTTCGAACAACTACGGTCCGTATCAGTTCCCCGAGAAGCTCATCCCGTTGTTCATCAACAATATACGCAACCGCAAACCTCTGCCGGTGTATGGCAAGGGTGAGAACGTGCGCGACTGGTTGTATGTAGTGGATCACGCCCGCGCCATCGACATCATCTTCCATGAGGGTAAGGTTGCAGAGACTTACAATATCGGTGGATTCAACGAGTGGAAGAACATCGACATCATCAAGGTGGTAATCAACACCGTCGATCGTCTGCTCGGACGCAAGGAAGGTGAGGACATGGATCTCATCACCTACGTAACCGACCGACTTGGACATGACGCCCGCTATGCCATCGACTCAACAAAGTTGCAGAGAGAATTGGGTTGGGAGCCCAGTCTGCAGTTTGAGGAGGGTATCGAGAAGACCGTGAAGTGGTATCTCGAAAATCAGGAGTGGCTCGACAATGTGACGAGCGGCGACTATCAGAAGTATTACGAAAATATGTATCAGGGCAGATGAAAAAGATATTGCTTTTAGGCTCAGGCGAACTGGGCAAGGAGTTTGTGATTGCAGCAAAGAGGGCAGGACAGTATGTCATTGCCTGCGACAGATATGACAATGCTCCGGCGATGCAGGTGGCCGACGAGCGCGAGGTGTTCTCAATGCTCGACGGTGATGCCCTGGATGCGGCTGTGAAGAAGCATCATCCGGATATCATCGTGCCCGAGATTGAGGCTATCCGTGTGGAAAAGCTCTTCGAATATGAGAATCAGGGCATACAGGTGGTGCCAAGTGCAAGGGCGGTGAACTTCACAATGAACCGTCGCGCTATCCGTGACCTTGCATCGCGAGTGCTCGGACTTCGCACTGCCAAGTATTTCTATGCCAAGACATACGATGAATTCAAAAAGTCTGCCGACGAGATAGGTTTTCCGTGCGTCGTAAAACCTCTCATGTCGTCGTCGGGTCATGGACAGAGCTATGTGCATAATGACGGCGAACTCGAAGCTGCGTTCCGCAATGCAATGGAGGGTAGTCGTGGCGATGTTAAGGAGGTGATCATCGAGGAGTTTATCGACTTCCACTCGGAGTTCACACTTCTCACTGTCACACAGAAAAACGGTGACACTATCTTCTGCCCACCTATTGGACATGTGCAGAAGGCTGGCGACTATCGTGAGTCGTGGCAACCGTATAAGATAAGCGACGAGGCATTGGCAAAGGCGCAGGAGATGGCGGCTGCAGTGACAAAGGCGCTCACCGGTGCTGGTATCTGGGGCGTGGAGTTCTTCCTCACCAAGCAGGGTGAGGTGATCTTCAGCGAACTCTCACCGCGTCCGCACGACACCGGTATGGTGACACTCGGACACACCACCAACCTCTCGGAGTTTGAACTGCATTTCCGTGCAGTAATGGGATTGCCTATTGCTGGCATTCACCTCGAGCATGCTGGTGCTTCGGCTGTAGTACTCTCGCCTGTGGAGAGCGACAAGCCCCTCGACTATAATCTCGAAGAGGCCCTCAAGCAAGACCATACCCGCATCCGCATCTTCGGTAAACCAGAGGCACACGTGGGTCGCCGCATGGGAGTGGTGCTATGCTATGGCGATGTTGCCGACGGTACCGACGCCCTCCGCGACAAAGCTAAGGCTGCCGCCAAGACCATCCTCGGCACCGACCCATACACCGTATTCTGATTATTATAATATGATTATTATAAAGTAATAATACGAAAAACAAACAAGAGTCAAGGTATGTTGAGAAATCCATTTGTCCTAAACGGGTACATAGGCAAGGAGTATTTCTGCGACCGCGAACACGAGGTTCAAAAGTTGCTGGAACATATCTCCAATGGTGTCAACGTAACCCTTGTCTCGCCCCGAAGAGTGGGGAAGACGGGGCTTATAGAACATCTTTTTCATCAGAAAGAGGTGGAGGAAAACTATTATACTTTTCTCATCGACATCTATGCCACAAAGACTATTGAGGAAATGGTTGCCCAAATGGCAAAGTCAATCTTATCAACATTGAAGAGCCGTAGCGAAAAGGCTCTTCAATCATTCTCATCAATAGTACAATCCCTGAGACCTACGATGTCTTTCGACAACTTGGGAAATCCTTCATGGAGTATAGGTGTAGGAGAGATACAGAGCCCTCAGAATTCCCTCGATGAGATATTCCGATATATTGAAAATGCCGATAAGCCCTGTATAGTGGCGATAGATGAATTTCAGACAATATCAGAGTACCCAGATGTCAAGGCTGAGGCCTTGTTGCGAACATACGTTCAGCATTGCCATAATGCCCAATTTATCTTTGCAGGTTCAAAGCGCACAATGATTGTTGAGATGTTCAGCAAGCATAGTCGTCCGTTTTATCAGTCAACAACGATAATGAGCGTGCCCAAACTCGACATTGAAAAATACCGTGCTTTTGCCGTAAGTCATTTTGAGAAAGGTGGGAAAGGTTTGTCGCCAGATGTGGTGGATGAGGTATATGACATGTTTGAAGGTGTCACTTGGTATCTACAGCGTATGATGAACAAGCTATACATGCTTACTCCAACAAGCGAGACGTGTGACAATCACTACATCCCCAATGCGATAGAGGATATATTGGACGAAAACCAAATGGCATACGAGGCTTTGCTCTATCAGATACCTTCGAGACAGAAAGCCCTTCTTATGGCAATCTGTGCTGAGGGGAAGGCCTCCTCCATAACATCCACGGCATTTGTGCGCAAGCATAGTCTTTCATCTTCAAGCAGTGTTCAGTCGGCTATTAGGGGATTGTTGGACAAAGAGTTGGTGACATCTGAAAATGGAGCGTATGAGGTATGTGACAAGTTTTTGGCTATTTGGCTTAATAGATAATTATTATGTTGGGAGAAATACTTGAACTGCCGAAGATATATGACCCGAGGGGAAACCTGACGGTGGCGGAGCAGATGAAAAATGTGCCTTTCGAGGTGAAACGGGTATATTGGACTTACGATGTGCCGGCTGGAGAAAGACGCGGCGGGCATGCCCATAAGGAGTGCGTGGAGTTTATCATCGCTGTGAGCGGTTCATTCACGGTGACACTCGATGACGGCAAGGGCAACCGCAAGGACTTTCATCTGAATCATCCTTGGCAAGGATTGCTTGTGCCTACGGGTATATGGCGCACATTGGAAGATTTCTCCTCCGGTGCCGTTTGCTTGGTGCTCGCCTCTGAGTTGTTCGACGAGGCTGACTATTTCTATGAATACGATGAATTCCTGGAATACGTGAAATGATAATCATCCAAAGATATTCAGCAGAACGCTTTGACGAATGGAACAGCTTTGTAGCGGCGTCGAAAAATGGAACATTCCTTTTCGACCGCCGCTATATGGATTATCATAGCGACAAATTTTCCGATTATTCACTGATGTTTTATGATGAGAAACATCGACTTGTGGCAGTACTTCCCGCAAATGCCGAGGGAGACGTGTTGCAGTCGCATCATGGTCTTACCTATGGAGGACTTGTTGTTGGTGATGCCTTCAGAACTGTGACGGCATTGGAGACAATGGAGGCAATGAATGCCTTTTTGCACAGTGAGGGTTTTTGCCGGATTGTGTATAAACCTACTCCGTGGATATATCATCGTCAACCATCCGAGGAGGACCTCTATGCCATCTTCCGACAAGGAAAATTCAATATCATCGGTAGGGATATATCCATTGTTGTGGATTTGTCATGCCCATTACCGTTTATGGAGTTGAGGCGACGACATGCCGCCAAGGCATTGAGAGAAGGGGTTGTTGTAGAGTGGTCGGAGGATTTCGATGATTTCTGGACAGTTCTCGACGACAATCTTATGCAAAGATATGGGGCACACCCGGTGCACAGTGTTGAAGAAATCAAGTTGTTGTCAGGGCGTTTTCCTGAGAATATCGTTCTATGTCATGCCACATTGAATAGCTCCACCATTGCAGGAGTAGTGTTGTTTATTTGTGGGAAAACAGTGCATGTGCAGTATATATCGGCCTCGCCCGAGGGTAAGAGAATAGGTGCGGTGGATGCCATTTTCTCTTTTCTCATATCCTATTATTCCGACAAAAAGTCATTTTTCGACTTTGGAAAATCCACTGAGGATATGGGGCGCTATCTCAACGATGGACTTATCTTCCAGAAGGAGGGATTCGGCGGACGTGGTGTTTGTTATGACACTTACGAATGGGAATTGTGATGTTTGAATGGGATTTTTGTGATGATGGAAATAAAATATCTTGAACTCAAGAAGATTACCGCCATGCACGGCGAGGAGATACGTGAGGCTGTTCGCAAGGTGGTGGATGGCGGATGGTATCTGCAGGGAGCATCAAACCGGAAGTTTGAGGAACTGTATGCCGCATATTACCATGCCGAATATTGCGTGGGATGTGCCAACGGACTGGATGCACTCACACTGTCTCTGCGCTCGTTGATGGAGATGGGCGAGATGAGTGGGGGCGACGAGGTGATTGTGCCTGCCAACACATATATCGCAACGATACTCGCCATCACCGAAAACCATCTGAAGGCTGTGCTTGTGGAGCCACGTATCGATACATTCCAAATTAACGACCAGCTTATTGAAGAGGCAATCACACCGCGCACAAAAGCCATCATGCTCGTCAATCTATATGGCAAGAATGCCTATACTCCCTTAATCGGTGACTTGTGCAATAAACATCACCTTAGGTTAATAATTGACAACGCCCAAGGCCACGGGCTAATCAATAATCAATCATCAGTAATCAATCATCAATCATCATCAATTACTTGTCACAGTTTTTATCCTGGCAAGAATCTTGGAGCCCTTGGTGATGGCGGAGCTATAACTACCGATGATAAGCAATTAGCCGATACTTTCCGCGCAATAGCCAATTATGGGTCATCGCGCAAGTATGTATTCGACTATTGTGGACGCAACAGTCGTCTTGATGAGATACAAGCCGCAGTGTTGTCGGTAAAACTGCAATATCTCGACAAAGACAATAATCGTCGTCGTGAGATTGCCATGAGATATATAAAAGAGGTGAAGAACCCCTTGCTGAAGATGCCCTCAGAGGATTATTGGCAAGATAATGTATTCCATATTTTCCCGGTGTTGTGCGAGCAGCGCGACAGATTGCAGAGTTATCTTGCTGACAATGGCATACAGACAGTGATACATTATCCGATACCGCCTCATAAGCAAAGATGCTATGCCTCGTCGGATGCTCTTGTAATTCCTCCTTACGGTCTTCCCATTACCGAGCGCATACATCGCGAGGTATTGAGTCTGCCGTGCAATCCTGCACTTACTGATGAAGAGGTGGATTACATCATCTCAAAACTAAATGATTTTTGAAGTTATAGCCCTGGAAGGGCGACATAGCATAGGATAGGGCGTGAGCCCTATCTAATATACGTCTTTCCCTATCCCTCCCCCTCCTCCCCCTCCACGCGCCAACGGCGCGTGGAGGGGGAGGAGGGGGAGGGAATGTCATTCACACAGGGCTCACGCCCAATGCTATGCTATGTCGCCCTTTCAGGGCTACACTGAACATGTTTCACAGGGCGTGAGTAGTTACCTCCTTTAACTCCTTAAAATTAAATCAGCGCCTTAATCTTCTCTTCGATCTTGCTCTTTGAGGCAGCACCGACAATCTTGTCGAGAATCTTGCCATCCTTCATGAACACGATGGTGGGGATGTTGCGAATACCGAATTCAGCAGCGATATCGTCTGCCTCCTCAACGTCGCATTTTCCAACAGTCACCTTACCGTCATATTCATTGGCAAGTTCCTCGATGATAGGAGCAACCATACGGCAAGGACCGCACCATGTTGCCCAAAAGTCAATAACCAATGGCAG
>JALFCW010000062.1 GCA_022771625.1 Prevotella sp.
TGAGTTTATACCTACTCTCGACGAAGGCGACTTTGCCATGCAGATGACTCTGCCTGCAGGAAGTTCGCTTAGCAAGAGTGTTGAGATCTCGCTAAAGGCGGAGAAGGTGTTGAAGGACAAATTTCCTGAGATTAAGCATGTTGTGGCTAAGATAGGTACGGCTGAGGTGCCTACCGACCCAATGTCGGTGGAGGATGCCGACGTGATGATTGTGATGAAACCGTTTAAGGAGTGGACTTCGGCATCGAGCCGGGCCGAGATGGTGGAGAAGATGAAACAGGCTCTTGAGAGTGTTGAGGGAGCTGAGTTTAATTTCAGCCAGCCTATTCAATTGCGCTTCAACGAATTGATGACCGGTGCCAAGGCGGATATTGCCATAAAACTCTATGGCGAGGATATGGATGAACTATATACTAAGGCCAAGGAGGCTGCGAAATATGTGGAAAAGGTGCCTGGAGCTGCCGATGTCATTGTGGAGCAAGCTATGGGATTGCCACAGTTGGTGGTGAATTATGACCGCACGAAGATTGCGCGTTATGGTATTGACATTCAGGAACTCAACGACATCGTGCGTACGGCTTATGCGGGCGAGGCGGCAGGCGTTGTGTTTGAAAATGAACGAAGATTCGATCTTGTGGTGAGACTTGACAATGAGAAAGTGAGCGATCTTGATCTCAATCGCCTGTTCGTTCGCACTTGCGACGGGGTACAAGTGCCCGTGAGCGAGGTGGCTACTATCAGTCTTGTGAATGGACCGCTGCAAATTAATCGTGATGCTACGAAGCGTCGAATTGTTATCGGTGTCAATGTGCGTGATGCGGATATTCAGCAGGTTGTGGCGAAAATTAGTGATACGCTCGACAAGAATATCAAACTCAAACCTGGTTATTACTTCGAGTATGGAGGACAGTTTGAGAATCTGCAGAATGCTATACGCACCTTGCTCATCGTGATTCCTATTGCATTGATGCTCATCTTGTTGTTGCTCTTCTTCAACTTCCGCAGTATCACTTATTCATTGGTGGTGTTCTCCACCGTTCCGTTGTCGCTGATAGGTGGTATTGCAGCATTGTGGCTTCGCGGGTTGCCGTTCAGTATCTCTGCAGGAGTAGGTTTCATCGCCCTCTTCGGAGTGGCGGTTCTCAACGGTATTCTTATGATTAATCATTTCAACGATATGCAGTCTTCCGGTAATTATAAAATGTGTACCGACAGGATCATATTCATCGGATGTCATCACCTCTTGCGTCCCGTGTTCCTCACAGGCTTGGTGGCTTCGTTGGGATTTGTTCCTATGGCTGTTGCCACTTCCGCTGGAGCCGAGGTGCAGCGCCCGCTTGCCACGGTGGTTATCGGTGGATTGATTGTATCTACTGTATTGACGCTTATTGTCATTCCTGCTTTTTACAGAATTGTTAATTCAATGCCAATAATATTAAGAAAAATAAGAGTAAAGAAATCATGAAAAAGCATATCGTAATTATTGCTGCAGCTATGATGTTGGCAGCATGCACCGGTAATAGTTCCTCGGATGCAGGAACACAGTCGGCCGATAGTTCGGAAAAGTCTGATTCCATTGATGTTAAGGCTAATAACGACTCTTTGTCGGTTGATGCCGTGTCGAGTGCAACTAATGTTGCCAATAGTCCCACATTCAATGGAGTATTGATGGTGTCGCCTCAGAATAATGCCACGGTCTCGCTCACTATGGGCGGAAAGGTGCATAGTCTGAAGGTTATGCCAGGACAGGCTGTAAGGCAAGGGCAGGTGATTGCCACTATCGACAATCCGGAATTTATTGAATTACAGCAGACATATCTCGATGCTTCTGCCCAAGTGGAATTCTTGGAAATGGAATATAAACGTCAACGTAGTTTGGCGGACAATGATGCCGCATCTCAAAAAAAGGTACAACAGAGTAAGGCGGAATATTTATCTATGAACAGTAGGCTTGCGGCGGCGGCATCACGATTGGTGACTCTGGGTGTCAAACCGGCATTCGTCAAGTCAAAGGGTATTCAACCATATCTTCTGGTGAAGGCTCCAATTAATGGTTTTGTCACTAACTTGAATGTCAATATAGGGAAATATCTCAATGTGGGCGACCCACTTTGTGATGTAATCAATAAGTCGCAGCCTCTTATCCAGTTGACGGTATATGAAAGGGAACTGAATATGATGCGCATTGGGCGTCCTGTAGAGTTCAGGGTGAATGGAATGGGCAAACAGACCTTTTCTGCTCATATCGTGTCTATCGACCAGTCGGTCGGTGAAAAGGATTATTCGATTAAAGTATATGCCAAAGTCACTGCTTCTAATGGGGATTTCAGACCGGGAATGTATATAAGGGCAAAACTAAAATAACGCTTCCCTTTAATTTATAAAATAAGGTGTAATGCAATTTAGTGTCCTATTTACACGTCTTATTTCTAAATTTCTGTTAAATTCTTAAACTTTTTCCTCAAAACATTTGGTAGTTTGGAAAATAGTGCGTACCTTTGCACCCGCTTTTGAGAACAACGCTTCTCTCAAGCCAAAAAAGAAAGAGTTCTTTGAAAGACTTACATAAACAGAGAAGTAGTACAAGAAGCGAACTGCATTATTTATTTAGTGCAGTTTGGGTAGAAAAGAAACGAACCGTCAATTTGTATAAGATTGAAAGTTTGCTTTATGCTTCATTAATTCTGGAGAGTCATCCTATAAGACAGAACAAACAATAAATAAATATTTTACAATGGAGAGTTTGATCCTGGCTCAGGATGAACGCTAGCTACAGGCTTAACACATGCAAGTCGCGGGGCAGCATTTTCCTAGCTTGCTAGGGAAGATGGCGACCGGCGCACGGGTGAGTAACGCGTA
>JALFCW010000139.1 GCA_022771625.1 Prevotella sp.
AACAATCTGTGATAATCTGTGCTAATCTGTGGACGAAAAACTCAGTGGAAAAGAAAGCCGCGAACTTGCGCCAGCAAGCCGTAACCACGAAGTGCAGTGGTTATATCTATGCGGAGCCAAAAGCCGTGTCTTTGAAAAAGCCGTGTCTATCCGTGCCAAAAAGCATTCCCCCGTGCCTATAATATTCAATCTTCACACTGAAAAGGTACAACTAATTATAAATACCGATTGCTCATAACTTTTAATCCTTCAACAATCGCTGTATTAATGACATTAGAACACACGATCGTAATATCATAAGAACACCCTGTTCTAATGTCACAAGGACCGAGTATCCTAATGTCATAAGAACCGAGTATCCTAATGTCACAAGAACACCCGAACGTAATGCCGGAAGAATAGCCATAGAAGGGCGCTGCACAAGATTTTTTATAGACCACAGATTGATACAGATTATGAGCAAAGTGCTCGGATTAAATTGATTATTGATAGATGATTGATAATTATTTGCAGAAATATGGGGAAATGTTTGGTGGAATAGAATTTTATTAGTAATTTTGCAGAAAAATTATAAAGAATGGATATAAATGAAAGCAATTACATCGATGGACAGTATTTATGATATGTTGTCATCACTATGAACAGGGGACAGGTCAGTGTCCATCCCGACAGGATAGAGAGAATGGGCCCTCCCCCTAAGTGAGAGGGGTTATGATGAAAAAATTGCTAAGCAAGTGGATGATGTGTTTAAATCGTTTGCGTAATCTGTTTAATAGTTTTGTGAGACTGCTGCGCAAGGCCGGACACAACCCAAGGCATGTGCTGATAATTGGAGTTGGCAAGGATACAAAAAATCCCGACGAGGTATTCTGCACTTTTCCGCCTGAAACATACAAGACGGAGGTTGACAGGGGGGGGGATAAAGATATGCAATGACAAACGAAAGTAATAATAAATAAAATATAAAAATATTATGATGAAAAGGATTTGGATTTTATTCTTTTTTGCGCTATTGGCAGCTGGTGGCGCCAATGCGCAGGCAATGAGCGACGATGAGGTGATAAGCTACGTGAAAAACGCGGTAAATCAGGGAAAGTCGCAACAAACTATCTACAAGGAAGTTGTGGCGAGAGGTGTAAGCACGTCGCAGTTGCAACGTATTAAGGACAAGTATGAACAGCAGAAGGAAAACGCCGTGGTAAAAAAGAGTAACAAAAACGTGGATACACAGCGAGTAAATCCTGAGCAGGCTGAGGACAAGGCTCCGGCACAAAGCAACGACATGACTGTTGACGGACCGGAGGGAGGCATAAAGGTGTTCGGACGTGACATCTTCCGCACTGCCAATCTGACCTTCGAACCGAGCATGAACATCGCCACACCGGTGAACTACCGACTGGGACCTGGCGATGAGTTGCAGATTGAGGTATGGGGAGCCAGTGAGACGAACATCACCCAGAAGGTGAGTCCAGACGGATATATATCTATTCCGAATGTGGGACCTGTGAATGTGAACGGACTGACTGTGCAGGCTGCTACCAACCGTATCAAGGCCAAACTGAGCCAGATATACTCGGGCTTGGCATCGTCGAATGTCAACCTGAGCACACACGTGAAGGTGAGCCTCGGACAGATAAGGACAATACAGGTGAATATCATGGGAGAGGTGGCACGCCCAGGCACATACGCCCTGTCGTCGTTCTCTACCGTGTTCCACGCATTGTACAAGGCTGGAGGTATGAGCAAGATGGGTAGTTTGCGCAATATCAAGGTGGTGCGTGGCGGCAGAACAGTGGCAAATGTGGATGTGTATGACTATATCATCAACGGACGATCGCATTCGGACATACGTCTGCAGGAGGGCGACGTGATTCTTGCAAGTCCATACGACGCATTGGTACTTATAAAGGGTAAGGTGAAGAGACCTATGTATTATGAGATGAAGAGTTCGGAGTCAATCAGAACACTTATCGGATTTGCCGGAGGATTCTCAAATGATGCATATCGCGGAGCGGTAACTGTGGATCGCAATAATACCAAGGAAAGAACGGTGGCTACTGTAGATGACATGAACTACGGCGTGTTCAAAGTGAAGGACGGTGACGTGGTGAGCGTGGGAGAGATTCTCGACAGATACGACAACCGTATAGAGGTGAAGGGAGCCGTGTATAGACCGGGATACTATGAATTGGGCAAGGATATACAGACTGTGAAAGACCTGATAGAGAAGGCTGACGGACTGCTGGAATATGCATTCACCAACCGAGCTGTGCTCCACCGCGAGAACGACGACAAGACCCTTGAGGTGATTTCGCTCAACGTGAAGGCTATTATTGACGGAACGGAGGCGGATGTCACACTGCGCAAGAACGACGTGCTCTTCATTCCGAGTAAATATGACCTGGAGCAGAAGGGAACGCTTGAGATAAGGGGCGAGGTGTATAAACCCAATGTATTCCCCTATGCCGCCAACACCAAGCTTGAGGACCTCATCATCATGGCTGGAGGTCTGACGGAGTCGGCTTCCACGGTGAGGGTGGATGTGACACGTCGAATTATCGACAGGAAAGGAACAAAGAAGCAGAAAGAGATTGCACAGACTTTTTCTTTTGGAGTTAAGGACGGATTTGTAGTTGAGGGTGAACCTGGATTTGTGCTCGAACCATACGACCAAGTGTTCGTGAGACGCTCGCCTGGATATTCTGAAAAGGTGAACGTGACTGTTTCGGGCGAGGTGGAGTTTGAGGGTGACTACTCTCTTAACGTGCGCAACGAGCGCCTCTCTGACGTGCTCGAGAAGGCTGGCGGTCTGACTGAGTTCGCATATATAGAAGGTGCAAGGCTGGAGCGCCAGATGACTCCAGAGGAATATAAGCAGGCTCAGGAACTGATGGATATGGTGGCGAGCAACAACAAGGTATCGGGTAATGATTCTATTGTAGTGCCGCAGGTGTCGAGAACATATCCTGTGGGTATCGACCTCAAGGAGATTTTGGCTAATCCACATTCGGCCATCGACCCTGTGCTCCAGGATGGTGACGTGATAGTGATACCGCAATATATGACGACCGTGAGCGTGTCGGGTTCGGTGAGAAAGCCTAACTCGGTGGTGTATGACCCGAAGATGAAACTGAAGGACTATATCAGTGAGGCGGGAGGATATGCAGAGAGAGCACGCAAGAGCGGCACGTTTATCCTTTATCCCAACGGACATATCAAGGAGCTGGGCAGGAACGCAAGCGCTAAGGATATTATGGGTGGTTCGAAGATTATCGTACCACAGAAGGGAAGGAGCCAATGGAATCTCGCTACTACGCTGACATCTGTTACGACTTCAGTATCAATGTTAGCAGTGATAGCAACATTAATTAACGCGATGAAATAAAGTTATGGATATGGACAAGAATGAACTGAAGCAAGTGCTTATCGAGGTGGAGAAGGAAAAACGAAATATTGAGCATCAAAGCCAGAGCACGGATAAACCTTTTGACTGGCAAGGGATTGTCATGAAACTGTGGAGCGGCAAGAAATTCATCATAACTGTGACGGGAGTGTTCGTGGCGCTTGGCCTCGTGGCCGCATTGACGATGACGAAGGTATATACGAGCAAGGTGACCCTCGTACCGGAACTGGGCAAGACGAGTTCGTCGTCATCATTGGGAAACATAACAAGCATGCTCGGTCTTGGTGGAGCTATATCGGGAGCGAGCTCTGACGCATATAACGTGACCGTGTATCCTGAGGTGGTGGCATCAACGCCATTTATGACCAAACTGTTTGACATACATGTCAGCGACCCAGAGGAGGGTATTGACACCACACTGATTGGCTATCTGACGAGAGAAAAATTCTCGCTGACGGGAATGATAATTAAGCCCATACTGTCGATATTCTCCACTGACAGTATCGAAACGCCCAAAAAGGTGGATGTGTTCCGACTGACGAAGAAGCAGGCAAGGGTTGTTGATGTGCTGAACAAGTCGATAGTGGCTGAGGTGGATAAGAAATCCGGAGAGACTACCATCAATGTGACGATGGACAATCCTGTGGTGGCTGCTATAGTTGCTGATACTGTGTGCCGCAACCTGAAGGAATATATCACTGAGTACAGAACAAAAAAAGCACGCGAGGACTTGGATAACTACCAGAAAATTGCCGACGAGAGCTATCAGGCATATCAGAAGGCAAGCAGGGCGTATGCATACTATCAGGACCACAATCGCGGTCTGATACTGAATGCCGCTATTTCTGAGGGTGCAAGGTTGCAAAACGAAGTGAACATCGCCTCGCAGGTGTATTCGCAGATGAAGCAGCAAGCTGAGGCTGCTAGGGGAAAGGTGATTGACGAAAAACCGGTGTTTGCGGTTATACAACCGGCATCAGTGCCACTGAAGTCGGACAACAGTCGCATGAAAATTCTCATTATATGGACATTCCTAGGATTCGCCTTATCTTGTGGATGGGTGGTCTTTAAAGAGGATGTCTTGAAGGAAATTAAAAAATTTAGATCGTAATTTCTGAAAGGAAAGGTAAAGGGGGCGTGTCAGTTAATTCTGACACGCCCCCTTTTTTATGTGTTGTCAACTGATATTATGTTGTCAATTGAGATTTGAATCTGCTATTAGAGGATGGTGACTGAGGTGAGCCAGTCGTAAATGCAGCTGCATACACCGAAGAGAACTATGCCTACAGTGCAAAGAGCAAGGGCCAACTTAGTGTTGAAATCGCTCTTGAACGTGGGCAGGGGTGACTCTGTCGGAATGATGTACATTGCCTTGACAATGAGCAGATAGTAGTAGAGACTCACTACGGTGTTGACCAACGCTATGAACACTACTAGGTAGGCCAAGAACGAACCTTGCTGGGCTGCCGCCATGAAGACAAAGAACTTGGAGAACATTCCTGCAAACGGTGGAATTCCTGCCAATGAGAACAATGCCAATGTCATGAGGAAGGACAGCTTGGGGTTGGTTTGGTAGAGGCCGTTGTAGCAACTCATCTTGGTGGTGCCGGCACCGCGGGTCTCAACTACGTTGATGACGGTGAACACCGACATGTTGGCTACGATATACACTAATACATAATACATCAGCGAAGACACGCCCATCGCACTGCTGCCTATGGCGGCGAGCATGATGTAACCTGCCTGGGAGATTGAACTGAACGCCATGAAGCGCTTGAGTTCGTTCTGGCGGATGGCGAAGAGGTTGCCGATGGTGATGGTGAGCACGATGACGATGTAGAGCAGATACTCGTAATACTCAACTACGGGCGAGAACACCTTCATGAGGATGGCCATCAGAGTGAAAGTGGCTGCTCCCTTGGAGATGACGCTCAGATAACCGGTGACGGCTGTAGGAGCGCCCTGATAGGTGTCGGCTGTCCAGAAGTGGAAGGGTACGAGTGAGATCTTGAATCCAAGTCCGCTGAAGAAGAACACAAGACCCATGATGACGAGTGGGGTGGCAGTGAGATTGCTCATCACGTCGTCGAAATAGAGTGTGCCTGTGGCGGCATAGAGGAACGAGATGCCATAGAGCATCACTCCGCTTGAGAAGGTGGCGGTGATGATGAACTTGGCGGCTCCCTCTGCCGACTCGTTGCGATACTTGTTGAGGGCTACCATACATGCCATGGGCACTGATGCCATCTCAAGACCGAGGAAGAACATCAGGAAATTTCCCGATGACATCATCATATACATACCAAGAAGGGTGGAGAGGGTAAGGGTGTAGAACTCGCCGCTCACGGCTTTCACCTCGTCCTTGACAAGCCATGACTGTGCCATCACGACTACGATAAATGTACCGGCTGTGAGGATGCCTTTCATGGCGTTGCATGCTGCAGATGCTTCATACAAGCCGCTGAATGCCTCAGAGGGTGCTGCAGTGAAGCATACGACCGTCTGGGCCAAGAGACCAACGTACATCAGCAGGCTGGTGTAGCAATGCTTTCTTTCTCCCTTGAAGATAAGGTCGGCGAGAAAGACTATCACGAGGGCTAACATTAGGGTAGCCTCGGGTATCATGTTGAAAAACTGACTGTAATCCATTGTTTCCTACTGATTATATGTTTTGACTTAATACGTTGATAATCGGGTTGACGGCATCGCCGATGACATTGCTTGCCCACATTGGAGCCAATCCAAGACCGGCTACACAGGCGATAAGGCAGCATACGGCAAAGCGCTCATCCCAGGTGGCATCAGTGAGTTCGAGGTAGTGCTTGTCGGATACTTCTCCGTAGAGAATCTTACCGACAACGCGCAGAATATAGACTGCGGTCACTACAATCGACATACAGGCGATGATGGTGCATGCACTGTGGAAGGTGCCGGCATTCTCGAACGAACCCACGAAGATGGTCATCTCAGCCACGAAGCCTGAGAATCCCGGAAGACC
This sequence comes from Prevotella sp., assembly GCA_022771625.1. Taxonomy (GTDB): domain Bacteria; phylum Bacteroidota; class Bacteroidia; order Bacteroidales; family Bacteroidaceae; genus Prevotella. The sequence goes on from JALFCW010000139.1 coordinate 6,402, forward strand.
GAGGTTGGCAAGACCGGCAATGACATATCCTACGGCGAGGAATGGCATAATCTTCATCAAACCTCCCAGACGGCGCACGTCGCGGGTGTGGGTGCGACCGTAGATCATACCGATGAGGGCAAAGAAGAGGGCGGTCATAAGTCCGTGGGAGAGCATCTGAAGGATGGCTCCGGTGCAAGATGTGCGGGTCATCATCAACAGGGCGAAGAGCACCAAACCGCAGTGTGACACCGACGAATAGGCGTTGATGTACTTGAGGTCGGTCTGGACGCATGCCGAGAGGGCTCCATATACTACCGAGATGGTGGTGAGGATAAGGAATATCCATGCCAACTCATTGGCTGCGTCGGGCAACAGATACATTGCCACGCGGAAGCAGCCGTAGCCTCCGAGCTTCATGAGCACTCCGGCGTGGAGCATGGACACTGCCGTGGGGGCAGAGGCATGACCGTCGGGCGACCATGTGTGGAACGGGAACATGGCACCGAGCACTCCGAATCCGATGAAGATGAAGGGGAAGAACACCTTCTGTACCTCAGGGGCAATGTTGTGCATGGCGGCTATCTCGTTGACATTCATCGTTGTGGCTCCACTGAAGAAGTAGATGCCGAGAATACCGATGATGAGAAGTGCCGAACCTCCCATAAGCATCAGGGTGAGCTTCATGGCTGCATATTCCTTGTTGCCGCTGCCCCATACGCCGATGAGAAGATACATCGGGATGAGAGCTACCTCGTAGAACATGAACATGGTGAAGAGGTCGGTGCAGATGAAGAATCCGAACACACCCGTTGACAGAAGCGTAAACCAAAGGAAGTACTCCTTGGTGAGGGGCTTGAGCTGCCAAGAGGCGAAGGTGCCGGTGAAGACGATGACGGCGGAAAGCAGAAGCATTACTACCGAGATACCGTCAACACCCACGGAATAGGCTATGTTGAGAGGGCGGAACCACGGGGTGCTGTAGGTGAAGAGCATCTCGGATGTATCGCCCGCCTGACGTGCCTGGATGAAGGCTAACGTAAGCCAGATGGAGAGGGCGAGAAGGCAAGATGAACCTACCACCATCACTCCACGAACCTGATTGAGATTGCGCGAGAGCCACAAGCCCAAGAGCATCAGTACAGGTATTACTACGAATAATGTTAATATACTCATTTCTATTCTTTATTTTATTTAGTATATGAGTTCTGATTAAATTGCCAAGAGGATGAGTGTGAGAGCAATGGCACCTGTGAGGAACCATACGGCATACTGACGCACATCGCCGCTCTGCCACGGACGGATTGACTCGCCTGCCTCGTTGGCACCCCATGCCAGGAAGTCGAACGTGCCGTCAATGACGTGTCGGTCGAACCATGCAATTGGTGTTGAGACGCAGCGGAAGATAATCCTGTGGGTGACATACTGATATACCTCGTCCATGTAGAAGCGCTTGTAGGCTGCACGATGGAGCTTGGGGAATGTGCGATAGAGACGGTCGGCGATAGGCTGCTGCTCACCTTTATATATATATGTGGCGAGACAGATGCTAAGGATGGCTATAACGGTAGATGTGGCTGCCACCTGAAGGTCGAAGTGGATGGTGTAGTCCTGACCGTTGGCGGTGACAAAGCTACCGAAGCTGCCGCCGAGACCTGCAAAACCGGCGATGGTGGTGTAGATACCAACACCCACGGTGATGATGCAGAGAACAATGAGAGGTATGGTCATTGTGAGAGGTGCCTCATGCGGGGTGTGGTGGGCATGGAGCTCCTTGTTCTCTGTGCCCCAGAAGATGCCGTAGTAAAGACGGAACATATAGAATGCGGTCATGGCGGCTACTCCTGTCATAATCCATCCTACAAGAGGACTGTAGGCAAAGCATGCGGTGATAATCTCGTCCTTGGAGCTGAAGCCCGAGAAGAACGGAATACCGGCGATGGCAAGGCAGGAGATGAGGAAGGTGATGTGGGTGACGGGCATATACTTGCGCAGTCCACCCATTGCCGACATCTCGTTGCTGTGGACGGCGTGGATTATACATCCGGCACCGAGGAACAGGCAGGCCTTGAACATGGCGTGGGTGAAGAGGTGGAACATTGATGCCATATAGCCCAGTGAACCGTGGGCGTCGATCACCTCTCCATGATGTCCTGGCATACATACGCCAAGGGCTACCATCATAAACGCAATCTGAGAGATTGTGGAGAAGGCGAGAACACGCTTGATGTCGCTCTGGGCGCAAGCCACGGCAGCGGCATAGAAAGCGGTGAACACTCCCACCCATACAACAATGCTCATCTGACCAGGGGCATACTCAATCCACAAGGGGAAGAGACGGGCTATCTGGAACACACCGGCTACAACCATCGTGGCGGCGTGGATGAGAGCACTGACGGGGGTAGGACCTTCCATGGCATCGGGCAACCAGATGTGCAATGGGAACATGGCCGACTTACCGGCACCTCCGATGAACATCAGTACAAGGGCTGTGGGAAGGATGAATCCGCCTGCGGCTACGGCCTTGGCTGTGTCAACGGGCAGGAACGGGGTGCATCCCTCTGCCATCTGCAGGTTCTCGACAAATGAGAACGAGAACGACTGGGTGTAATAGCCAAAGATAAGAATACCGATGAGGAAGAACAAGTCGGCAAAACGGGTAACGATGAAAGCCTTCTTGGAAGCGGCCACTGCGGCATGCAGCGGATAATAGAATCCGATGAGAAGGTATGAGCTAACACCCACAAGCTCCCAGAAGAGATACATCTGGAAGATGTTTGTTGCCACAACAAGTCCGAGCATGGACATTGTGAAGAGCGACAGGAAGGCGTAGTAGCGCTGGAAACCTTTCTCTCCATGCATGTAGCCAAACGAGTAGATGTGTACCATGAGACTCACGGTAGAGATGACAATGAGCATCATCACCGATATAGGGTCGAGCATGATACCGAGATCGAAGTTCAATGCTCCGAAGTGCATCCAGTTGAAGTTGAATGGCACAACGGTAGCATAAGCTCCGTCAGCGCAACGGTCAGCAGTAAAATATCCAAATGCCGTCACGTAGGACAGAATGGTGACAATACCCAGCGATGTGGTACCGATGAGTCCGGCCACCTTATGTGACATCTTCATGCCTGCCAATCCCAAGATAAGGAATGAGAGCATAGGCAGAAGAAGTATCAGAAATGCATAACTGTAATCCATTGTCTATTAGAATTTCATGTTTTGGATACTGTCTACCTTATCGCTATGGAAGTGACGATAGACGTCGATGATAATGGCGATGGCAACAGCGGTCTCGGCTGCACTTACACCTATAGAGAATAAGGTGAAGAAGAAACCATCGAGCTCTCCTGGATAAAGGAAGCGGTT
>JALFCW010000143.1 GCA_022771625.1 Prevotella sp.
TGCCTCAAGTCGCATTGTGGGGTAAGGGGAAGGTATGCACAAATCGGACAAAATTCACGCTCATACTATCATGATGCATAGTGTTCAAGCTCTTTACTGCAATTGAGATTGCCATTGAGATTGCTTGCGGATTTTAGGTTAAAGAAAAAAATGAAAGAAATACGTTAATCAAGGAACGCAAGCAATTGCAGTTCAAAATGGGAAATATTGTTTTGAAAGACCGTCAAGATTTAACAAACGAAATGATAAATGTTATTTCAAATTATAATATTGTAAAACCTGGTCATATTGTTTTAAATGGACTGAATTTAAATTATGATTTTGTTTCCCAAAGAATTGCATTAGTTAAGGAAAGAGGAATAATAACATCAGCATATATCTGTATTGAAAGCATTAATGATATAAATACATCTTACTATTGTTATTTCATGAAAGCTATGGATAGTAAGAAATTATTCCATGGTATGGGTAGTGGAATCAGACTTACTTTATCATATGATAATCTGAAAAATCTTTTCTTCCCATATCCAAGTATCAATGATCAAATTGAAATAGTTAAATATCTTGATTCTGTATCCTCAAAAATCGACTCTTCAATCTCTCAATGCAACAAAATGATTTCCCTCCTTCAGGAGCGCAAACAAATAATAATAAACGACGTAGTGACAGGAAAGGTGAAAGTGATATGACAACAACAAATACGAAGGAACAGGCATTTGAATGGCTGATTGAAAAGGCTCTCGTGGGCTCTACAATAGAAGAGAGAGGCGACGGGGCTGACGTTGACTTGCAACAGCCTGCTGAAGGACAGTTTTATTGGGGACTGCCCAAGGACATGGACCCCAAAACGGCAATCGACAGACGAAGATTGTGGAGTTTCCTGCATGCCACACAACAGGAGGAACTCGATAAATACGTGGGCACGCAGATGGAGAAGGAGGTTGAGAAACAAATAGATATGGACTTGCGCACATTCGGACTGATACACGTGCTGAAGAACGACATCTGTGTGCAGAACATCAAACTGCGACTCTTCTTCCCACGCCCATCAGCAGCAGACGCCGAGGCAACAAAAGAGAAATATGCCTCCAACCAGTTTTCGGTGACAAGACAACAGACTTACTCGCTAATCAAGCCAGGCAACGAAATCGATATGGTGATATTCGTCAACGGATTGCCTCTGTTTACCCTCGAACTGAAGAACCCATGGACATTCCAAACGGCAGCATACGACGGACAAAAGCAATACAAGGAAGACCGCAGTCCGAAGGACACCATATTCAACTTCGGACGATGCCTCGCCCACTTCGCCGTGGATAAGGACGAGGCCTTCTTCACAACAAAGGTGGATGGACCGAAGACATTCTTCATGCCATTCAACAAAGGACTGCCCAACGGACAGGGCAAGGGCAACCCCGTGAATCCAAATGGACACAAGACTGCATATCTGTGGGAACATGTGCTAAGGCGCGACACTATCGCCGACATCATCTCCAACTACACACTGATGGACTATGGCGAGACAAAGACGGGCAAGAAAGTGGCGCACATCATGAAAAACGCAAAGCGGCTCATCTTCCCTCGCTATCACCAGCTCGACGTGGTGACAAGGCTCATCGACGACGTGGAGACATACGGAGTGGGCAAGCGATACCTGATAATGCACTCGGCAGGCTCGGGTAAGTCGAACTCGCTCACATGGCTCGCATACAAAATAATAAAGGTGTGCCCACGCTCGATGGAAGCACGACGCGCCAAGGCTCTCGACATGCAACTCTTTGACTCGGCTATAATTGTGACAGACAGAAGATTGCTCGACAAACAGATAACCGACAACATACGTGCCTTCGGACACAGTATGAACACCATCGCTCATGCCGACTCGTCGAAGGAACTGAAGGAAGCCATCGAACAGGGCAAGAGAATCATTATCACCACGATACAGAAATTCCCCTTTATCTGCGACTCCATATCAAATGTGGGACACAAGAACTTTGCCATCATCATCGACGAGGCCCATTCGTCGCAAAGCGGTATTGCCGCCGACAAGATGAACGCGTCAATGCAGCACGACCCCGACACCGGAGGAGGCGACTCGGACGTGATGATTGAGAAGCTGATGAAAGACCGCAAGATGAGCGACAACTGTTCTTACTTCGCCTTCACAGCCACTCCCAAGAAGGAGACATTGGAGAGATTCGGAATAAAAGACGACGAGGGGCATTTCCATCCATTCCACCTCTACTCGATGAAGCAGGCCATAGAGGAGGGATTCATCCTCAACGTGCTCGCCAATTACACCACATACAAGGGGTATTATGAACTGGTGAAGAGCATACAAGATAATCCCGAATACAACAATGAGAAGGCACAGAAATTCCTGAGACGTGTGGTGGAACGTGACCCGAAAACCATCGAGGCCAAGGCTGAGGTGATGCTCGAGCACTTCGACACAAAGGTGTATCGCAGTCACAAACTGAAAAGCAAGGCGAAGGCTATGGTGGTGACAAGGGACATAGAATGTGCCATAAGATATTATCACGCACTCACAAAGATGGCGACGAAACTGAATCTGCCATACAGAATTCTGATTGCATTCTCGGGAGAGAAAACCGTGGATGGACAGAAATACACCGAGGCGGAGATGAACGGATTTCCCGACAAGGACACCGCAGAGAGATTTGAACTCGATGTCAACCGTATTCTCGTAGTGGCAAATAAATACCTGACGGGATTCGACCAACCGAAACTCACGGCAATGTATATCGACAAACCGCTCGACGGGGTGATTGCAGTGCAAGCCCTGTCGCGACTCAATCGCTCGGCTCCACAACTCGGGAAGGTGAGCGAGGATCTCTTCATCCTCGATTTCTACAACTCAACCGAATCGATGAAGGAGGCTTTCGACCCATTCTTCACAGGCATCGAACTAAGTGCCGCGACAGATGTGAACATACTGCACACACTGCGCACAACTCTGCTATCGATGGAGGTGTTCCATGAGGAAGAGGTGGAGGAATTCGCCAACTTGTTTTTCCAAGGAGCACAGCAGGACGCATTGTCGCCAATAATCGACAAGGCTGTGGAGAGATATGACAACGAGATAGAATGGGAAGAGAACGGCAAGGCCGACTTCAAGATGAAATGCAAGCAGTTTGTGAGGGTGTATTCGCGCACTGCCGCCATCATGACATTCGAGAATGTGGCATGGGAAAAGCTCTTCTGGTATCTGCGTCTGCTGATTCCTTGTCTGCGTGTGCCAAAAGTTGGGGACACTCTGAAAGACCTCGAAGACAGTGTTGACCTGAGCACATACGGACTGCGTCGCACTGCACTGAACGAGCGCATCGAACTTGATGCGGATGACACCACAATCGACCCCTCGGCTTCGGGTATGGTTGGGGCGACATCTGAGGACGACAGCAAAGACCCGCTCGACGAAATACTGCTGGCTTTCAACGAGGCTTTCAAGGGATGGACTGCCACTCCCGAGGAGCAGAAGGTGAAACTGATATCCATAGCGAAGGCTGTTCACGACAATGAAGACTATCGCACAATGGTGATGGGAAATCCCGACGTGAATGCTGCAAAGGCAAAACTCTACGAGATAATCGGAGAGGTTATGAGGCGCAATCATCGCAACGATCAAAGTCTCTATCGCGAATATCAAAAAGACAAGTCTTCGCTCAACAATATTGTGAGCAGTATGCTCGATAATCTCGATATTTTTCAGATTCCAACATAATTATTCATGATTTATTTGCAGAAATGAAATAAAATTTGTACTTTTGCCGACAAAATCATCATTATGGTCTGTATGACCTGATGAAATGATATAAGACATGAAACGTGTAGCAATGTAGCTCATACCCAGAATCCAGCCAGATTTCACATTATGTGAGCATAACATTTCCACCAGTTTCAATGCAAGCGAAGTTCATGTCGTAGTTAACATCTACGACGTGGGCCTCACTTGTATTGCGTGGTGGATAGAGCTTCTGGCTGGAGCTCTGGGTATGGCGCTTTACTTGGGAGTGTCCACGTTTTCTTTCTTTATTATTAACACCGATAAAAAGACAACTTAAAATGATTGAAACTGGATACAAACGCATACCTAAAGAAAAAATCAGGAAAACCAAAACAAAACTATATTCCGACCCTCTATTCAAAATGGTGTATCTGCCATTGTGGTATCAACACGAGGAAGACCTCACGCCGGTGGAAGTGTGGCAGGAGGCAAACATGGTAATCGGAGAAATGAAGGCTATATCAAAGGATATTCGACATCTTGAGGTGAGCACCATCGTGGAGGAACTTAACGAAAGATATTCATCATTCGACAATGTGGCGCGAACGGAGGAAATGGCGCAACATACTACAATGCTCGTTCTCTCGACTGTGATGTTTATGCTGGCTGAGGCTGACGCCGACTGGAAGCACAATCCGCATTTGCAGTTGTGCCGCAGCATATCGCAGATAATGTCGAGGGTGAAGGGTTTCAAGGAACTGTGCCGCGACGTGAAGACGGAAGAATCGCGCCTTACAGAGGAAAACACGTCGCTGCCCATCCGTGATTTTATGGGCGACACTAAGGAAAGCGACATTGGCGATTTGCCTATATTCAGCGACAAGGACATTAGCGCATGTGGCATCAAGCACGACAACGTTACCGGAATCCTTCAGGCGATATGGCTTGTGAGCAAGTCGTTTGTTGCAAGCAACGACTGGATTGCCGTGTATGCCGTATTGTTGGATATGGAGTTCATTCCATCCACTATGACTACCTTCTGCACGATGGTGAAGAATGTGTTTGGCGTATCGATTGACAGCAAATACATGAACTCTGTGCTGCGTTCTCATGGCAAGGATATTGATAAATGGAATGAGATTTATGACGATCAGAGAAGGCATTTAGAGCTTGTATCTGCCCTAAGACTGTATATTAGCAGGTTGACATAACGGTTTATTATTTATATATTATAAGAGGTATGCTTCATTAATCAGAGGCATACCTCTTTTTTTTTGCTCTCCACTTTTTTGCTCTTGCGATTCCACTTTTTTGCTCTTGCGATTCCACTTTTTTATTTTTGGTGTCCACTTTTCATATTTTGGTGTCCACTTTTTGCCTCGAACTCTCCACTTTTCATTTTTTACTCTCCACTCACTCTCCACTATTTTCCATACGTTAGTGTTTCTCTGTAATTTTGTCGTCGAAATCGAGAGAAAGCGGCGCTCTTTTGCTGACGCTGAAAAGATTTCTCGGCGCTCTTTAGCTGACGCTGAAAAGATTTCTCGCCTCGGCATAGCAATCAAGCGAGCTTGTTGCTCTGCTCTCGGCTCGGCGCTCTTTGACTTATTGGTACAATGTGTGGCAAGAATAAAGAATTTAGTTTTTAATAATTAAAAGGTGGCTGAAAAGGCAGCCACGTAAAATAAACGTAAGAAATGAATATTAGTATTATTCTTAAGGTTTGGAAGTTCAGAATTAACTTATTATGTAATTTTGAACGTGAGGTTATTAAGTATTAACAATTTAAAGTTTTAAAATCATGGAAGAAAATAAGATTTATTACAAGGTGATTGAGATTATGCCTGTTGAATCGGGCACAAGTCAGACTACTGGTAAAGAGTGGAAAAGTCGCGAGTTTGTAGCTGAGGTGATAGAGGATGTGCGATATCCTAATCAGCTGCTGATGCGACTGAGTGGCGATGACGTGAAGCTCATCGACGGGGTGAACATCGGAGACACTGTTGAACTCGGATTCAACTCGCGAGTGCGCTCCTATCAGACAAGGGACGGCAAGAATATGCACTCACAGGAGAATAGTTGTTGGAAAATCACTAAAAAATGAAGAGAGAACTATGAAGAAGATTATTATTAGTTTGGATCATGTCATGGGGGCTATAGTGGCTGCCTATGAGAGAGAGATGAAGATCAGGAGTAATGGATGCTCGACAGAGGACGGAAGATTGATACTGAACTTCTCGGTGGATATGATGAAGCGAAGCCAGTTGGACAAGTTGGAGGCTACGAAGTGGCTGAAGATGTGCGGCTTTGAGATGAAGTATGAGGGTGTGTTGAATCGTGTGGTGTTGTCGATGACGGTACCGTATGAAAAGATGATGCTGAGCGGAGTGATATTCATGAAACTCACTGAGAAGGAGTTGAACAACTTGTTCTGTACCGTAGCGAAGACGTCGATGAAGGCGCTTCCGGTGGTGACGTTAGAGGGTGTGCGCTTCGGGGAACATTCGGTTATTGGACGCGCAGAGGTGAGGTATGTGTCGGGAATGACGCCCGAGGGGGTGATTGTCTCAAGGGAGCTGGACTGGGTTGCGTCGCTGTTCAACGGATATGCGGACGGATTCGAGGAAAACCAGTTTGGTGGCAAGGCACGGATTGAGCTGACTTTAGACTGGGAGGATGTTGAAGGCTCGGATGAGTGATTTTTTTAGGCACGGATGAACACGGCTTTTAAAAAGACACGGCTGGGCTGCGCGATGGGTAAGGCTTTATTTGCTGTGTACAACGTAAGCCCTGGAAGGGCGACATAACATAGGATAGGGCATGAGCCCTATCTCAATTTGCCTCATTCCCTTCATCCCCCTCCACGCGCCAA
>JALFCW010000110.1 GCA_022771625.1 Prevotella sp.
TGACGAGAATACTGTGAATATCCACATGGGTAATCAGACTCTGAAAGGCGTAAAACAGATACAGCCTATGAATCCGTTCATCATCCAGCAGGCCGAAACCACAGCAGCCACACAAGGCGTCAAGTTCACAAATGGAAAAAGGATCGGAGACATGTATGCCGTCACCGTTCCCAACAAGACTGGCATCATTGCTGTCAGAGGTGTGGAATTCAACGAAGTACCTTCCAGTCTGGAAATTAAGGCATCCGGAAACGGAATCATAGAAGTCCGCCGGGATAGGCCGGACGGAGAAGTCATAGCTTCAATCAAAGTCAGTACCACGCAAATGAAACTCATAGAATCCCAACTTCAAACGAATATGACAGGCACAATGGACCTCTGTTTTATCCTGAAAGGAAACAATATCACATTCGACGAATGGAAGTTCAAATGATACCTTACAGATGACAAGGAGGGTGCATTTAAATTTGCATGTTACACATGTTGTGTCATGCCATTCGTCACATATCCTTGCTTTCTGTCCCAATTATTTGGTATATTATCATATTTACACTACCTTTGCAGTCGCAATAATAATATTGAATGATGAAGACAGAAAGAATAACCCTTCGTCCTTGGCTTGACTCTGATGCCAAGGCTTTGTATAAATACGCAAGCGACCCTGAGGTGGGGCCGCGAGCCGGTTGGCCTCCTCATCTTTCTGAAGAGGAGAGCCTGGAGATAATCCGCACCGTATTTAACAATCCCACCACATGGGCTATCGTATGGAATGAGACTGGCGAGGTAATAGGAGCCATGGGCTACGGTCCGTCGTGCGAATGCTCTCTCCCTGCTCGGGAAGGAGAACCAACTGTGGGGTATTGGGTGGGCAAACCGTATTGGGACAAGGGTATCTGTACAGAGGCTCTTCAACTGATGATAACGCATATACGCAATACAACCGACATCAAGTCGCTAATCAGCGGACATTTCATCAGCAACCCAGCTTCGGGACGAGTGATGGAGAAGTGTGGATTCATGCCAACTGGCGAAACGGCCTTTGACAATAAACTCTATCGAGGTGCTGAAAAACCGATAAGGGTACTGAGATTGACTTTTTAATAAAAAAACCAACATGAGTACTATGGTTTCATATGGCTTCCAAAGGACATAGAATGGTACAAGGGCAATATCTTGGCAATATTCGATGAAATAATCTAATTTTAATAAATGAAATGACGATAATAATAATTATTATTCTTATGTTTTGTTCATTGTCAACTAATGCACAGAACAATTATCCCAAGGCAGCAACTCCGGAAATGGAGTTTGTCATGCAACTGAATGTCACTCTCGGCGAAGCCTATACTGTGGGTGATACACAGAGCGGAAAGCGCCATGTTATACCCATTACAGGTGGAACATTTGAGGGACCGCTCCTTCACGGCACTATCATCAATGGTGGAGCAGACTACCAGTTGGTCAGTGCTGATGGAAAACGCACTACACTTGAGGCCATATATTCAATTATGACCCATGATGGGGTGTATATCCACGTGCGCAATCAAGGCATTGTATATTCCGGCAAGGATGCTTCGGGCAATGACTCATTTTATTTCAAGGCAGCACCAAAGTTTGAGGCTCCTGCCGACAGCAAGTATTCATGGCTCAACAACGCCATATATGTCTGCGCCCCATCATTCGGAGCACCTGGTACCATTACGCTCGATGTATGGAGAGTAAAATAATCTTTTATAACAAAGAATGAAAACAAAGAAATTGCTGATTTTAAATGCAAGTCCACGAAAGAAAGGCAACATCTCGCAGATGGTGACAGAGATGGCCAATGAGGCAATGACTCATGGAGTGGATGTCGATGTGATTGAGGTGCAGAAACTCAATGTACGACCTTGTATGGCTTGTATGCAATGCAGGGCAAAGGGGTTCTGCGTATTGCCTGACGATGACTCACAGCGCATATTGCAACTAATAGTGGATTGCGATGCGATGGTGATTGCAGCACCATGCTATTGGGGTAATATCCCTGGAACTCTAAAGTTGCTATTCGACCGTATAGTATATGGAATGATGGACGAGAGTGCCCGTGGATTCCCCAAACCTCTTCACAAGGGTAAGCGTTGCGTATTGGTCAGTACATCAACAACACCATGGCCTCTGAACATCCTTATGAATCAGAGCCGTGGAGCAATAAGGGCATTGAGGGAGATATGTCATTATAGTGGTTTCAAGATTGTGGCTACGATAGAAAAGGGTGGCACCCGGCGACGTACCATACTTACTGATAGCGAAACAAAAAAATGTCGCAAAGCAGTGAGAAAATTGCTGATGGATTAATCATTTAACAATAATAAAATTATGGTAATTACATTAATATTATCGCTCATATTGGCTTTCTTTGTATCTGTATTTTATGTATAGGGCATAGAATGGCTATGGAGGGATGGGTTCATCTCACCCCAAGATATTTGTGAGTCTGGAGTGATATTGCCCATTGTGGATGACTTTTCACAAAGTCGATGGTTTTTTGGATAATTTCGGTATTGAGTGTGGCATCACCAGTGTCGCAAGGTTGTACATATCGATAATGACACTTGATGTTGTCGTATGACGGAATGGGATGTCTCCCGTCGAACACCACCTTCAATTCATTCACATTGGTCAATAGAATGTCAGCACGGGGCACAAAGATATCTTTCGGAGAGAGCGTAATCCAGTCGATACCTTTTGCCACAGGATGGGTGCCGTTGGTTTCAATGGCAATATCGCAATTGGGTATAGTTTCATGAAGAGACGATACGAGAGCTTCATCCACCTGCAATGTGGGTTCTCCTCCTGTCAACACAACGAGAATCCCCGGTGTGCCATTGGTAAGTTTCAGAGCCTCGTCGCATATTTCGCCGGCAGTCATCTCATTCCATAAATGATGGGCCGTGTCGCAGAAAGGACATTTGAGGTTGCAACCGCTCATACGCACAAACAAGGCGGCACGACCAGTGTTGCGCCCCTCTCCCTGTATGGAATAGAATATCTCGTTGACTCGATATTTCTTCATTTCGTCTCTTCTTTCTCTTGTATTACAATAAATATTTTGGGTCGATAGGGAAGAGGTCATCTATTGCCATAGCTTCATTGCCATAGCTCTCCTTCACTACTGCTTTGTAGCAACAGTCAATCTCATTGACTATCCATTCTGCTATATTCTCGGCCGTAGGATTGAAAGGCAGCAACTCGTTGAGGTCGCCATGATCAAGATAGCCATGTATGCGATCTTTTACATGCTTGAAGTCAATGACCATCCCGTCGGTGTTTTTGCTCTTTGAGGCGCAATACACGGTCACCTCCCAGTTGTGCCCGTGCTTTCGGCTGCACTTGCTTTCGTATGTCAGCGTGAGATTATGACACGCTGATATCTCCATCTTTTTCGAAATACAGTATATCATGACATCTTTTTTGGCGACAAAGGTACAATTTTTTTTTTATTGCACCAAGTATTTGACCGAAATTATTATCCCGGCTCATCATATAAGGCTTAAACTGCTTGTTTGTTCAACTTCCAGAAGTGATTTCCTAAAGTCGAGTTGTTTACCCTCTTTTGAAATGCTCCTGAATTGTCTGGAAAATCCTACTCTGCCATGACTTAATTGATAAAGTTGAGTAAAGGATAAAAAATCTTAATAATTATATTCATTTTGGTAGAATTATATTATCTTTGCATCCAAATTAAAGTGAATAGTATAAATTATACTTGAGATTATATGGATCAGTTTATCGATTTAGTCACAGAAATGTCGCCCTACCTGCTATTGGGTTTCCTTTTGGCAGGTTTGATGCATGCCTTTATACCGGGGACTATTTATAGTAAATATCTTGCCAAACCGAATATGAGAAGCGTGATACTTGCCGCCCTCTTCGGCATTCCACTTCCTCTTTGTTCGTGTGGCGTACTTCCCACAGCGATGTCCCTTCGTCGCGAAGGTGCCAGTAAGGGTGCAGCTGTGTCTTTCCTTATTGCCACCCCCCAGACAGGTGTCGATTCTATTATCGCCACATTCTCATTGATGGGATTGCCGTTTGCCATTATCCGTCCGATAGCTGCCCTCGCCACGGCAATATTTGGTGGAAAGATGGTGAATGTGATTGAAGGAAATGATGGTGCAGGGATAATTGATGAAACGAAGGAACTGACCTTTGATGATAACTGTGGAGACAGCTGCTGCGGAGGGCATGACAATGTGCCGAAGTCGTTTGGTGGCAAGATAATAGAAGCCTTGCACTATGCCTATATTGATATGATGGAGAGCGTGGGTAAATGGCTTATAGTCGGTCTTATTGTTGCTGGATTGATAACACTTTTTGTGCCTGATTCATATTTTGAGATTTTCAAGGATAACAGTTTCACGTCAATGTTATTGGTGTTGTGTATCTCCATCCCCATGTATCTGTGTGCCACTGGTAGCATACCCATTGCCGTGGCATTGATGCTGAAGGGACTTACCCCGGGTGCGGCTCTCGTATTGTTAATGGCTGGTCCGGCATGCAGTGTGGCGAGTGTCTTGGTTGTGAGCAAGGTGATGGGCCGACGCACATTGACAGCCTATCTTGCCTCTATTATTACAGGGGCTATCGGATTTGGTCTTATCATCGATTATATGTTGCCCAAGGCATGGTTTATATCCCATCTTGTAGCCAATGACGCATGTTGCGAGGAGGAAAGCGGTTTGTTTGCCACATGTTGCACCATTCTTCTCTTTGTATTGTTGATCAATGCGTTCATTCGTCATAGATTTTGTAGAAAAGCAAAAATTAATACCCCAAAAACAATGAATAAAACATTTATCATCAACGGCATGTCGTGCAATCATTGCCGTATGTCAGCAGAGAAAGCTATTCTTTCGGTTAAGGGTGTTACCTCTGCATCTGTAGATTTAGGTAGTAAGCAGGCTATTGTGGAAGGCGAGTTCTCAACAGAGGATGTCTGCAAGGCAGTTGAGGAGACTGGATTTACCTGCGCATTGCAATGATAGAACTGCATTAAGACAAAACAAAAAAGTAAGAGGGTGGTGCAAATAATGCATCACCCTCAAAAAAGCAAATCTGAAAAACACGATTATTTTATTTCTTTGTTTTCTCCACCTTGTGGATAACCTCACCCTTCTTGTCAATCATATACAAGTTGAGCTGTTTCTTTGTTGCACTGACAACTGAGAATCCCTCTGCGGGAGAGCAGAAGATAGTACCTTCAGTAGGATTGACCTTGCGTGCAAGCGATGCAGATGAGTTGACAACATAGTCGATACCATCGTTGCCGCGGCGAATGTGTTGGAAGTTGTGGATATGTCCGCATACATACATTGCCACCTTTGATTTGTAACGTTGAAGGATGGGGAGTAATCTCTCCTGCATATCCTTTTGCTCGATGAGGTCCTTTTTAGTGTCAGCATACATAGGATGATGACCTGCAACAATTACCCAGTCCTCTGTTGCCTCGTTCAGTGTCTTGTCTATCCATTTCAGTTGGGCGTCGATGTCCTGTGAGTCAACATCAGGATAGGTGCTGCTGTTATGGTAGCGGTTGATGAGCGGGGTGGTGTCGATGAGAACAAGTCGTATGCTTACACCGTTGTCATCATATACCTTAGTATAATATCTGCCTTCCATTTCCCATCTGCGTGAAATGTTTCGGTAGTCGAGCACAGCCTGGGTATTTCCACGATATTCGTGATTACCAAGAACGGGCAACCATGTTATCATGAGTTCGGGATGAGAATAGATGAGCTCGTAGTTGGTCATCCAAAGAGGGTCCTGAGTTGATACTACACCCTCAAAATGATGAACATCACCGGCAGCTACAACAGCCTCTGGACCGATGGTTTCTCCCATTACGCCCATAAGTTCGGCTATAGGTTTCTGCTCATAGTAGCCATTGCGACCGAGGTCGTTGGCAATGAACAAGTTAACGTCGCCCTTTAGTGTTTTCCATTGCTCTGGAGTTTGGGCGTTTGCAGTAATGTTTAATAATAACGAAGCTGCTATCACTAAAAGGATAATCAGCATGTTGCGCTTTGCGCTTTTCAAGTCTAATGTTGTATCCATATACTAAATATTATTGTTTTTCGGTGCAAAGGTACGGGTATTGCTTTACAACACGGTGACAAGTGTTTTAAGATATGGATACAATGATGTTACAATCATTTTACATCACTTTCTTCCCACTGCTTCAATGCCTCCCGCCAGTCGGTGGCACCATCGGCTATAGCCTGCTTCTCTCGCTCTGCCTCGTCGCGGGCCTTGTCGCGTGCGCGCTTTTCCTTCATGGCGGCAATAGTGGCATCGTCGAGAATCTGTATGGCTCCTCGTTTGATTGCCTCGTGGAGTTCTTCCTCGCCGAATGCCTTGCCTTGCACGTTGAAGTCGGAGATATTAAACTCAAAGTTCACTCTGAGTTGATGTCTTATCATCTTCTGCTGGAATCTCGTACCTGCGTTTTTCCTGCGCAACAACTTGCCGATGATGTCTATTTCATGTTGTGAGAACTTGTTTCTTCCCATAATGCGGTATTCTTTGTTTTTGGCGGCAAAGTTACTACTTTTTTTCGTAATTACCAATGAATTGCTGAAAAAGTTATTTGCCCGAGCCCGTAAACTGTCCCATGAAGAGGATGGCGCCAGTGTAGTTGTCCTGAATCATATAGATGAAGGGATGGTCGCAATGGAAATCCACACGGCGGGGTTCATCCGGACGCAAGGCAGTGAGTTTCACCATTCCCATGGTCACGGCAGCAGCCTTTGTGCCCTCTTCGCTCACTTCAATCTTGGCTTTCTGAAGCATCTCCGACACAAATACATTACCATTGGCAAATGATGAGAAGTCGGCACGTGAGGCATCAAACATTGAGGGTGCGCCCAATCGTGATATGATGTCCTTCAGCGAGAGTTTCATCTCGGTGGTGAAGCGGGGGAGCTTCAGGTCAACGATACATTCCTCCATATTGCGGCGGAGCGAAGCGATGGAGTCGGCATTGAGCGCCTTCGTCACGTCGGAGATAAACTTACCCTCATTGGGCAAGAGCACTGTCATCGAATATGTGCCCGAGCCATAGGGTATGGTCACAGCCGAATATACATCGTTTGAAGTGTAGTAGTACTTGGCGTTGCGATGCATCATATCTACATATTTTATATCGCGTGTATATCCGTTGAACTGCTCCTTCTTGGTGTTGCTTTTGCCAAACTTGCCTGTCCATGTGCCGTTGAAGTAGATGGCATTCATGATGTATGCCACAGCAGAAGGCTCCACCTGGTCGATGATGGATGGAATCATGTTGTCGGTATGCTCACTACACCAACTGTTGATGCGTTTGGTGCTCTCTGGATTGTTGAAGTCGAGAGCTTCTACTACCCCTTGATAACTGTCGGCAATGGTAGAGGCATATTTCTTCTTTAGCTTAAACTCCTTGTTGAGGGCGATATAGTTGGCGATGTTGAGGGTAGTCTGCTTGTCGGCAGTCTTTGCCCTTCGCATGAGATAGGCATAGAAGGCGTTCATCTCGTCGATGTCGAAGTCCTTTGCACCGATAGTAGCCATAATCTCATCGCGTGTTGAGGCTTCCGCTCCGTTGGCAAGCATCGACATGAGATAAGTGACGCTCATTGGTGAGATTACACTCGAACCAAGACCTTTCACCTCGGAGAAGAGGTTGAGGGCAAACTGGTTGTTGCGCTTCACGAGATCGTATTGTGCATCAGATATTACCATAAACTCCGGATCAATATCATCTTCTGTAGCCTTACCTATCATATCAACTTCTTTACTCATATTTGTAATGTCATTACTCTTGTTGTCACTAATTTTCTTTGTTGAACTGCAAGCCGACAAGGCGAGCAGCACTGTTGCCATTATGGCAATGTTCTTGAATGTCTTCTTCATATGTCTTATCTTTTATGTATCTATGTCATAAATGCATATTAAGCGTTTTCCTTGCATAGAAATCCAAAAAATTCAGTTCTTTTAACTAAAAAACACAGGTGTCTCTGTGTTTAATATATAATAAGGTGAAATACAAAATACCTACTTTTGGGTATGCCAAAAATTTTAGTGAATGAAATAATCTGATTACCTTTGCAGCCGGAAAAAAAGAGAGTAATTGAAAAGAAGAGAAAGAATGAAAATAAGAGAAAGAATGAAAATAAGTGTGTTTATTAAGGGCTTAGTGGGCGTGATGACTTTATGCCCACTGCCTGTTTTTGCCTCGATGCAGGCTGATGTAGAGAATAATGTGACAGACAAAAAACATGAGCACGAACATGATATATTCAAGACCGTTGGACTTGACGAGGTTGTGGTGTCGGCAAACAAGAATACGGTGAAACGCAAGGATGCACCGGTTGTGGTGAACGTGATAAGCGCCCGCCTGTTTGAACAGGTGAATGCCCCCGACCTTGCCAAAAGTTTGTCCTATCAGTCAGGATTGAAAGTGGAGAACAACTGTCAGAACTGCGGATTTCCGCAGGTGAGAATCAACGGACTCGAAGGTCCTTATTCACAAATACTTATTAATAGCCGCCCGGTGGTGAGTTCACTTGCCGGAGTATATGGACTCGAACAGATACCTGCCTCAATGGTGGAACGCGTAGAAGTGGTGAGGGGAGGAGGCTCGGCTCTCTTCGGTGCAAATGCCGTGGGTGGCACCATTAATATCATCACCAAGGACCCCAAGAGCAACTCCTTTCAGGTGGGTAACACACTGTCGCTCATTGGCGGAAGTGCATGGGAAGACAATATGAGTGCCAATGCTTCGAAGGTGGGGCATGACAATGATTATGGTATTGCTTTCTATCAGTCATACCGCAACCGTCAACCCTACGATCACGATGGCGACGGATTCTCGGAGATTGGTAAACTGTCGTCGCACACCCTCGGTCTGAGGGGATTCTATCGTCCGTCGCAGTTCACACGCCTCGGTATAGAATACCACACCACAAATGAGTTTCGCCGCGGAGGTAATAAGTTTGACCTCGAACCGCATCTCACCGACATCACCGAACAGACACGACATATAATTAATAGTGGAGGATTGAATTATGACATCGCATGGAAAGAATGGGCACAGAAGGTGTCGATATTCTCGTCGGTGCAGCATATCGACCGCAACAGTTATTATGGAGCGCAACAAGATCCCGATGCCTACGGCAAGACCAAGGACCTGACATACGTGGGTGGAGCGACATATACAGGTAAATTCAGCAGTATGCTGTTCGCCCCGGGAACCCTTACCGCTGGTGTGGAATATCAATACAACTCCCTTCACGACATCATGACAGGATATAATCGCGACCTCAAGCAAGACGTGAAGATAGGAAGTCTTTATGCCCAAGGAGAATGGAATATTAATAAGGTGACATTGCTTGCGGGCATGCGCCTCGACAGTCATAACCTCATCGACAACCCGATATTCAGTCCGCGTCTTAATATGATGTGGAAGCCTAAGGATAATGTGCAGGCTCGACTCACATGGTCAACGGGATTCCGTGCTCCCCAGGCCTATGACGAGGACCTCCACGTGACGGCAGTGGGTGGCGAGGGTGTCATCATCCGTCTTGCCGACGGACTGAAGCCCGAGTATTCCAATAGTTTCAGTGGTTCGGTGGATTGGACTTTGTATAGCGGTCATTTCCAGTTTAATATCCTTGCCGAGGCTTTCCATACATCCCTTTCCGACGTGTTCTATCTGCAGAACATTGGTGTGGATGCGGATGGCAATACAGTGCAGGAGCGTCGCAATGGCAGTGGGGCAAAGGTGTATGGAGTCAACTTCGACGCCAAGGCGGCCCATGGTTCCAACTTCTTCGTTCAGGCTGGTCTCACCCTTCAGCGAAGCCGCTATAATGAGTTGACCACATGGAGCGAAGACCCTGAGGTGGCTCCTGTGCGCGATATGCCTCGCACTCCCGATGTTTATGGCTACTTCACGATGAATATCCAACCGGTGAAGCGTCTCGACATATCGTTGTCGGGAATATATACCGGACGTATGCACGTGCCCCACTTCGGCGAGCAGGACGAGATGGTGCATACGCCCGATTTCGTAGAGTTGTCGTCCAAGATTGCATATACCTTCTCTCTCGGACATCATCTTAATATGCAAGTGAATGCCGGCATACAGAATATTCTGAATGCATTCCAGAAAGACCTCGACCGTGGCACATTTCGCGACTCGGGCTATTTCTATGGCCCAACCCAACCACGTACAATATATGTCGGTTTCAAGGTCTCGATGTAAGTTAAGAAATTAAAAAATATTATCTCGCAGCATAGAAGAAGCCTCTACCTGTGGCTGTGGCAACGTCGTTGAGCCCCATCTCGTCAACAGTCACGTCCATTTTCTTGTCGCCCAGGTTCACCTGTATAGTGCCGTTGTCGTTGAATCGGAATATCTCAACCAATTTGCCGTTTTCCATCTGCGACCACGAGTCGTTCTTCTTGTCATATACAAAGCAGGTCACCTTGCCGTCGGGAGCCTTGATCTCATATCCGTTCTTCAAGGTCTTCACGGCATAGTATCTGCCGTCCTGTCCTTGCACTTTTACAGTCTTGCCCACATTGCTTGCGATAGGGTTGGAACCGCTCCAGAACTCAATGGAGTTGAGCACCAGTGCATCGGCTACCGAACATACGGCATAGGCTGGCGAGATAACGATAAAGATAATCTCGTTGAGGAACTTCGATCCTGTCGCGTCCTTATTCCAAGATGCCAACTTGTTGAACAACGAGAACGAACCTACACATGATGTTGTAAGCATTGTGGCACACATGAGAAGTGTAGCCACGGTAAAAAACCTTCTTTTCATTTTTCTTTCTGTTTTTGATTATTGAATAATACTTTTTTAGTCTATGGTTTAATCCGGGTGTAAAGATAAGAATATTATTCCATAATAGGTTAATAATCCATATATATTTATTGATTTTTATGTTTTTTATGTAATTATGAAATGACATTCTGATGGTTGTAAATAACAAAATGATACTGATATTTGAGTCATAAGTGTTAAAAAGTAAGCAAAATCTTGTAATATCGCACATTTCTTCCGAAATTATTTGGTTGTTTCAGACAAAATGTATAACTTTGCAGTCGAAAACTTGACAAGTTGTAATTGTCGTGATAGGATGACATAACAATTATGGTATGGTTAATACAACAAAACACAAGATATTATGGGAATAAACATTAAGGAATTGACAGACAGCAGGGACACCGTCAACAAGTGGATGGAACGATTTGGAGTCCGCTTCGGTGTTTACAAGAAGGGCTTATTCAACGAGCAGCTTTTCCCCTTTGACTCTGTGCCGAGGATAATACCCAAGAAGGATTGGGATTATCTGGAGCGTGGATTGGAACAGCGAGTGCGTGCCCTCAACATGTTCTTATGGGACATTTATCACGAGAAAAAGATTATCAAGGACGGAGTGGTGCCCGAGGAATTCGTGTATTCCTCAAAGGGATATATGCCACAATGCGAAGGCATTAGTCCTACGGGTAAGGTGTATGCCCACATCGCTGGTATCGACCTCGTTGAGGGGAAGAACGGTCAGTGGTATGTATTGGAGGATAACCTCAGGATACCCTCAGGAGCAAGCTATCCGATGATTGCGAGGATGATTACCCGTAAGGTGTCGCCACAGACTTTCTCGATGAATGCAGTGGCCGACAACCGTGATTATGCCGACATGTTGCGCCAGATGATGGACGACATGAATCAGGATCGTGGTATAGCAGTCATTCTTACTCCTGGCAGATATAACTCTGCTTTCTTCGAACATTCTTATTTCGCCGAAAAGACCGGTGCCACATTGGCTTATCCAGGCGATATGTTCGTAGAGGATGGTAAGGTGTATTATGCAGGTATGTATAAGGAGAAGACTCGTGTGGGTTGTATCTATCGTCGTGTGAGTGATGAATACATGGACCCGATGATGTTCGAACCCTCGTCACTTCTTGGCATACCCAATGTGATGCAGGCTTACAAGGCTGGTAATGTTGCTCTGATTAACGGTATCGGAAATGGAGTGGCCGACGACAAAGGTATCTATTACTTTGTACCTAAGATGGTGAAGTATTATCTTGGCGAGGAGTCGATACTTCAGAATGCTCCCACCTATCTGCCGTATTTCAAGGAGGATTATGATTATGTGATGGCAAACATCGACAAACTCGTCATCAAGGATGTGAGTGAGGCTGGTGGATATGGAGTGGTGTTCGGTTCGGAACTTGCCCCCGACAAACTGCAGGAGCTCAAGGAACTGGTGGAGAAATATCCACGTAGATGGATTGCACAGGAAGTGGTGGATTTCAAAGACCTCGAGATACTCGAGGATGGAGAACTCGTATGGCGTAAGGCCGACCTGAGAGCATTCGTGGTGAGCGGCAATGAGACTAAGGTATGGAAGAGTGGACTGACCCGATTCTCTCGCAACCCCGACTCCTTTGTTGTCAACTCGTCGCAGGGAGGCGGATTCAAGGACACATGGGTAATGACAGAATAATTTAAAGTTAAGAATTTAATATGGTAAAAAGTGATATAATATCAGCCACTAAGGCAAACAGACTTTACTGGCTTGGAAGGTATGAAATGAGAGTGTATCTCACTCTTCATCAGATGAACAAGTGTTGTGACAAGATGATCGACGGTCACGAGGATGATTATCTCGCTTTCTGGGAGAAACTGGATGTAGAGGGAGTGTATAAGACAAACGACGAGTTTACCTTTGGTATGCTTTACGACGAGAATAGCACATCGTCGGTTATCTCCGCCCTGCGATTCGCTATGGACAATGCCATGATGCTTCGCGAGGACATCATGTCGGAGACTCTCAGCTATCTCGAGATGAGCATTGCCTTGATGAAGAAACTCAAGGCGGCTCACGAAATGAATATTACGGCTCTGCAGCCCGTAATCGACTGGTCGCTGGCTTTCTGGGGTTCGGCCGAACAGCGTCTGCAGAATCACAAGGCCCTCAACATCATGATGATAGGTCGCAATGTCGAGAATATGGATATGCTCACTCGTTTTGGTTATCCCTATCGTCGTCTCTCCCTTGCCTATGATTCGCTCAAGCGCTATTGCAAGGAAATGACAGGTGCACTGGATGCCAACATCGAGAGCCAGTTGGACAATATGATTGTCGAGAGTAAGTTTAATCTCGATGATCCCGAATTTAAGGGCAAACTCATAAAATATATCAACCAGCTCGTAAGAGTATGAAGCGATACATATACAATTATCAGACCATAGTCACGTTCAGCGAGAGCGTCATCAACCATTCCGTCCTGCTCAGGTGTCAACCGGCTGTGGGAGCCTATATGACTGTTGATGAGGAACATCTCATCATCTCACCAGGATTCCGCCTGACCAAGAGCGTCGATCAGTTGGGCAACCGCATCGTATATGGAGCTCAGCGCGAGGCACACATGTCCTTGGCCTATGTCAGTGCGGGAATAGTGTCGATGTCGCCTTATATCATAAGGAACGAGAGGGAATTCAATCCCGTTTATCTCGTGCAGACTCGGCTCACCGATATAGGGCAGTGGACACCCGATGCCGAAGCAACGGGCATTCCTACCGAAGGGAGCGCCTTGCAGGGGCATGCCATCGACGTCGCCCAGGGGATATGCCACAAGGTGTATGGGATGATGACCTACGTGCCGTTCTCCACCAATGTCGAGACCACGGCATCTCATGTGCTGACGACATTGCAGGGAGTGTGTCAGGACTATGCTCATCTGATGATTGGATTTTGTAGGAGGTGTGGAATACCCGCACGTTATGTGTGCGGATTCTTGGAAGGTACGGGTGAAACCCATGCCTGGGTCGAGGTGTATGACGGCTATAGTTGGATAGGTTTTGATCCTACCAACGACTGCCGCATCATCTACGGCTATGTCAAGCTCGCCCA
This sequence comes from Prevotella sp., assembly GCA_022771625.1. Taxonomy (GTDB): domain Bacteria; phylum Bacteroidota; class Bacteroidia; order Bacteroidales; family Bacteroidaceae; genus Prevotella. The sequence continues at coordinate 13,951 of JALFCW010000110.1, forward strand.
CGGTCGCGACGCCTCAGATTGTCCTGTCAGTCGTGGAATATATGGCGGACAGGCATTGCAGCAAACTCAAATAAGCGTAACATTAAAAGAAATATGATAAAGACAATCGTATCGACGGCACTGCCCATCAACGAGCGGTTCGCAATAAGAAAAAACATTATTAAAAACGGAAAAGGAAATAGACGCGTGTGTATAGTCACCGGCACTCATGGTGATGAACTCGAAGGTCAGATGGTATGTTATCTCGTGGCTAAATATCTCAACGAGCATATCGACTTGCTCGATGGTACCGTGGAGATATATCCGGCTCTCAATCCTCTTGGCATCGACACAATCCAGAGGGGAATACCCAATTTCGACCTCGATATGAACCGAATTTTCCCCGGTAATCCCAACGGAACAATGGCAGAGCAGGCTGCTCATCTCATTGTGGAAGACCTCAAGGGCGCCGACCTCGTGTTCGACATTCATTCCAGCAACCTGTATCTCCGCGAGACACCACAGGTGAGGATAAATGTATTGAACGAAAAGGAACTGGTGCCGCTTGCCCAGCGTCTCAACATCGACTTTGTATGGGTGCACGATGCAGCCACCGTGTTGGAGTCAACCCTTGCCCATTCACTTAATTCCACCGGCACCAAGTGCCTTGTGGCGGAACTGGGAGTGGGACAGCGCATCAATCACAAGATGTGCAACCGACTCACCCTCGGCATCTTCAATCTAATGAAGGATTTAGGAATGTGGAAGGGAGAAATCCAACAAAGCCTTATCTCCAATCCGATAGTGTGCAAGGGCGACAACGTAGAGTTTCTTAATGCCGCCACATCGGGCATCTTCATCACCGAGCTCAAATGCGGAGTGGTAGTTGCTGAGGGCGAGGAGATAGGACAGATAGTGGAACCGATGACTGGCACGGTGCTCAGTAGGGTGATATCTCCTGTCGAGGGATATATGTTCACCATCCGTGCTTATCCCATAGTATATGAGGGTTCGCTGATGGCGAGAATCTTTAGAATTAGGAATTAAGAATTAGGGATTAGGAATGAGAATTGAGACAATATTTCAGATGAAGTCACCCTATAGGGATGATTTCCGCATCGATGGCTATTGGTTTGGCTCGGGTGAGAAAACCGTGGCTATAGTAGGTGCGATGCGAGGCGACGAGATACAGCAGCAATATATTTGTGCGCGTATAGTTGAGGCTTTGAAGGAAGCCGAGTTAAGGGGAAAAATAGCCGATGGCAAGAGCATATTGGTTATACCGTCATGCAATCCGTTTTCGATGAACGTGTCGAAGAGGTTCTGGGCAATGGACGGTACCGACATCAACCGTATGTTCCCGGGATATGACAAGGGAGAGACCACCCAGCGCATTGCCGCTGCTGTGTTTGAATACATCAAGGACTTCGAGTATGGCATTCAGATGGCAAGCTTTTATATGCCGGGAGATTTCGTTCCCCATGTGCGTATGCTCAAGACGGGTTATGAGGATATCGAAACGGCACAGCTCTTTGGCATGCCCTTTGTCACTGTGCGCAAACCCCTTCCGTTTGACACCACATTGCTCAATTACAACTGGCAGATATGGGACACCAAGGCTTTCTCCATCTATGCCGGACAGACTAATTATGTGGAGGATTCCACCAGCGGACAGACCATCGACTCTATTCTGCGTTTCCTCAAAAAGATACATGTGCTAGATGTGAGAGTGCAGAATGCCGGATTCGAGTCAATTGTATTGGATGAGGATGAACTGGTGAATATCATAGCCCGACGTGCAGGAATCTTCTATCGTATAATAGGAGCCGGTCCGCATGTCAAGGAGGGTCAGGTGCTGGCTCGCATCCTCGCCCCCTACGATTGTAGTGTGCTCGAAGAGATAAAGGCTCCTGTCGGAGGCACAGTATTCTTTGCCTACAACAAGCCCCTTACCCTCGAGCATGCCATCCTCTACCGCATACAGAAGTTTGACTAGAGCTTTGAGAGAAAGCGCTCGCGATCCACGATGAATCGCAGGTGCTTTCCCTCACCTATGACATCGTTTCCCTGTCGGGCCACAACCGAGAAATACAGTTTTCTTCCGTCAATCTTGTCGAGGGTGGCAGTTGCCTCCACCTCTGCGCCTATAGGCGATGGTTTGAGATGCGACGACTCGATATGTCCGCCTACAGTGGTGGAACCTTCGGGCAGATGTGAGTTCACTGCAAGCATTGCGGCATTCTCCATCAGAGCCATCATTGCCGGAGTGGCGAATACGGGCATGTCGCCCGAACCCAATGCTATGGCGGTATTTCTTTCATCCACCACAGTCTTGCTTGTATAAGTTAATCCTGTTTCCATAATGCAATTTTTTATAGTTTTGTCAATGCAAAGGTAACTAAAAAGCCCGTATTATGCAAATTTAAGACGCAAAAGTTTGCCGTATTCAAAAAAATAACTACTTTTGCACATTCATTTATCATAAATAATATATAATACATCAAGAAATGGCATTAATAAAATCTATAAAAGGCTTAACCCCGAAATGGGGACGTGACTGTTATTTCAGTGAGAATGCCACCATCGTTGGCGAAGTCACTATGGGTGATGAATGTTCCATCTGGTTTAATGCTGTGGTACGTGGAGATGTGGCTCCCATCACCATCGGCAACCGCACCAACGTGCAGGATGGTTCGTGCATTCACGTCACCAACACCACTGGTCCCACCGTCATTGGCAATGATGTTACCATCGGTCACAATGCCACAGTGCATGCCTGCACCATTCGCGACGGAGCTCTCATTGGTATGGGTGCCACCTTGCTCGATCATTGTGATATTGGCGAGGGAGCCGTAGTTGCAGCCGGGGCATTGGTACTTCAGAACACCAAGATTGGTCCTCACGAGTTATGGGGTGGTGTTCCTGCCAAGTTTATCAAGAAGACCAAGGAGAATCAAGCCGAGAGCTTCGGCCAGCATTATGTGGAGTATTCCAAGTGGTATCTTGCAGAGCAGGAATAACGGCATAAATATATCTATCAATCCTTCGCTATTTTGCCGCAAAGGGTTAAAAATCCCTTATTGCGGCAAATTTAACGTCCCTTATTTTGCCGCAATTGATATTTTTTGTATCTTTGCGGCAAAATAACGGCATAAATATGGCACAAAAAATTATTGGAAGACAAAAGGAGCAACAGGAGCTTTGGGATTTATACAATTCAGGCAGACCAGAACTTGTTGTTGTTCAGGGAAGGCGCAGGGTGGGCAAGACCTATCTTGTGAGAGAATTGTTTGATAGCAAGATGACATTCTATCATACAGGTCTATCACCTGCAGAACTTTCTGCCGAAAAAGGCAGTTTGCAAAAAATGCAACTTGCAAGTTTTTATTCATCACTCGTGAGGTATGGATATAATGGCACTGCACCCAATAATTGGCTCGAGGCATTTGACAGACTAAGAGATTTATTGGAATCCAAGTATAGAGAAGAACGACTGGTTGTATTCATAGACGAACTGCCTTGGATGGATACTCCACGCTCGTTTTTCATCTCAGCCTTTGAGCATTTCTGGAATGGATGGGGTTCGGGAAGAAGCAACCTCATGCTTATTGTGTGCGGTTCAGCCACCTCATGGATTAATGACAAGATAATCAATAACAAGGGAGGACTTTACAATAGAATAACAGCCGAAATAATATTGACACCATTCTCTCTTGGCGAATGTGAACAACTCTACAAGCATCTCGGTGTGGCAATGGATCGTTACGACCAGTTACAGGCATATATGATAACAGGAGGCATACCTTATTATATTGTCATGATGGACAAGAGGCTTAGCCTTGCCCAAAACATTGACAATCTATTTTTTGTAAAGAGTGCAAAACTGAAAAATGAGTTTACGCGACTTTTCAATTCGCTATTTACTAATCCCGATGACTATATCACTATCGTCAAGCTGCTGGGTAATAAGCGAATAGGATATACGAGAAAAGAGATTGCCGAAGAAACATCAATAGCATACGGAGGGGGACTTACAGCAATTCTCAAGGCTCTCGAAGCAAGTTGTTTCATTGAGGCTTACAAGCCATATAATGGTTCAAACCGCGATATTCGTTATCGTCTCACCGATCCATTCTGCCTTTTCTTTACGCATTTTCTTGATACGAACAAAAGTACTGACCCTCAATTTTGGCAAAACAACTTGCTGATGCCATCACTCACAGCGTGGCGTGGATTTGCTTTTGAGAATGTATGCACTCTCCACATCAAGCAGATTAAACAGGCTCTCGGCATAAATGGAGTTTATACAGAGTGTTCGTCATGGAGTAGTAAGTCTTCGCCTCGTGCAGCTCAAATAGATCTCGTGATTGACAGAGCCGACCATGTAGTAAACCTTTGCGAAATGAAATTCACTGCGGATGATTTTCATATAGATAAATCGTGTGATGCAGACTTGCGCCACAAACTTACCACATTTATAGAGGAGACGAAATGCCGTTCTTCAATACACATTACCCTCGTGACAACATATTCATTATCGCGCAACGAATATTCAGGAAGAGTGCAGAGTGTAGTAACAATGGACGACTTGTTTAAAATATAAAATTAATAACATTTATTCCTCTCGGTGTAACTACTCAGATGTATAGCCCTGGAAGGGCGACATATCATAGGATAGGGCGTGAGCCCTATCTCAATGTGTCTCTTTCCCATCCCCCTCCACGCGCTATTAGCGCGTGGAGGGGGATGGGAGGTTATTGTGGAATATCATACACACAGGGCTCACGCCCTGTGCTAGGTTATGCCGCCCTTTCAGGGCTTGGCTGCGCTTGTATCACAGGGTGCTGATTTCAATGTCAGTTACGGGTTACGAGTTACGCTTGCTATCACCACTACGAGAAGAAACAAACCATACCCTCTGCCTGAATATAAAGAAGAGGAGGCATTGGTTGCGGAAAAATGAAATCCCAACTTTTTTATTTATACATATCCGGGAAGAATGCGTCCCATCCTTGCGTGTCGTAGGTGTTATCTATCGGCTGTGGCGAGTAGAGCCAGTTGCCGCTGTGATTGATGTCGTGAATGATGATGCCGCCTTGCAGATGCTTGGGAGAGTTTTCCTCGTTCTGCATATAGTCGAGGAGGGCATTGTGCTTTTGGGGAGCATCAGGGTCGCTGTTCTCGGTCTTCGTGTCGAAGAGGAAGACTTGACCGTTGTTCATCTTTATCACGAAATCCACATAGAAGAGCGACTTGTCGCCCTGGCTGTTGGTGTAGGCCACGGCATAGTGCTCGCGACCGCTGTCGCCATTCTTATACCACCAGTCTATCGAGTCGCTATGGGATTCGAGGAAGAGGGCAAACTCCTGCTCGGGTGTTGAGGCTGTGCGCAATTCGATGAAGGGCAGGAGGGCATGGTCTTCCATCTTGTCCTTTATCACATAATTCTCCTCGGTGTATGTCCTGTCCTCGGGCACTTCCCATTCGTATTGCTCAAAACTTCGTTTCTTGGCTTCCTGTTGCCTCTGTTTCAGTTGTCTTGCATATCGGTCGAGAGCCTTTGATACGACATCGGCAAACTTAGGACGGTTTTCGTGATACAGCACCACCTTCTTGGCTTCCGTCTCAAACAGTTCGAAGAGGTTTTCCATTGCCTCAAGCAGATAGTTGGCGAGCACTCCTGTACTGTGCGCCTTCTCATATCCACTTAGCATCTGTCGGCACCAGTCGATATACACTCGGTCAACCTCACCCGCCGTTCTCGTAAACTTGGCCTTCTGTCCTGTCTCTATAGTTGTGTTCACATCGTTCTGGAAGAATATGTCGGCAGGAATCTCGATGTTCACGTTCTTCACGTCGAGCCTTATCCTTTGCCTTTCGGCAGATTGTCGGTTCTTGACTATTGTAGATTGCACATCTATTTGCTGATAGTCCGATTCCTCACCCTCGTCTTCGAAGAGGAACGGTATTGTCAATGGAGTTGTCGTTGTCCACATGTCCTCGAATGTCTTTGTCAGCACTTTGCGGAAGTCTGGCCCAAGGCGGTTGCGGTCGGCACTTCGGCGCACCTCATAATAGCTCACCAACTGCACGTTGTCGAGATTATTGCGCCTAACTGCCTGTAGCACAGCCTTGTGAAGATAATCCATGTCGTCTGCCACTATCTGTATTTTGTCCTTGCTTATGTCGGTATATACATAGCCCTTGTTGAGTAAGGGATTGCAATAAAACCTCTGTTCGGGCATTCGCAGTATTCGGCCTACCGTCTGCACAGTGAAGGTGTCGCTCGTCAGTTTGCGGAATATCAGCAGTACGGCAGCCCTTGGGCAATCCCATCCCAATGCAATTGCCTGCTTGAAGAGCAACACCTCGGTGAGATTGTCATTACGCTCGATGTCTTCGAGATTGGTTTTCTGCTTTGAGAGCCATACGGCGAGCCGATGATTATCAGTATTTATGCCTTGCATTACGTCAAGATACTGCACCACCTGTTCCATAATCTTTGTGTCGTCGGCAGTCATTGCGTCTGTCGTGTCATTGGGCAACTGTATGAGCAACAGAGGGTTGATGTTCACGCCTTCCTTCTTATATGCATCCGCTATCTGTTGGCGTTTCTCCAGGGCCTTGTTGATGAGATGCTCGTTGAGGGCAATGTCGTTGGCATATCCGCTTGTCACGTCGGGATTGAGCAGCACTCCCTCCTTTATCATCTCTTCGCGTATAACCTCCTGCCGGTCGATATTCACCAGATACTCCGCCTTTGTCTTCGGTGTAGCAGATATTCTGATTTCCACCTTGGCGTTAATCTTCTCCAACACCGCCTTCGACTTGTCGGCAGTTTTTGTCCAGAAGAGATGTTCCTCGTCGATCACCACTATGATGGGGATGTTCTCCTCGCGAGTTTTCCTTGCGATGTCATATATCGAAAGGCCTTGCTCGTTGTCCCTCACTATCAGGTTGTTCTTGCTGTTGATGCTCTCCCAGTTTACGAAGAGCACTTCGCCCTGATGAATGATACCGTCAGATTGGTCGAGTTCGTCAAACATCACTGGTTTCAGCAACTTAGTCTCTGTGAAGAAGTTCTTCATTTTGAAATAGCTCTGTTGATGCAGCTTGTTTGGTGCAATCCAGATGAACGCCACCTGCCGGAATGGCAAGTCGCTACGGCTTTGCAGTTCCTCGGTGAGTGTGGCGAGCATTTCGCTTGCCATCACCGTCTTTCCAGCACCCGTAGGAGCCTTCAGCACCACTTGTCGCCTGTTGCCATTAAATCCCAGCAGATTGATGGTATTTTCCACCAACTGCCCTACGGCCTTCTCTTGATATTTAAGTTGCTTCATACTCTATTCAAAATTAAAGTCAATACTCTGTTGTGTAGCCTCTGGGAGCGTGGGCGTCTCGCCCGCCTCCACCTCAAGTAACGGCTTGTCAATTCTCTTTGGCAGCACACGTCTGTAAGCATCGTATATTGCCGCAGGCAGAGCCACAAGCTGCACCTTGTCCTGCACCTCATAGAAGTTATCGTCGAAAGCATATCTGTCGGGCGAGAAGATGTATATTTTCAGCCTTTGCCCTCCAAAGTCAAGCGTCTTTATTTCCTCAGCTATTTGGTCGGCGAGTTCCTCGCAGAAGATTATCAACATCCTTTTGTCACCCTTCTCGAAATATCTGATAGTCTTCGGATTGGTTCTGTATCTGCCGAACCTTCTGCTTTCCTCATATAGGTCTTCCTTGATACAAAGCAGTTCCGTAGCGGAAGACATCAGTGCCCTCATGTTTCTCGGGCTTTTCTCTCTAGGCAGGAGTTCTGTTTTGTAGTATCTCAGCGAGTTATTCTTCAATCCCTCCACTTGCTCGCCTTTAGGAGTGGTATATCCGTTGATAACGCGCTTGTTTCTTTCGTATGTCACCTCCTCACAAATATTATTCTCGTTATTCGTCACAAGAATACATTGGCGATGCCCTCCATCCTCGGAGTTCAGCTGCATTGTGGCATGGAGAGTTGTGCCAGAGCCGGCGAAGAAGTCGAGGATGGAAAGATGATTTTCGTGCGGATTTGAAATTTTAAGTAAGAAATGAATTAACGATAATGGCTTAGGAAAACCAAAAGCCTTTTTGCCAAAGATATTTGTAATATCCTTAGTTCCGTCTTGTGTCATTCCAACTTCCTCGTTGATATAGCTACTAACTGTAGTATATCCAAATCTTGAACCATCTTTTTTCTCATCATCTTCTTTCCAATATCTCAAGACAGGGCGCGATATCTTTAAGAAATCGTAATCCCCAGGAAATACAATTCTATTATCTCTAATATATTGAGGAAACCCATCCTTAGTAATCCTCCAAACTGCCATTGGATTTACCTTGTATTCATCGCCGTTTTTAGGATTGATAATTGAAAAATTACTATTAGGTCTTTCTTCTGCCGTTCTTTGTGTTGACATATCATGAATTCTCCAAGGACGATTGGGAAAATCTGGAGTTTCAAAATATTTTCTGGTTTCCTTTTTTATCCCTGCAAAATACAAATTATTGGCGTAACATATTACCCACTCATAATCTTGTGATAAATAATGCGGAACATCTGATTTTGCAGTCCTTTTTCTCCACGGAATTGTTGCAACAAATTTATCCTGACCAAATGTAGTATCACACAACAACTTCAACTGCGCCTGCTCATTATCATCAATAGAAATAAATATCACTCCTTTGTCCGACAGCAATCTCTTGGCTATTCTCAATCTCTTGTTCATAAATGAGAGCCATTTACTATGACGATAGCCATCCTCGGAGTCGACGAACGAGTCGTTGTAAATAAAATCCTTGTTGCCAGTATTATATGGTGGATCGATATAAATCACGTCAATTTTGCCCTCATGTGTATAGCTGAGAGCAGTGAGGGCTTCGAGGTTGTCGCCTTCGATTAGGATATGGTTTGGGGCATCGGGAGAGTCGGAGAGGATGGCTCGGCTCTTCACTTCCTCAAGCATAGGAAGATGGTCGCGAAGACGCTCCTCTACATCCTCGGGCTTATTCTCCCATACAAGACCATATTTCTTCTCTTTGTTTAGCAGTTCGAGCAATGCCGACTTCTCTTCGTTAGTCAGTCCTTCGAGAGTTTGTATCTTGTGTTTCAGAGCCGTTTTGTCCATCTTCGAGTTCTTAGTCTTTTATAATGGCCTAAGCTCCAAACGGCCGAGATTCCTTATTATTTATTACGGCAGGCGAGACTTGTTCATCTCCTAATATCTTCGCCTGAATCGCGGATATAAAAAGAGTGGAGCTTGCACTATTGCGCTCGTTCCGGTTTCTGAGGTCTTCGCATTACCCTTGTCCATAAAACGAGCAGTGTGAAGCCCCACCTTTATGATATAATACACCCTATCAAGCATCCTGACAACAGGACACAATGCCTGCCGTCAAGATACAATAAGGGCATGAGTTGTATTCATACCATATATGGGGCGTTGACTGCTACGATTGTGTCTATGGACAAATTTGAAAGTTGCGAAGTTTCAGAAAACCAAAACACAAAGCGTATAGTTAACGCCTTTTTAATCCACAAAAGTATATGTAGGCTTTAGCTGTCTCGCAGTCTTTTGCCTCCAGTCTCAGCGATGATATGCCATAGCATATTTCGTCCGCTAAAACAAGGCAAAGATAGGCATTATTTGCAACAATGGCAAACAAATGCACTAATATTTAGTGTTTTTTAAGTGTTATGCCATTAATTGCTCTGTCAAATTGATAATTAATCATAAATATTTGTCATAAGTAGTACATGATAAGAAAAAATATTGTATTTTTGCAGGAAATAAGTAAATCAATATGAGAAGACCAGAAATTGTCAAGGAAATACGTGACACTATATACAAGTCCGCTCCAAAGGCAACTGCCATTTTGTATGGTTCGGAAGCTCGAGGCGATGCCAGTCCCGAGAGTGATATTGATGTTCTTATACTATTAGATGGCGACAAGCGTGACATAAAACGAGAAGATGAAATCTCTGGTGCTCTTTATGAGATAGAACTCAATTATGGCGTAATCATCAGCCCCATGATAATGCTTAAAAAGCAATGGGAAAACCGCCCGTTCAAGACTCCATTTTATATTAATGTAATTAACGAAGGGATAAGGCTATGAAAGGGAAGTTGGATGAAGAGAGCAGAAGCGCTTTGATAAAATATCGGTTGCAAAGGGCTGAACAAACATTAGATGAGGCAAAGGTAATGTCTGACGCTACTTATTATAATGCCGCTATCAATAGGTTGTATTATGCTTGCTATTATGCTGTAGTTGCCGCATTATTATCAAAAGGGTTAACAACCACCACTCATGCAGGTGTTAAAACTTTGTTCAGTTTGCATTTTATAGCAGCGGGAATTTTGCCAAAAGAATATGGAAAGACCTTCAGTCGTTTGTTTGAGATGAGGCATAGTAGCGATTACGATGATTTTATTTACTGTGACAAGGAAATGGTTGATGAATTTACTCCCAAAGCTCGGGGTGTGGTTGATGGTATTAAACACTTGATTTTGTGATGTTATAATCCCAAATAATATATATACAACTATGCAAAGATAGGCATTATTTGCAACAATGGCAAACAAATGCACTAATATTTAGTGTTTTTTTAATAACTGAGGGTAGAGGGCTGAGAGTGACAAGGGCTGAGGGTGACAGGTGCATTGGTTCACTCTTTGGGTTCACTTCAGTACACCTATTCACTTGAGAACTGAATGCCCTATTCACTTGATATTAGGATGCCTTGTTCTTATCACATTAGGATGCCCTGTTCTTATCACATTAGGATACCCTATCTACTTGTCAACTGAATAACCCAATAACCCCTTAACCCAAACCCTTACTAATCAAATTAATGATTTTACTGCCATTATTTCATCAATTATTGACGTATATACCACAGGGCTTGGCTGCTAATAAAACATGTATCTTTGCTGCGTATTTTCATTGAAAATCCTCAGTATAAATTATCTATAGGTACTAGGTTGGTTCTTGTCACTATGAAAGAATTGCGTATTTTTGGATATTTTGCCCTAAAAGAATTGCGTATTTTTGGATATTCTCCATAAAAACATTTTGGTAAGTCGAAAAAAAGGTGTAATTTTGCACCGTGCAAATAATAATTGCATTGGAATTATGGAAAGAATATTCAGACGAAAACTATATGAGAGGCTTCTTGAATGGAAGCGTGTGAGCAATGGCAAAACTGCCATTATGGTTGAGGGCGCACGACGTGTAGGCAAGTCAACCTTGGTGGAATTGTTTGCCTGGTCGTTTGGAAACATTGTTCAAGGAGATACCGTCGCAATTGAGCCAAGCAAGTAACCGCTTTAAGCCATACGGCATTCTTGGTGATGTTGACGAAGGCAAGATGATGGAATTGCTGAAAAACCTGGAAGACAGCAAGACAACGTTGTTCTCATTTCATTCAAACGAACCTAATGTGGGTATGTCACTTACGAGGGATATCTCAAAATTTAAGGTTTTCTGCGCAGATACCGGCCTGTTCGTGACACTTGCCTTTTGGGATAAGGACATCACAGAGAATGTAATCTATCAGAAACTGCTTAATGACAAGCTAAGCACCAACCTCGGTTATATTTATGAGAATATCATAGCACAGATGTTGGCTGCGGCAGGCAACAAGCTTTTCTATTACACATGGGCAAAGGATGCTACGCATAATTATGAGATAGATTTTCTGCTGTCACGTGGAGCCAAGTTGCAACCTATTGAAGTAAAGTCGTCTGGTTACAAAAGTCATACCTCACTGGATGCTTTCTGCGATAAGTACTCTCATATCATCGAGAGGCGTTATTTGATTTACACAAAGGATTTAAAGAAGGACGGTCAGACTGTTCTCTTGCCTGTGTATATGACTCCATTCCTGTGAGCTGTAGTGACGGAGGTTATTGTCACCAGAGGGTTGCAGTTATATGTTGAACTTGCGCTCTTTGAGGTCATAAGTTATGGCAAACCTCGATCATAAGTTATGGCAAACGTCGGTCATAAGTTATGGCAAGATTGTGAAGGCATTTATAGCCAACCGTTGTCCTTATACCATTTGATGGTGAGGCGCACTCCATGGTCGAGGTCGTATTCGGGATGGAAGCCCAGTTCGTCTTCGGCCGGAGTGATGTCACAACGCCAGTTGCGTTGCTTCATGATATGGTATTTGTCGTTGTTGAGTGCTGTCACCTTGCCCGTCATCCTGCCAACGTATTCGCCACAGAAGGTGATAAGGCGAAGCAGCCATATCGGTGCCTTGAGGCGCAACACCCACGGATGACCGAGCTCGCGGCAGATGAGGTCGCTGAAGTCGCGCGAACTGTAGTTGCGCCCGTCGCTGAGAAAATACTTTCCTCCTATCTTGCCGTTCTTCAATGCGAGGAAAATGGCTTGCACCACGTCGAGAACATACACAAAGGTGATTGTCTGCGGTTTGAAACCGGCAGCGAAATCCACATGCTGACTGATACTCTTTGCCATCATGAAATAGTCCTTCTCGCGAGGGCCATATACTCCTGTTGGGCGAAGAGTGATGCAAGGCAGCTTTCCCCTTGAGGTCATCTCGTCGAGATATTTCTCGCTCTCGAGTTTGCTCTTGCCGTAGTTGGTGTTGGGGTGGGGGGTATCTGTATCCTTGATGTCCTTGTGAGGATAATCCTCGCGAATATTTCCGAATACACTCAGACTGCTGACGTAAACGAATCGTTTCAACGGCATGTACAACTCCAACAGAGCCTCCACGAGGTTCTTCGTCCCGAGAGTGTTGACACGATAGAAATCCTGGGCATTGATGCACTTGGTCACTCCTGCGGCATGCACAACGTAGTCGAAGCGCAGTTCGCTCATTTCCTTCACCATCTGCTCCTTATTGGAGAAGTCGAGATGAATGAAATTGATACGCTCATCGGTCAGATACTTTCTGCTGCTCGACGGGCGTACAGCCACCCACACGTTCATGCCCATGTCGAGGGCCTTGTCAACGATGAAGCCACCGATAAATCCTGTGGCTCCGGTAATCAGTATGTTATTAGAATTATTCATGTAGTTATTTCGTGATGTCTCTTTTAAAAAAACAGGCCTAATCTCACGATCGGGCCTGCTTCCAATGTTTAACCTTAAAATTTATGTAAAAGTATCTATTTACAAAGAGTTTTCTAAAGAATTAGAGATTAGGATTAATCTCATTCCACTTCTCTACAGGAGGAACGATGTTGAGAGTAACCAACTCGTCGCGCATCTTGCAGAGGTGAGCGTAGCTTGCGTCGAGCAGAGCCATCTCCTCGGCTGTTCCCTCGGGCATCTTGTAAGAGCAACCGTTGGTGTCGAGAGTAGTGTCCATAGCCATCATGATGTTCTGGTACTTCTCGTTCTTAACGTATGTTCCTGCAGGCCATGCGAATGGTTCGCCACCCATGACGGCACGAATCATCTCTACAGAGCAGTAGGCAGGACTCTGCCATGAGCTGCGGCCACGGAGCTGGATAATCTTGGCGCCACCCTGAACAACATCGTTGCGGAGCTTCTCCCACTCTTCCTGAGGAAGAGCGTCGGTGCCGATAATCTCGCTCAGAGGCTTGCCCTGAATCTTCACCTTGCTGCCAAATACAGCCATCTGCTCGCCGTGTCCACCGAATGTGCGGCAACCGGTAACGTCGTCGCTCTTAACGCCAAACTTCTTGCAGAGCTCACTGCGCAGACGGGTAGAGTCGAGAGCTGCGAGAGTTGTAACCTGTGAAGGCTTCAGACCAGAGTAAAGCAGAGTTACAAGACCTGTGAGGTCGGCTGGGTTGAAGATAACAACCACGTGCTTTACATCGGGGCAGTATTTCTTGATGTTCTGTCCAAGTTCCTCGGCAATCTTACAGTTGCCTGCGAGAAGATCCTCGCGAGTCATACCAGCCTTACGTGGAGCACCACCAGATGATATGATATACTTTGCGTCTTTGAATGCTTCTGCAACATCGGTAGTGGCTGTGAGGTTCACACCGTCATAACCGCAGTGGAACATCTCTTCCATCACACCCTCCATACCAGGAGCATAAACGTCGTAAAGACATACGTTAGGAGTCAGCTTCATTGTCAAAGCTGTCTGAACCATTGTTGAACCAATAGCGCCACCGGCGCCGACAATCACCAATTTGTCTTCAGTTAAAAATGCCATATTCTATGTTTTTTTAATATTTTGATGTTACATGTATTGTCGCCTTTTTTGACCTCTACAGCATACCTGCTGTCTGAAATCCAGTGCAAAGATACTAAAAATATGAATAGAACGGCAATCTTTTTTATATTTTTAATTCTTTTTTGCCCATTTATTTGTTTATTTCGCATAAATAAGCTAACTTTGCAATGTAAAAATGTCAAAAACATGGATGCAAGAACAATTAAAGCAAGAATAGAAGAACTAAGATCATTGATGAAAAGCGAGGGAATTGACGCTTTTATCTTCCCAAGTACTGACCCGCATAATGGTGAATATGTGCCCGAACATTGGAAGGGGCGCGAGTTTATTAGTGGGTTCACAGGCTCGGCTGGTACGGCTGTCGTCACAATGGACGATGCCGCACTATGGACCGACTCGCGGTATTTCCTGCAAGCCGAGGAACAGTTGGCTGGTACTGGATTCTCCCTTATGAAACTCAAGATTGAGGGTACTCCGACGATTTCAGAATGGTTGGGAAGAAAACTCGCTGCCAATGGAGGTACGGTTGTGGGTGTTGACGGTATGGTGAACTCCATCAATACTGTTGAGGCTCTTGCAGCTGAACTTAGGGCTGAGGGCGGTATTACCCTTCGCACCAATTTCGACCCCTTGGCAGTGATATGGAAAGATCGTCCGTCAATTCCTACTGACGTTGCTATCGCGCATCCTATGAAATATGCGGGAGAAAGTGTGAAAAGCAAACTGTCACGCATCCGTGAGGCACTCCGGGCGCGTCATGTGGAGGGCATTTTGGTGTCGGCACTCGATGATATCGCCTGGGCTCTGAACATAAGAGGCACTGATGTGCATTGCAATCCAGTGGTGGTGTCTTACCTCCTGATTACAATGGAATCTGCCACCTTATATATAAATAAGTGCAAACTGGCACCTGCCGTTATGGAGCATCTCGTGGCCAATGGGGTGAGGACAGATGAATATGACAATGCTCAAAAAGGATTGGCAAAATATGATGGATATAATATTCTGATGGATCCCGACGAGACATGCTATACATTGTATAAGGCTTATGGCGACCGCCCGAAGGTGTTGGCAGCATCTCCCGTGCCGTCGATGAAGATTGTGAAGAACGAGACAGAGATAATGGGGTATAGATATGCAATGCTGCGCGACGGAGTGGCAATGGCAAAATTCCTCAGATGGCTTGTTCCTGCAGTAGAAGATGGAGGGGTGACCGAGGTGTCGGCAAGCGAGGAACTGGAAGCCTTCAGGTCGGAGCAGTCATTGTATAAGGATATATCATTTGACACAATTGCAGGATATGGTGCGCATGGGGCTATCGTGCATTATGAACCAACGTCAGAAACCGACATCGAACTAAAGCCGGAAGGACTCCTGCTGCTCGACAGTGGGGCGCAATATCTCGACGGAACTACAGACATCACACGTACGATTGCACTCGGTCCTGTGACCGACGAACAGAAACATGTATATACACTTGTGCTCAAGGGGCATATCCGTCTCGCTATGGCAAAGTTCCCCGCCAATGCTTCGGGCACTCAACTCGACATTCTTGCCCGTGAGGCAATGTGGCGCGAGGGCCTGAATTATCTGCATGGAACAGGACATGGCGTTGGCAGTTATCTGAATGTGCATGAAGGACCTCACCAGATTCGTATGGAGTATAAACCAGAACCTCTGCGTGCCGGAATGACAGTGACTAATGAACCGGGATTATATCTCGCAGGAAAGTTTGGAGTGAGGATCGAGAATACAATGCTCATCACCGAGTATATGACTACCGAATATGGTAGATTCCTTCAGATGGAGCCCTTGACCCTCTGTCCGATAGATAAGAAACCGATAGATCTCGCGATGCTCACCGACGAGGAACTTGAGTACCTCAACGATTATCATGCTACAGTGTTTAAGAGTCTGTCGCCATATCTCGAGGATGATATGGTGGAATGGTTGGCAGATGCTTGCGCTCCTATTACAAGATGAACAGAAGGGGCAAAAAAATGAGGATATTTTGACTAAAGGGGCAGTAAAATAAAAAAACTGCCCTTTTATTATTAAAAAAAAGCACAAAAACTTGCGTATCTCACAAATAATCAGTACCTTTGCACCCGCAAAAAATGGACGCAGTCCAAAAAGTAAACATGTTTAATTAATAATTTAAAGCAAAAAAATGATTATTGTACCAGTAAAAGAAGGCGAAAACATCGAGAAAGCCCTCAAGAAGTTCAAGAGAAAGTTTGAGAAAACAGGTGTCATCAAGGAACTCCGCGCACGTCAGCAGTTCGACAAACCATCTGTACTCAAAAGGCTGAAGATGGAGCACGCTATCTACGTACAGAAGCTCAGAGCTGAAGAGGAATAATAAAAAAATCCTAAAAAATTTGGTAGTTTGGATTTTAATTCGTAAATTCGCTGCGTGAAACTGAAATTGCAGCGCTATGATGGTTGAAAAGTTCTTGGAATATATGCGCTATGAGCGCAATCGAAGCCCGCTTACAGTGCAGGCTTACGAGGATGACTTGAGGATGTTCGAGTCGTATTTCAAAGAGAAAGACAACCAGGTCACTTGGGAGTCGGTGGACTCCGACCTTATCCGCGACTGGATGGAAAGCATGATGGATGGCGGGCACACCGCAACCTCAGTCAACAGAAGGTTGAGTGCCCTAAGAAGCTTCTTCAGGTTTGCACTGTCCAGAAATATGGTGGAAAGGGATCCCGCCCATGCTATAGTGGGGCCCAAAAAGAACAAACCGCTTCCGGCGTTCGTGAAGGAGAGGGATATGAACCGGCTCCTTGATGGCGAGGAAATGTGGAATGACAGTTTTGGCGACCTTCGCGCGCGTACCATAATTATATTATTATACCAAACCGGTCTTCGAGTGTCGGAACTGACAGGAATGGATGTTGAATCGGTAGATATGGTAGATAAATATATAAAGGTAAGGGGCAAGGGAAACAAAGACAGGGTGGTGCCATTCGGAGATGAACTGAGAGCCGACTTGGATAAATATCTCGCAGAACGCGAAAGCGTGATAGGGGAGAAGTCAGGACCATTGTTCATCGATGACAAATGTCGGAGAATCACTCCGGCAAAGGTGAGAAAAATCGTAGAAGATAATCTCGCAAAGGTGACAACCCAAGAAAAGCGCTCGCCGCACGTGTTGAGACATTCGTTTGCAACGGCGATGCTCAATAACGGCGCAGGAATAGAAAGTGTGAAAAAACTGCTTGGTCATGCGAAGATCGCAACAACAGAGATTTATACTCATACGACATTCGAGCAGTTGAAGCGAATTTATAAACAAGCCCATCCACGGGCATAACCCTTAAAAGACGGAGGTAATTATGGAAATTAAGATTCAGTCAATTCATTTTGACGCTACCGAGAAGTTACAGGCGTTTATCGAGAAGAAAGTCGCCAAGTTGGAAAAGTCATTAGACGATATTCAGAAAGTAGAGGTGCAATTAAAAGTGGTAAAACCCGCAACTGCCCAAAATAAGGAAGTGAGCCTGTCGGTTACTGCTCCTGGCACGAACTTATTCGTGGAGAAGGTAAGTGACACTTTTGAGGAGGCAATCGACCTTTCAGTGGACTCAATGAGGGTAAAACTGCAGAAATATAAAGAAAAATCGAGAAATTATTAAAAAAAGTGCCGAAAAATTTTGGTAATTCAAAATTTATTCGTACCTTTGCAC
>JALFCW010000001.1 GCA_022771625.1 Prevotella sp.
TGGTAGAGCAAAGGACTGAAAATCCTTGTGTCCCCGGTTCGATTCCTGGTGGCACCACTCATACAAGAAAGCTGCTCAATTAAAGAGCGGCTTTTTTTGTATTTATACGCAAAAATACAATAAAATCCCGAATATTTTTGGTAATAAGAAAAAATAATATTACCTTTGCCCAATAATTCATCTATTGAACAAGAGCAATGGGTATAATAATTGGAATTGATGTGGGCATAAGTACCACAAAAATCATAGGAATAAAGGATGGCGAGGTAGTGTCGCCAATACGTATCACAGCAATCGACCCGGTGACTTCGCTCTACGGGGCGTTTGGCAAGTATCTTCATGACACAGGTATCAGTCTTACCGACATCGAGCATATCATGCTCACCGGTGTGGGTAGTGCTTATATCGACAAACCGGTATATGGCTTGCCGACAACCAAGGTGGAGGAGTTTCTTGCCGACGGACTTGGGGCGCGCCATGAGTCGGGCATTAAGGATGCCATTGT
This sequence comes from Prevotella sp., assembly GCA_022771625.1. Classification (GTDB taxonomy): domain Bacteria; phylum Bacteroidota; class Bacteroidia; order Bacteroidales; family Bacteroidaceae; genus Prevotella. The sequence continues at coordinate 506 of JALFCW010000001.1, forward strand.
GGTGAGCATGGGCACTGGTACATCGTTTGTAAAGTGCGTAGGCAACGACATCAGTCATATCGGCGGTATTGGAGCTGGTGGCGGAACACTGCAGGGCTTGTCGCGCTTGTTGCTCAACACCGGCGACATCGACTATGTTTGCGACCTTGCCACAAAGGGAAATCTAGCCAATATCAACCTTCTCATCGGCGACATCAGTGCGAGTCCTCTCCCTGGATTACCGATGGATGCCACTGCCTCGCTCTTCGGTAAGGCTCAGAGCAATGCCCAACCCGAGGATGTGGCACGAGGACTCATCTATATGGTGTTGCAGTCGATAGGCAGTGCGGCGGTGTTGGCGGCGATAGGCAGCAGTATCAAGGACTTTGTCTTGATAGGCAATCTCACCCTCTTGCCGGCATGCAAGGACATCTTCCCTGCAATCGGCAATCTGTATGGAGTGAGGTTCCACATCCCTCAACATTCAGAGTTTTGCACTGCCATAGGTGCTGGATTAAATTATTTCAATAAATGAAAAAACTCAGTGTCTCTGTGACTCTGTGTTTATTAATAAAATAATAATTGACGTATATGAAGAAGAATAGAATATGTGAACTCTTCGGTATTGAAAAACCGATAATTCAAGGAGGAATGGTATGGTGTAGCGGTTGGCGTCTTGCCTCGGCAGTGAGCAACGCAGGCGGACTCGGTTTGCTTGGTGCAGGATCTATGCACCCAGAGACCCTAGTTGAGCACATCCACAAGATGAACGAGGCGACATCAAAGCCATGGGGTATTAATGTTCCGCTGATGTATCCCGAAATCGACCGACTGATGGATATCATCATCGACGAGGGAGTGAAGATTGTATTCACATCGGCAGGCAGTCCCAAGAAGTTCACCGCCCGTCTGCATGAGGCAGGTATCAAGGTGGCGCACGTCGTGTCGAGCAGTCTTTTCGCCCGAAAATGCGAGGATGCCGGAGTGGATGCCATTGTTGCAGAAGGTTTTGAGGCAGGTGGACATAACGGTCGCGAGGAGACGACTACATTCACGCTAATACCGCAGGTGAGGAAAGCCACCTCATTGCCCTTGATTGCCGCCGGAGGAATAGGTAGCGGTCAGGCTATCCTGGCGGCAGAGGCATTAGGAGCCGAGGGAGTGCAGATAGGTACTCTCTTCGCCCTGGCAGCCGAGAGTTCGGCAAGTGACGAGTATAAACGAATGTGCACTTCATTGAATGAGGGCGACACTATGTTATGCCTTAAGAAAATATCCCCCACGCGCCTTGTAAAGAACGCCTTGTATAACAAAGTGGCAGAGGCAGAGGCAGCAGGAGCCGATGCAGATACATTGCGCGCGATAATGGGCAAGGCAGCCTCTAAGCGCGGTATCTTTGAGGGTGACGTGGAGAACGGAGAGATTGAAATCGGACAGATTGCATCGGCGATAAAATCTATCGACACTGTTGCCGACATCTTCGCGCGTCTCGACCAAGAATACAACGAAAGACTTTCAAAAATTGAAACCTATGCGAGGAAAGATTGACTGTTTTTTGGCTTGTGACGACTTCACAGTGCTCGAGCCGACAATAGCATACCTGCGCGACAGCAGGACAACACATCATATACACCTATTGGTGAACGCCGACATGGCGGCAAAAAACAAAGCTCCCGAGGGATGCGCTCTCGTAGTGGTTGACTCACTCACGAGTAGTAACACGATGATGAGCATTGCCGAGAATGTGGATTCCGACTATGCCCTGCTGCTCACCAAACCCACACCGCTCACTATCGGTTTGACGGCCCTGGAACGACTGCTCCGCGTGGCTGCTGATGCCGATGCGGCAATGGTGTATAGCGACCACTATTCGATGGAGAATGGAGAGATGAAGCAACATCCCACCATCGATTATCAGAAAGGTAGTATTCGCGACGACTTCGACTTCGGTTCACTAGTCCTTATCAATGGTAGGTTGCTTAGGGAATATGCTGACAACCAGACGGATAGCGACGAACTCAAGCATGCGGGATTCTACGACCTTCGACTCTTCCTCAGTCGCAAGGGTGATATCCTCCATCTCAACGAATATCTATATACCGAGGAGGAGCGCGACCTCAGGGCAAGTGGGGTGAAGCAGTTTGACTATGTCAATCCCGCCAACCGCAACGTGCAGATAGAGATGGAGCAGGTGGCTACACGACATCTCGATGCCATCGGTGCATTGGTGGATACCAACTACTACCAATATCCCGACTTCAACGAGCAGGATTTTCCCGTTGAGGCATCAGTGGTCATCCCCGTAAGAAACCGCGAAAAAACTATCCTCGATGCCGTGAGAAGTGCGCTGCAACAGGAAACTACATTCGAATACAACGTCATTGTGGTGGATAATCACTCTACAGATGGAACGACGGAGATTATTCAAAATGAAGAATTAAAAATGAAGAATGAAGAATGTTCTCGTCTTGTTCATATTATTCCAGAGCGCAATGACCTGGGTATCGGCGGATGCTGGAATGTAGCCATCAACGATGAGCGATGCGGACGATTTGCAGTGCAACTCGATAGCGACGACCTCTATTCCTCGCCACATACATTGCAGACAATCGTTGATGCCTTCAAGCAGCAGAAGGCGGCAATGGTGATAGGCTCATATCGCATGTGCGATTTCGACCTCAACACCCTTCCTCCCGGACTTATTGCCCATAAGGAGTGGACAGATGAGAATGGGCCTAACAATGCCTTGCGAATAAATGGATTGGGTGCTCCAAGAGCCTTCTTCACACCCTTGCTCCGACAGATACAATTCCCCAATACAAGCTATGGTGAGGATTATGCCCTCGGACTCATTTTTTCGCGTCGCTATCGCATAGGCAGAATATACGACGAACTCTATCTATGCCGCCGATGGGTAGGAAACAGCGATGCTGCATTGAGTATCGACAAGATCAATGCCAACAACCTATATAAGGACCGACTGCGCACACTCGAGATTTCTGCTCGCCAACAGATGCAGAAGGGTAAGGCAGACATCATGATCGACAGTCCGCTGCTCAGATTCTTCAACCGCCAGTTGGAGACATGGGATGACGCCCGTCGTCGCTATCAGCAGTTGCAGGGAGTGAAGACCCGCGAACTCCCCTGTGATGCCATTACCATCAATGTGCAGTGGAATCCCGCAAGAATAACATCCACGGGAGCAAATATCGACAAGAAGGCAATTGCCCAGCGCCCTTGCTTCCTATGCGACGAAAATCGTCCAAAGGAGCAGACGAAGAAGATTATCGACGAGCATTTTGAGTTGCTCGTCAATCCATTCCCCATCTTGCCAACGCATTTCACCATCCCCTCGTTGAGGCACGAACCTCAGCGCATCTTGGGTAATTATGGTGAGATGTTCAACCTGCTCGACGAATATCCCGAGATGATGGTGTTTTACAATGGTCCCAAATGTGGAGCCTCGGCTCCCGACCATGCCCATTTCCAGGCAGGCACCAGTGGAGTGTTGCCCCTGCAGCGCAGTTGGCAGCGCCTCTCGCGCAATCTCACTCCCATCCTCGAATGTGAGGAAGGCGAGGGTATATGGAATATCATCGACTATCCTGTGGCAGCCTTGCTCATCAAGAGCAAATCCAAGAAGAGCGGACAGCGACTGTTTAATATCGTGTATAACTCACTGCCGCAGAACGAGGGCGACACCGAACCGATGATGAATGTGGTGAGTTGGCGTGTTGCCGATGATTATCTCACTGTGGTATTCCCACGAGAAAAGCATCGTCCTGACTGCTATTCGGCAGAGGGAGAGGAAAAATATCTCGTGAGCCCCGGAGCGCTCGACATGGCAGGACTAATCATCACCCCACGTCAGGAGGACTTTGAGCGCCTCACTGCCGACAAGGCCGAGGCTATCTTGCGCGAGGTGGCACTCGGTGAGGATAAGATGAAGAAAGTGATCGAACTGATTGTTAAGCATAAGGCGACTCCCCGACGCAACATTGAATACAAGGAAGAACCGATGGTGAAGGTGGGAATATTGAGCGGACAGAAGATATCCTTCTTCCTCAATGCCCCATACACAGCCAAGGGCGAGACCCTTGAGGGCGAACAGACGGTGGAGTTCTCTGAGGGTGGTATCTTATGGCGCGGAAATCAGTATCGCGAACTCACCTTCCGCCCCCACACCGATGATGCCTCGTTCTCGCTGCACGACGTCACCATTGGGGTCAACTTCCATTGGGAACGCAAGCAGACGCAAGTGTTCAACGGACAGTTGCAACTTGTTGTTGAGGCCGACGAGATTATTGCCATCAACATCATTCCCGTCGAGAAATATCTTATGAGTGTGATATCAAGCGAGATGAGTGCCACATCGAGTGTGGAACTGCTCAAGGCTCATGCCGTTATCTCGCGCTCATGGCTCTTGGCACAGATGGAGAAGAGAGCCAAACTGAAAGATGGTGCCAACAATTTCTTCTCGTTTATCAAGAAGGACGACGAGATAATCCGGTGGTATGACCGTGAGGACCACACGATATTCGATGTATGTGCCGATGATCACTGTCAGCGTTATCAGGGTATCACCAATGCCGGCAATGCCGCTGTTGAGGAAGCGGTGAATGCCACCCGAGGACAGGTTCTCACAAGCGACGAAGAGATATGCGACGCAAGATTCAGCAAGTGTTGCGGCGGTATCACCGAGGAATTCCAATATTGCTGGGAGAATACTCCCAAACCTTACCTCTTGTCGATTTGTGACAATGAGGAATTAGGAAACGAAATTCGGCGACCGGAGGGAGTGCCAATGAGGGATGAGGCATTCTTTGACAATTGGATTCGCACATCGCCAGAGGCCTATTGCAACACCACCGACAAAGCGGTGCTCTCGCAGGTGCTCAACGACTACGACCAGGAAACACCTGATTTCTATCGCTGGCGAGTGGAATATACCCAGGAGGAACTGTCGCGACTGATATCCGAGAAAATCAAGGATGACTTTGGCGACATCATCGACCTCATACCCGTGGAACGAGGAAAGAGCGGAAGAATATGCCGACTGAAAATCGTGGGCGTCAAGAAGACGCTCACCATCGGTAAGGAACTCGAGATACGCCGTACACTCTCCGACACTCATCTATATAGCAGTGCCTTTGTCGTGGATAAGCATTTCGCGAATGAAGGCGACAAAGTGCCCTCTTCCTTCACCATTATCGGAGCCGGTTGGGGACATGGTGTAGGTTTATGCCAAATAGGTGCCGCAGTGATGGGGGAGAAGGGTTATCCCTACGACAAAATATTGCTCCACTACTATCGTGGTGCTGAGATTAAGAAGTATTATATATAAATATGAAACATAGAAATCCATGGGCGTGGATACCCACGCTTTACTTTGCCGAGGGATTGCCCAACATCATCGTCACCGGACTCTCGGTGGTGATGTATATGCAGATGGGACTCTCGGATGCCGAGGTGGGATTATACACCGGATGGCTTGCCCTCCCTTGGGTGATAAAACCCCTGTGGAGCCCGTTTATCGACTTGTTGAAGACCAAGCGCTGGTGGGTGCTTGCAATGCAGGCATTGATGGGAGCCTCGCTTGCCGGAATCGCGTTTTCCATTCCCACCGCATTCTGGTTTCAGGCCACCATGTGTCTCTTCTTCATCATCGCCTTCTGTAGTGCCACCCACGACATCTCCGCCGACGGGTACTATATGATAGAACTCGATGACCACAATCAGGCAAAATATGTAGGATTGCGCAATACCTTCTATCGCCTTGCCATCATCTTTGTCAATGGTATGCTTGTATCACTGGCTGGTATATTACAAGTGATGTTCCGTGGACAGATACGCTTCACATGGGCATTGATATTCTATGGTTTGGCGGGATTGTTCATCGGATTATGGCTCTATCATAGTCGGTTTATGCCTCGCCCCACAGAGGATGTGCACACCAAGCGCACATTGACAGAGGTGACGTCGGAACTGAAGAAGATGTTTATTACGTTCTTCCAGAAATTCGACCGCCGCGGCACATTGATAGTAATGCTTTTCCTGCTGTTCTACCGATTCCCGGAGGCATTGCTCAACACGATGACCAAGACCTTCATGCTCCGCCATAACTATGCCGGAGGATTAGGACTCTCGCCACAGGAATACGGACTCGCCAATGGCACTGTCGGTCTCATCGGTCTCCTCCTCGGTGGCATCCTCGGAGGCGTACTCGTCAGTCGCGACGGTATGAAGCGCTGGCTATGGCCAATGGTGTGTGCCATCACATTGCCCGATGTGGTGTATATCTACCTAAGTTATTCGCTCAACTCCAACCTCGTCGTCGTGTCGTCGTGCCTCTTCATCGAGCAGTTTGGCTACGGTCTCGGATTCACTGTCCTTACCCTCTATATGCTCTATTACAGTCAGGGAAAATACAAGACCTCCCACTATTCCATTTGCACCGGCATTTCCTACCTCGGACTGATGCTTCCGGGCATGCTCTCGGGATTTATCAAGGATATGGTGGGTTATCGTATGTTCTTCATCATCGTTATGATATGTTGCGCCATCACTTTTGCCGTAACAGCATTCCTGAAGATAGATCCCGACTTTGGCAAAAAAGTGAAAACCTCCGAAGAATAGGAATTTCCCTAAGCCAAATAGGAATTTCATCTATTGTCAGTTAAGAAAAATCGACTATCTTTGCACCGACAAAAGATTATTAACGCATTAAAACATAAATGATTATGAAAAGACTTTTTACTAATATCACAATGGTGATGATGACCCTCGCAATGGTAATGACACTCACAAGTTGCGACGAGGATGTTGACCAGGCATACGACCTCAACGGAACGTGGGAAGGTTGGATTCAAACAACTAGATATAGCGACCGCTTCAACGACTATACCGAAAATTGGGACACCAAGATAGTCTTTGTGCAGGACGGTGATTTCTCACGTGGTGGTTATGGTATAGAATACGACTGGAGTCCGCGTGGATACGAATATGTCAACGAGTTTGATTGGTATGTGAGTAATGGTAGAATCTATATCTATTATGATGATGAAACAGACATCGTCATCGACAGATATTCCCAGACAGGAACCCGCTTCTCGGGTATCTTCTGCGATGCCAGAACCTATGAAGATGTGGCATCCTTCCGGCTCATAAAAACCAGCGACAACCGCTATTGGGCTCCAACCCGCTCGGCAAATCCTGCTCCCGCTGACAGTATAAAAGGACCGAGGAAATAATCAAATACTTAAAAATGCTGAATATTTTTGCGATATTCAGCATTTTTTTATACCTTTGCACCTTATAATATGCAAAAAGACAATGGAAGCAAACAAAAAGATACTATTGGGAATGAATGTCGATGAACTCAAGGCTCTCGTAGTCTCACTCGGTATGCCCGCTTTTACAGCCAAGCAGATAGCCAAGTGGATGTATGACGCCAATGTGAAGGATATCGACCAGATGACCAATATCTCCAAGGCCAACCGCTTGAAAATCAGTGAAAACTGTACTATCGGTGCCATGCCGCCATTGGATTGTCAGAAGTCGAAGGACGGTACTATAAAGTATCTCTTCCCCACGGCAAGCGGCAAGTTTGTCGAGACAGTGTATATTCCCGACGGCGACAGGGCAACACTATGCGTGTCGTCGCAGGTGGGCTGCAAGATGAACTGCCTCTTCTGCCAAACAGGTAAACAGGGATTTGAGGGCAATCTCACAGCTGCTGATATCCTCAATCAGATATATTCGCTGCCCGAGATATCATCCCTCACCAATATCGTGTTTATGGGTCAGGGCGAACCGATGGACAATCTCGACAATGTGTTGCGTGCCACACAGGTGCTCACTGCCGAGTGGGGGTATCAATGGAGCCCCAAGCGCATCACCGTGAGCAGTGTGGGTATTAAGAACAAGCTCAAGCGATTCCTCGACGAGAGTGAGTGCCATATCGCTATCAGTATGCACTCTCCCCTCCACGAGCAGCGACTCACCCTCATGCCTGCCGAGAAGCAGATGGCAATATCCGATGTGGTGGCACTGTTGAAGCAATACGACTTCACCCATCAGCGTCGCTGCTCATTCGAGTATATCGTCTTCGGCGGTGTCAACGACTCGATGGTGCATGCTCGCGAGATAGTGCGCCTTGTCGATGGTTTGGAGTGCAGGGTCAATCTCATACGCTTCCACACCATCCCCGACGTGCCCCTTCATGGTGCCGACGACAAGAAGATGGAAAACCTTCGCGACTATCTCACCAAGCACGGCGTGTTCACCACCATACGTGCCAGTCGTGGTCAGGACATCTTCGCTGCCTGTGGATTGCTCACAACAGCCAAGAAGAACAATGAGGTATAACCGAAATAAATTTGCAGTCATTCTGTCTCTGCTGCTTGCGTTTCTGTCATTGGCATCGTGCGATGAAGGCATGAACATAAAACCCCGCAGCAGTGGCGAACCCTATGATGTGGTAGTGGTGAGTCCCGACGCACGGGTGGGCTCGATGTTCTCAAGGATGCTCGAAAAGCCCCTTGCAGGATTACCACAGGACGAGAGCAACTTCGATGTCAGTCATGCCGCCGACGTTACTACACTCCAATCCTCGCGCTATGCCAGGGCTATAGTCGTTGTGGATATTGACGAGAGTCGCCATACCGCCACAAGGTTGAGATATGAGAAGGATGTATATGCCACTCCGCAGATAATCGTGTATGTCGAGACACCTTCGGCCGACTCGATTGCCGCCGACCACGAGCGCATAGGTCGCTCATTGTGCTCATTGCTTGGCAGATTCGAAACCAATGTTGCATTGCGCCATCTGCGCAAGTCACATTCGCCGGCAAGGGAGAAAGACGTGGAGAAGGCTGTGGGATGCCGGATACTCATCCCCTCCGACGTCACTAAGACCAAGCGTGGCAACCGGTTTATATGGCTCTCCGACGATGGCAGTAAGTCGATGCGCAATCTGTGCGTGTATAGCGTCCCGGGCACCGATGTGTCGGCAGAACGCCTAATCGCAATTCGCGACAGTGTGATGCGCACGAACATCAAGGGCGAGACCGACAGTATGTATATGGCCACCGAGCGCCGCATTGCCCCTACTGTGAAGACACTCCGTGTGGGCGGTCGCACGATAGTCGAGATGCGGGGTCTATGGCAGATGGAAGGCGACATCATGGGTGGTCCATTCGTTAGCCACACGATAGTCGATACCCTTCAGGGCGTCACTCTTACAGCCGAGGCATTTGTATATGCTCCCGGCGAACAAAAAAGGAATATAATCAAAAGATTGGAGGCTGCGCTATATACGCTCAGTCTTGAACGATAAAACAATATATATACAAAATCATCTATGGAAGAAGACAAGAAAATACGCGTTGCTATCACCCACGGTGATACTAACGGCATCGGATATGAGGTAATCCTCAAGACATTTGCAGATCCCGAGATGCTCGAGCTCTGCACTCCGATAATCTATGGTTCGCCCAAGGTGGCGGCCTATCACAAGAAACTACTCGGGCTAAATACCCAGTTTAGTATTATCGACCGCGCCGAGGAGGCAAAGGACGGTCGTGTAAATATGCTCGCCACCTTCGACGAGGAGGTGAAGGTGGAGTTTGGCGTTCCCTCTCCAGTGGCTGGCGAGGCAGCGCTCAAGGCACTCGACATGGCGATGACCGACTTCCGCTCTGAGCTCTATGACGTGCTCGTCACTGCTCCTATCAACAAGAAGAATATCCAGAGCAAACTGTTCCATTTCCACGGCCACACCGAGTATATCGAGGATTGCGTGGGCGAGGGCAACAAGGCTCTCATGATTCTCACCAATGGCAGTCTGCGTGTGGCTCTCGTCACCACTCATCTTGCCATCAAGGATGTAGCAGGAGCCATCACCAAGGATCTCATCGTCGAGAAGGCCACCATCTTGCATAAGAGTCTGAAGCGCGACTTCCGTATCTCCAACCCCCGCATTGCAGTGCTCGCGCTCAATCCCCATGCAGGCGACTGCGGAGTGATAGGCGATGAGGAGCAGACAATCATTTTGCCTGCCATCGACGAATTGGCAGAGAACGGCATACAGGCATTCGGTCCTTATCCCGCCGACGGATTCTTCGGTAGCGGACAGTATTCCAAGTTCGATGCAGTCCTTGCCATGTATCACGACCAGGGTCTTGCCCCGTTCAAGACGCTTGCCGTGGAAGATGGAGTAAACTACACCGCCGGTCTTCCTATCGTGCGCACCTCTCCCGACCATGGCACAGCCTATGATATTGCCGGTACGGGAGTGGCCGACGAGAACTCGTTCCGTCAGGCTATCTTTATGGCAATAGATATCTTCCGCAATCGTGCCAACTACGATGCTCCGTTGGAGAATCCACTTCCCAAACTCTATCACGAGAAGAAGGACGACAGCGAGAAGGTGCGTTTCAACATACCGAAACCCAAAGATCAGTTTAAGTGAAAAAGAAATACCAAAACATATTCTTCGTGTTCGGCCTTGCCGTTCTTGCTTTGATGGTCACCCAACTCGACTTTGCCCAGGTGTGGAGCGGGTTGTCGAGGGCAGGTTATTGGTTTGTGGCAGTGATAGCCTTGTGGTTTTTCCTCTACATGTTCAATACTGCCTCATGGTATGTCATCATCAACAATGCCGGTGATGCCGACGACAAGAATGTGAAGAAAGTGGGATTTTGGTGGCTCTATAAGATAACGGTGTCGGGGTTTGCCCTCAATTATGCCACTCCGGGTGGTTTGATGGGAGGCGAACCCTATCGCATTATGTCGCTCTCTCCTAAGATAGGCACAGAGCGTGCCTCGTCGTCGGTGATACTCTTTGCGATGACCCACATCTTCAGCCACTTCTGGTTTTGGTTTCTCTCGGTGCTGCTCTATGTCGTAGTCCATCCGCTAAACATAGCTATGGGAGTCATGCTCCTGGTGATTAGTTTGTTTTCGCTCGTGGCGATATGGTTTTTCGTCAAGGGCTACAAGAAGGGTATTGCCGTCAGCTGTCTTGGTTTGTTGAGCCGTTTCCCCCTCGTTAAGCGATGGGCACAAGGGTTCTTCGAGCGCCATCGCGAGCAGTTGGCTAATATCGACAGTCAGATAGCATCGCTCCACAATCAGAATCCCAAGGCCTTCGTCTCAGCCGTGTTGCTCGAGTTGTCGTGCCGCATAGTGTCGGCGCTTGAGATATATTTCATCCTGCTCGTCATTCAGCCCTCGGCTAATTATCTCGACAGCATACTCATCCTGGCTTTCACGTCGTTGTTTGCCAATATGCTCTTCTTCATGCCTCTGCAGTTGGGCGGTCGCGAGGGCGGATTTCTGATGTCCGCCAAGGGTCTTGCCCTCACTACGAGTGCTGGCATCTTTGTGGCGCTAATAGTGCGCGTAAGAGAGCTAATTTGGACAGCAATAGGCCTATTGCTCATTAAATTCGACAAAAAAAGCTAAAATATGGGCTGAAAATGTGGTAATATCAAAAAAAGTGTGTACCTTTGCCCTCTAAATGAAAGTATCAGAGCTTCAAGACATAAAACAGCGGTACAAGATTGTAGGCAATTGCGCCTCCTTGAATCACGCGCTCGACGTCGCTCTCCAAGTGGCGCCCACTGATTTGAGTGTGCTGATAGTAGGAGAGAGTGGAGTGGGCAAGGAGGTCATCCCCCGCGTCATACACGACAGTTCGCCTCGTCGCCGTGGCAAGTATTTTGCCATCAACTGCGGTTCTATTCCCGAGGGAACAATCGACAGCGAGTTATTCGGTCATGTCAAGGGCTCGTTCACAGGAGCTATTAGCGACAGCCCTGGATATTTCGGAGCAGCCGACAAGGGTACGCTCTTCCTTGACGAGGTGGGCGAATTGCCCTTAGCCACACAGGCGCGCCTGCTCAGGGTGCTCGAGACAGGGGAATATATCCCTGTGGGAGCCACAGACGTGCGCAAGACCGATGTCAGGGTGGTGGCAGCCACAAATGTCAATATGCAGCGAGCCATCAGTGAGGGACGATTTCGCGAGGACCTCTATTATCGACTCAACTCGATACCCATCCAAATGCCCCCGTTGAGGGAGCGAGGCGACGACATCCCTCTGCTGTTCCGCTTCTTTGCCATGCAGATGGCTGAAAAGTATAAGATGGAGAAGGTGGTGCTCACCGATGGAGCTCGCGACATGCTCATGAAATACAAGTGGCCTGGCAATATCCGCCAACTAAAGAATGTCACTGAGCAGATCTCCATACTCAGCCCTCAAAGGGATATAACTCCCGAGGTGCTGTCGGAGTATATCCCTCAGGACATCGAGACCACCCAACTCGTGTCGATGAGCCACAAGAGTGACTCCGATCACAGTTTTGAGGGCGAGAGAGAGATTCTCTACAAGATATTGTTCGAATTGCGCGGACATGTCAACGAACTTACGCAGGAGTTAAATGAGCTCAAGAAGAAACTCAATACCTCCACAGCCAATACTCCTGCCGTGGCTCCCACTCAGAATTATCTGCCCCGAGTGGCAGAGGACGCAGTGGCAGAGGAATATGTGGAGCCTACTAATTCGCTCAACCTCGAAACCATCGAGAAACAGATGCTTATCAAGGCATTGGAGCGCAACAACGGCAACCGCAAGAAGGCGGCAGAGGAACTCGGTTATTCCGATCGCACGCTCTATAGGCGACTCAAGCAGTATGGTCTGGAAGATTATTAAAACTCATAGAGAGTGAATATATGACGATGAACAAACGTATAAATAAGATATTGAAGGTGGCGTTTGCCATGTGTCTCGCAGTCGTGCCCCTGGCATGCTCGGTGTCGATAAAGTTCAACGGCGCCAGCATCGACTATTCGCAGACGAAGACCATTCAGATAGCCGACTTCCCTATTCGCTCAAGCTACGTCTGGGGACCGATGGGACCAATCTTCAACAACCAGTTGAAGGATATCTTCGCCAGCCACACCAAACTGATACAGGTGAAGCGTAACGGCGACCTGAAGATAGAAGGCGAAATCACCCGCTACGATCAGCGCAATAAGTCGGTGTCGAGCGAGGGCTATTCTTCACAGACAGAACTCTCGATGACTGTCAACGTGAGGTTTACCAATAACGCCAACCATGCCCAGGACTTCGAGCGCCAGTTTACTGCACAATCGACATACGACAACACGCAGTCGCTCAATGCCGTGCAGGAAGAATTGGTGACACAGATGGTGAAGGAGATCACCGACCAGATATTCAATGCCACAGTGGCAAACTGGTAATATATATATAATAAGGTACAGAGAATGGAACTGACACGACTCATCAACCACCCCGACGAGATGGATCGCGACACATTGTATGAGTTGCGCTCCCTCCTCGCACTGTATCCTTATTTTCAGACGGCACGCCTGCTCATGCTGCAGAACCTCTATCTGCTCCACGACCCTACCTTCGACGAGGAATTGCGTCGTGCCTCCATCTACATCACCGACCGCAAGGTGTTGTTCAGGCTTATCGAGGCAGCCCACTATAAACTGCAGCCTCAGAAAAAGGCAAGCGAGGCAGCTCCAAAGGACAACGACTCCAAGGACAGCCGCACCATATCGCTCATCGATAACTTCCTCGAAACAATCCCCGTGGAAGAAGAGGATAAGCCCGATGGTCAGCACAAGAAGCGCAAGCCCACACCGGCAGATGCAGCAGTCGATTATGTGGCTTATCTGCTCGAGAGCGAGGAAGATGAAAAAGACGAGGAGTCAACTCCCCAACTCAAGGGTCAGAGCCTTATCGATAATTTCATCGAGCAAGACCGGGGAAAGATTGTTCTAAGCGATGTTCCAGAGTTTGTGCCTCAGATCAACGATGGCACCGACGAAGGCGGCAAGGAAGGCGAAGACGGCTTCTTCACCGAGACCCTCGCCCGCATATATATCAAGCAGGGCAGATACAACAAGGCGTTAGACATTCTGCGCAGGCTCAATGCCAATAGTCAGCAGAAGAATACCTTCATCGCCGACCAAATAAGATTTTTGGAAAAACTGATTATAAATAACAATAAAAAATAAATAAAAAGAAAGATGTACACATTATTAGTAATTTTAATTTGCCTGGTGGCAGTGCTCATGATTTGCATTGTGCTCATCCAGGAGTCAAAGGGTGGCGGTCTCTCATCGAGCTTCGCATCCTACAATCAGATTGGTGGCGTTCGCAAGACGACCGACTTCATCGAGAAGACAACATGGTCGCTTGCCCTCGCTATGGTAGTCATCAGTGTGGCATGTGCTTATGTGGCACCTCAGGCTGTTCACGATTCTTCAGTGATGGAGAATGTGGAGAACCCCACTACCAACCCCAACAACCTTCCGGGATTTGGTGCTAGCCAGACTAAGGAGGCAGCTCCCGCTGCTGGTAAGAAAGCCGCTCCTGCAGCAGCTGAAAAGGCCGCTCCTGCAGCTCCAAAGGCCCCTGCACAGCCTGCTAATTAAAAAAGATGTTAAAAGGTACGGCATTTATTTGGTAGTTTCAAATAAATTCCGTACCTTTGCACTCGCTTTTGAGAAGTAACCCATTAGGGTAAACAAATCGAGGCAAACATGGTGCCCGTAGTTCAGTTGGTTAGAGCGTCAGATTGTGGTTCTGAATGTCGTGGGTTCGAGTCCCACCGGGCACCCAAGATAAAGGCTTGTAGGTCAAATACTTACAAGCTTTTTTGTTTTGTCAGAATTTGACATAATCAGCACCCCAAAACCTCAAAAATAGGCTAAAGAGGTTTTCTTAAATCCGTACTTCTACCTTATTAATAATAAAAGCCCCAATTATAGCGTGTAGGAGACTCATAAAATACAGCATGGGCTTAAAATCATATATGTGACGTTAAGAGCCAAAGAAGTAGATTATGACAAAGAAATGATTAAAACGGTTAAACAACCTTGGTATGCTTACAAGTTCGTGAAGTATGAGGTTAAGCCAAACTCTTACGGAATAGAAGAAATTTGGTTTATCAAGGATAAAGGTTTGTTTGTTGTTGGTGACAAATTGGAATTGTGGAGAGTTTATAGTTAATAATTGGGTGGGGCATCAAAAACGGTGCTCTACCTTACTGTTTTAATGCCGTTCTTCTCCGATCCAGAACCAATTGCGTTAAAAATTGCTAATTATTTGCAAGTTTTGTGCTATATGTGGATTTCTTTTCGTATATTAGCGGCGAGTTTCAAGTGTTTCGTAGTGTTGGGGTGCGTTTTAATGGCTCAAACTTATTAAAAAAGAGTGATTGAATACTATTTGTACTTAGAATCTGGACAATTCAGATGCAACGTAAGCGTTAGTTGCTACGCTTAAAAAGATAGTAGACAATATGCTCGCATCATTAGGATTATTTTACCCTTTATAGGAACAGTATATGCTAAAGGTGTGGGCGATTGTTTATTACATTTAGGCAGATAGTCCAGAACCTTAGTACTGTAGTGTCAATAGTCCCACACTCTTTAACTTTAATCCGCTTTCATCTTGGGAACTGAGGGCATAAAAAGGACAATATGAAGAGATTCTGTTTACTTATATTGTTGCTTTTGTTGATGGGTATTTCATCAACAAAAGGAATCAGTATGTTTAACGAGAGCATGCAAATCGGGAACACAAAAGCTTCTGTTGGACTCAGTTGTGCATATAATGAATCTACACAAACCTTTGGTGCTAAGTTTACTAATAATTCCTCTAAGACAATTACTAAGGTTGCAGTAACTATTAAGAAGAAAGATTTGTCTCGCAAGTATGACATGTTCGATACAAATCAATACAAATATGAAACTATTGTTTTTGATGTAAATATACCAAGCGGTTCTTCTACTATCCAAAAGAGGCGAGTTACTATGGGCAGTAACTATCAATATGTAGGTGCCTTTGTTGATTGGACGAAATAATAAACTGACATACTTCATAACTATTTCACAAATGAGTAATATAAAAAAATATCTTATGTTATTGAGTTTGTTAATTTTTTATTCGCAAACTCTCTTTTCAAAGAATTGGGTGGCAGATGAAAATGGAGTCACACCTACTTTCTATTTAGTTTGCGTATTTGTGATTATTGCGTTCTTGGGCGGATTATTTATTTATATACCGATTTTACGCAATTATGAAAAGAAACACGGGACTTCCGAAGATTCTGGTTTGGGAGGTTGTGGAGTTATAGCTTTTTTGTTATTTTGTTTATTAATGTTTCTTGGTATCGCAGGTCAATGTTCAAATTAAAATAGTCAATTATGAAAAAACGATTTATATTATTACTCCTAATGTGTTTATGCGTATTAAAAGGCTTTTCTCAGTCTACCACTACGACGCCGCAGTACTCTGGTAATAGTGATTGGAAACCCGTGATAATTGATGACACTCCTAAAAAGTTATCATCAAATTCATCAAGTTCATCGCCAATCCCTAAAGTTCAATGGTATTATTCTGATGGATCAAAAACAACATCAACAAGTAGAAGCAGTTCTTCATACAACACCAACAGTTCTAACAGTTCCAAAAGATCTTTTGGTAGATATATAAGTCGATATATTGTAGAAAAGAATAAAGGCAAAATGGTCTTTCGTTCAATATACAATCCCCTTACTATAACCAGTAGTGTAATCGAAGTTAAAAACACGAATAAGGGAACAAAAACGTGGGCTGTGAAATATCAGGGTCCTATTCGGCTTACAAATTCTGGAGGTAGTGAAAGATTCCATAATTTCTATTTGACAAACCATCATGTAGAATTTAATATTAGCGACAGACCTATTCACCAATATCAGGGGAAATCGTATTATGTTATTGTTTTCGACGGCCAAATACAATTGGCAGAAGCTGTTTATTAACTAAAAACTTATAGATTTATGAGAAAGTCAAGGATTAATCGGAATTTAGTGACAATATTGTCTACTATGTGCATACTGTTTCTTACTTCATGTGGTGATAGTGAATACAGCGTAAAAACAAATGGGAATAGTATAATCATTGAAATCCCTTCTCGAACAGTTGGCATTTCAGGAATTAACGAAGTGTCATATGGGAGCATATCATTAAATGAGGTAGCAGAAGCTGTCTATAACGAATTTCACGGTATCAGCGGTTTCTTCAAAAGTGGGAATTATGATGTTTATCTGAAAACAAAATATAAAAACAAGTACGGTGAAACAGAATACTCTGATAAAGGAAAGATTTGCACTCTTAATACTGATGAAATGAAAAGATATGAGAGTAGTTACTATTTCTCAAGAGAATTTACCAGTAAGATAGATGAAAGGTGCAGACCAACAAATACTATAAGAATTAACAATCCGTGGAATTAAATAGCAGAATTGTATGATAAAAATTAAAGTCACTGTAATATCATTTGTTCTTGTTTGCGTCTGGAGTAGTTGCGGAAATAAGGCATCTACATCACAATATCAAGAAGAATCAGAACCTACTGCAATTTCAAATCAGAATGAAAATGTTGCTCCAAACAATAATAACCAATTGTCTGAATCTGATCAATACGTTAAAGAAGTGATAAGTATCTTTATGAAAGCATATTTCTATATTAATTGGGACGATATTACCATTGAGCAAATTGACGACGTACGAAATGAAGTACGAGCAAAATTGAGAGCATTAAATGGTAAATACAATTATGTGGAAGGAGAAGAGTCACCTCAATTACGAGAAGAGGCTATGAGGCGCAGACAATCTTTTTTAGACTTGTGTGACGAACTTGGACGCAAACTAAATGGGGGCGTAATTCCTCAATGGACTGATAGATAGTTTATAGATGATTTGTAAAAATCCGAAGATTGGGGTATTCTGTTGTGAATGGAATTCGCCAATTAGGGTAGGCTTTGATTATGACCAGCCTCAATTTCATACAATCAAACGCATATTATGTACAAATTGAGCCCAATAATCTTTGATATTTGAACCAAATCTATTAAATTTGCCGAAAAATTGAGTAAGTGAGCAACAAAGTACTAATCATATCGAATGCCAACGAACTTGTCAGGGTAAGACCTGAGAGAATCGTTTACGTGGAGTCAGATGGTAACTACTCCACGATGGTGCTGCATGATAAGACGGAGCATGTGTTCACAATGAACCTGGCCCATTGTCAGCAGATGATTGAGGATCAAATCGGTAAGGAGGCAATGACATTTATCCGAATTGGTAAGTCGCTGATTGTTAATCGTGCGTACATCTTTAAGATTAATGTCAACAAGCAACAGTTAGTAATGTCGAACATGGAAGTGAATCAGGCTTTTACTTTACAGGCTTCAAAGGAGGCTCTTAAACAGTTGAAAACTCTGATTGAATCGGAAAAGGAGGGCAAGTTATGAATAATGACGAATTACAGGTACTCGGAACTGAGAATAGAAAAAGCAATAATTGGAAATGGATAGTAGCTATCGCTTGTGTGGTACTCACTATTGTCTGCTATCTTATATACAATAGGTGTAGCTCTACTGGCAACACATTACCGATGTCGCAAGAAGGATCAACAATTTCCCCTGCATTGCAACATGCCGCAGACTCTCTTTTGAATGACAAGCTAACAGAGATTAACGGTTTGCAAGGTCAGGTGATTATTATGAATGTTCAAACTGGAGAAATACTTGCTATGGCTGGTCGTGAACGTAACTTTGAAGGTAAGTTCCAACCATGCCAGAACTTTGCTTATCAACAGGAATTAGGAGCATTAACTATGACAGTATCATTATTAGTAGGATTAGAATCGGGGAAAGCTCATCTATCAGATGTTGTAGATACTGGTAATGGTGTGTGGCAGATAGATGATGATCGGATAATGAAGGATCATAACTGGCGTAGAGGCGGTTATGGTGAAGTGACATTGGGTCGGGCATTAGGGGTTAGCTCGAATATCGGAATCAGTAAGACGATTTGGAGTCTTTTTAAAGGACACGAACAGGATTATTTCAACAAACTTGACTCTATGAGTTTTGGACAGCCTAACAGCATTGAAGGAATTGAAGGTTTGCGTCCTTCTGTCTATAGTTCCCCGAAAGATTCCGATTGGTTGAATAAGGATATTCTCTGGAGTGCGATAGGCTACAATAGGAAAATCGCCCCAATCCAGATGCTGACTTTCTATAATGCTATCGCTAATAATGGTAAGATGGTAAAGCCAACATTAGTGCCTGGCATTGCTGAGGTAGTCAATGAGCAGATTGCTAAAAAAGAGAATATTGCTCTTATGCAGCAGACATTAGAACATGTGGTTAGTCAAGGATTGGGACATAAAGCAGGTTCTGCCAAAATATTAGTGGCAGGAAAAACAGGCACTTCACAGGTGAATGAATATTACGAAGGGGACAATGCTGTTTCCGAATATCAAGTAGCATTTTGTGGCTTCTTCCCTGCCAATAAGCCTAAATACAGCATGATTGTGAGCCTGAACAAAATAGGACTTCCCGCAAGCGGTGGCGGCATGGCTGGCGATGCTTTCCA
>JALFCW010000068.1 GCA_022771625.1 Prevotella sp.
AGCAATAAAAAAGTTGCTTTTTTTTATGGTTTTTACCTAAAGATTATTATCTTTGCACATTGAAAACGATATAGTGTATTAGTTATGATGACTTTGATAATAGTCCTGATACTGCTTTTGGGGTATTCCCTCATAGCTACAACCCATGTCACAAACGTGAACAAGGCTGCTATTGCCATGTTTATGGCAACTGCAGGATGGGTGTTCTATATATGCTATGGCACTGACTTCGTGATGAGCGAACACCCACACGAATATATCGATTTCCTCGCAGGTGAAGAGGCTAACAGTAGGGCAGTGAAACTGTTTATATATGACACCATCTTCCTGAAATACGTAGGTAAGGCGGCTGCTATCGTGATGTTCCTGCTCGCTACAATGACTATTATCGAGATTCTCAACAATAACGGTTGCTTCGATTTTATAAGCGAATGGATACGCACGAGAAACTCAAAGCGACTGCTATGGACGATAACCATCGCCACCTTCCTCATCTCAGCCAATCTCGACAATCTCACAACTACGGTATTGATGCTCGTCATCATGAGAAATATCGTGCAAAACAGAAGGCAGAGAATGCTCATCGGTAGCGCTATCGTGCTGGCGGCAAACGCAGGAGGCGGGTTTACTGTCATAGGCGACCCCGCAGGAGTGATACTATGGGGAGGAGAGGCAGTCACCGCCACTAATTTCTCGGCTTATCTCTTCGTGCCGGCTGTGGTGGCTTGGGTAGTGCCCACATTATTGATAAGAATGTCACTGCCCGACAGGCTCGACGTGGAATGGCCCGCAATGCCATACAGGGGTGACGACACCAATCTCAATAGATGGCAGAGAATAATCATGCTCTTCGTGGGTATCGGAGGACTGTGGTTTATACCTACATTCCATAACATCACCAAACTGAGTCCGTTTCTCGGTGCGCTCTGCGTGCTGTCGGTGCTGTGGGTGGTGAACGAGGCTTTCAACCGCAAAATTATCAACAGCGACTTGATGGTGCAGAGAAGATCGCCACAGTCGGTGCAATATGGTAGCCTGCAACTCATTCTCTTCGTCATGGGCATCATGCTCGCATTCGGAGTGGTGACGGAAACGGGATTCTTTGCAACAGTGTCGGAGTGGCTCGACTACAATATTCATAATATATGGGTGATAGGTGTGATTGCAGGACTGATAAGTGGAGTGGTGGATACCTTCACAGTGGCAATGACGGCATTGTCGATGTATCCTGTAGTGGAGGCACAAGACCTGGAATTGTGGGCGGATGCAGATTATATGGCTAATTTCGTGCAGAACGGTGCGTTCTGGAAACTGATTGTCTATACGACAAGTATTGGAGGATGCCTGTTGTGCTTCGCATCATCGAGCGGACTCGCACTGATGAAGATGGAGAGAATACATATAGGTTGGTATTTCAGGAACATCACGCCTAAGGTGGCTGTGGGCTGGTTGCTCGGAATGATTATCCTATGGGCGGAAGTGAACTTTTTTTAAATGAAGAATGTTCTAAATGAAGAATGAAGAAGATAGTAATCATATAAAAGAGAGTTTATGGCAAAGATTAAGACAATTGGAATTTTGACATCTGGAGGCGACGCCCCCGGAATGAACGCTGCTATACGTGCCGTCACACGTGCTGGTATCTACAATGGTTTCCAAATCAAAGGTATCTACCGCGGATACGACGGACTCATCAACGGCGAGGTGAAACCATTTACCACAGAGAATGTGAGTGGTATCATCATGCAGGGAGGTACAATCCTCAAAACTGCACGCAGTAAGGAGTTTATGACTCCAGAGGGTATGCAGAAGGCATACGACACACTCGTGAAGGAGAATATCGACGCCCTCGTGGTGATAGGTGGTAACGGTTCGCTCACAGGTGCGCGCAACTTCGCTGCGGAATATGACGTGCCGTGCATCGGACTGCCCGGAACTATCGACAATGACCTCTATGGCACTGACTCTACAATAGGATACGACACTACACTCAATACTATCCTAGAGTGTGTGGACCGCATACGCGACACGGCACAGAGCCACGAGCGCATCTTCTTTGTCGAGGTGATGGGACGTGACGCTGGATTCTTGGCTCAGAACTCTGCCATCGCAAGTGGTGCCGAGGCTGCCATCATACCAGAGGAATCTACCGACGTTGACCAGTTGGGAAGATTCATGGAACGAGGCATACGTAAGTCGAAGAAAAGTTGTATCGTGATCGTATCGGAAAGCCCCAAATGCGGAGCTCTCTACTATGCCGACCGAGTGAAGAAGGAGTTCCCCGATTTCGACGTGAGAGTGTCTATACTCGGACACCTGCAGCGAGGCGGACGCCCAACTGCCCGCGACAGAATACTTGCAAGCCGCACGGGTGTGGGAGCTATCGAGGCTATCATACAGGGACAGAGAAACGTGATGGTGGGAGTGAGAAACAACGAGGTGGTGTATGTGCCATTCGCTGATGCTATCCGCACCGACAAACCTCTCGACATGAAGCTCATCAAGGTGCTCGACGAATTGAGTATCTAATGATATTTATGTCATAACATGATGAAAAGATAGCAAAAAATTGTTCAAATTGGTACAATAATAGTCGATATTGGAAGAAAATGTCGAATAAATTTTTGTAGAACGGGATTTTTTGCTATCTTTGCAAGCAGAAAACAGAAATAAATTAATTTTATAAAAAGACAGCTTATGGCACAAATTAGTGGACACATTTCTCAGATTATCGGTCCAGTCATCGACGTGTTCTTCGACACTAAGGGACAAGACGCTGAGAAGGTGTTGCCGAAAATCCACGATGCCCTGAAAATTGAGCGTCCCGACGGGCGCGAACTTGTTGTCGAGGTGCAGCAGCACATTGGTGAGGACACCGTGCGCTGCGTGGCTATGGACAACACCGACGGACTGCAGCGAGGACTGGAGGCAAAGCAGACGGGATCACCTATTGTGATGCCTGCTGGCGAACAGATCAAGGGCCGAATGATGAATGTTATCGGACAGCCTATTGATGGTATGAAATCATTGGATATGCAAGGTGCATACCCCATTCACCGAGAACCACCTAAGTTTGAAGACCTTTCGACTCACAAGGAAATGCTCGCTACGGGTATCAAGGTGATCGACTTGCTCGAACCTTATATGAAGGGTGGTAAGATCGGACTCTTTGGAGGTGCCGGCGTGGGTAAGACCGTGCTTATCATGGAGCTTATCAACAATATCGCCAAGGGACACAATGGTTATTCGGTGTTTGCCGGTGTGGGAGAGCGTACGCGTGAGGGTAATGACCTTATCCGAGACATGATCGAGTCGGGGGTTATCCGATATGGCGACAAATTCAAAAAGGCTATGGAGGAAGGCAAGTGGGACCTCTCACTCGTCGATCCTGAGGAACTCAAGAAATCGCAGGCTACACTCGTGTATGGACAGATGAACGAACCGCCTGGTGCGCGTGCTTCGGTGGCGCTGTCGGGACTTACCGTTGCCGAGGAATTCCGCGATCACGGAGGTAAGGACGGTGAGGCTGCCGACATCATGTTCTTCATCGACAATATCTTCCGTTTCACTCAGGCTGGATCGGAGGTATCGGCTCTTCTCGGACGTATGCCTTCGGCTGTGGGTTATCAGCCTACTCTGGCAAGCGAGATGGGACTCATGCAGGAGCGTATCACATCTACTAAGAAGGGTTCTATCACATCGGTACAGGCTGTGTATGTTCCTGCCGACGACTTGACCGACCCCGCACCTGCCACGACATTTACACACCTCGACGCCACTACGGAGTTGAGTCGTAAGATTACTGAGCTCGGTATTTATCCTGCCGTGGATCCATTGGGTTCTACTTCGCGTATCCTCGACCCGCTCATCGTGGGTAAGGCTCACTATGACTGCGCACAGAGGGTGAAGCAGATTCTGCAGAGATACAAGGAGTTGCAGGACATCATCGCCATCCTCGGTATGGACGAACTCTCCGACGAGGACAAGCTCACTGTAAACCGCGCCCGTCGTGTTCAGAGATTCCTCTCGCAACCTTTCGCCGTGGCTGAGCAGTTTACTGGTGTCAAGGGTGTGATGGTGCCTATCGAGGATACTATCAAGGGATTCAACATGATACTCGACGGTGAGGTGGACGACCTGCCTGAGCAGGCTTTCCTTAACGTGGGAACTATCGAGGACGCTATTGCCAAGGGCAAGAAGCTCATCGAGGCTGCAAAGGGGTAAACTCCCTGAACTCCCTTATAAAATCAAATTAAATTTTAAAAAGCAGATATGAGTTTAAAGTTGAGGATTGTATCTCCTGAAAAAATTGTCTTTGTAGGAGATGTTGACAGTGTGACGGTGCCGGGCACTACGGGAGAATTTCAGGTTCTGCCCAACCATGCCCCACTGATCTCGTCGCTCGAAGCCGGAAACGTGGTGTATGACTGCGCCGAAGGCAGAAAAGAACTGACGATAGCAGGTGGATTTGCCGAGGTGCAGAACAACAACGTGAGTCTTTGCGTGGAATTGTAGGCTATGGCAGATATCGACAAACTGTGTGGCAGATACATAGTATGGAGCATGGTTTACATCTTTATCCTTACGATTGGCTGCTTCATCTTTGAGAAGCTTGGCTTGTTCTCAGGACTGATGTATCCCGTGGCAGTGAGTGCAGTGTTCTCCATCGTGGTGGAGTCGGCTGACGCGCTGGTATGGCGCAAGGTGGCAAAGAAGTCGCCCGACAGTCTCACTACATTCTACACCGCAGTATCGGGATTCCGCATGCTTCTGGCATTGGCAACGATGCTCGTGTGCTACATCATCGTCGGACGAGATGCGATAATGCCCTACATACTGGTTCTGCTGGTTTTCTACTTTGCAATGCTGGCACATCACTCAATCTTCTTTTCACGCCTGTCAAACGGCGGCAAACTCAATATTAATAATAAATAATGTGCAAGATGAAACATATAGGAACGATAATTCTCATGATGCTGATGACGGTGATGCCCATGAAATCATGGGCGGCACACGGCTCTGAGGCTGGAGGGGAATTAGACATACCGGAGATTGTGCTCGAGCACCTTGCCGACTCATACGAGTGGCACATAGCCACATACGAGGGTAAGCACATCAGCATTCCGCTGCCCATTATCGTGCGCAGCTCGCAATCCGGCGAATGGCATGTCTGCACAGCTCACAGTCTGCCCGCTCCATTCTTCTTCGATGCTGCCCATCACGGCAAGATCTACGAGAAGATGGCTGACGGAACTGAGGTGAGACCTATCGACCTCAGCATCACCAAGACTGTGGCGCAGATATGGATCGTTGTCCTTGTGATGATTGCCATTTTCCTCTCTTGCGCACGATGGTATAAGAAAAGAGACGAGAAAAGTGAGGCTCCCGGAGGATTCGTCGGTGCTGTGGAAATGCTCGTGATGACTATCCACGACGACTTGATTCGTCCTTCTGTGGGAGAGAAGCACTACAAGCAGTATGCTCCTTATCTTCTCACTGTCTTCTTCTTTATTCTCATCACCAACATGATTGGACTCATCCCAATCTTCCCAGGTGGTGCCAACGTGACGGGAAACATCAACATCACGCTATTCCTTGCCGTATGCACGATGATTGCCATCAACCTCTTCGGCAACAAGGAATATTGGAAGGAAATCTTCTGGCCTGAGGTGCCCCTCTTCCTAAAGGCGTACCCAGTGCCCGTAATGCCGGTGATTGAGCTCTTCGGTGTGTTCACCAAACCATTCGCGCTCATGATCCGTCTCTTTGCTAACATGATGGCGGGACATGCCGTCATATTGAGTTTCACATGCGTCATCTTCCTCGGATGGTCGATGGGAGTGGGATTCGGACTCGGACTCAACTCGTTCAGCATCGTCATGCTGCTGTTCATGAACTGTCTTGAGCTCCTCGTAGCCTTCGTCCAGGCATACGTGTTCACAATGCTTTCGGCAGTGTTCATCGGATTGGCGCACAAGGAACATCATTGATTTTTTTAAGATTATAAGTATTAACAATTTAAAATTTATAGAATTATGATTATTTCAACAATTTTGGCTGCTGAAGGTCTGGCACAGCTGGGCTGCGGTCTCGGTGCAGGTATTGCAACAATTGGTGCTGGTTTGGGTATTGGTAAGATTGGCGGTAGCGCTATGGACGCCATAGCACGCCAGCCGGAGGCTACTGGTAAGATTCAGACTAACATGATTCTTACATCAGCTTTCGTCGAGGGTTGCGCCCTCTTCGCTATCGCAGCATGCGCATTCCTTATTAAATAATTAGCTAATGGAAAATTTGCCATCAATACTGACCCCCGACCTGGGTTTGCTCTTCTGGATGCTGCTGGCTTTCCTGGTGGTGTTCTTCGTCGTGGCGAAATTCGGATTCCCCGCCATCATCGGTATGGTGGAAAACCGTAAGCAATACATCGACGAGAGCCTAAAGAAAGCACATGAGGCTTCTGAAAGACTGGCAAACATACAGAAAGAGGGTGAATCCATGCTTCAGGAAGCTCGACAGAAGCAGGCCCAGATATTGAAGGAGGCTGCCGACACTCGCGACGCTATCGTGGCTCAGGCCCAAGAGAAAGCACGCGAAGAGGGCAACCGACTCATTGCTGAGGCAAAAAGCGAAATCGAGAGCCAGAAGCAGGCTGCCATCAGCGAGATTCGCGCACAGGTGGCTGAGCTGTCTGTAAAAGTGGCGGAGAAAATCCTGCGCAAGGAACTTGACTCCGACGCAAAGCAGATGGAGACGATTGATAGGCTGTTGGATGAAGTGGCTGTTGAAGATAAAAGATAACGCTTATGGACATTGGAGTAATATCGGTAAGATACGCCCGAGCGCTGCTCAAGGCAGCTACGGACGCTAAGCTCGAGGATACGGTGTATCAGGAGATGTCTGTGCTCGCACAGAGCTATATCGACGTGCCCCGCCTGAGGTTTACGATAGACAATCCCATGCTCCCTAAGGACAAAAAGCGCAGTCTGATGGTTACGGCACTGGGCGGTAAACCATCGCAACTTACATCGAAGTTTGTAGATATAGTGCTGCGCGAGGACCGAGAGAGCATGATGCAGTTCATGGCTAATTCGTATATCACTCTTTATAGAAAACAGAAGAACATCATCCGCGGCAAACTGACCACCGCCGTCGCTGTGTCGGAAGCTACTGAGCTGAAGATGAAAAAGATGGTGGAGAGTAAGACAAAGGGTACTGTGGAATTTGAGACTGAAGTGAACCCGAACATCATCGGAGGCTTTGTGCTCGAATATGACACCTACCGACTGGATGCCAGTGTGCAGAACCAGCTCAGACAGGTGCTCACACAGCTTAAAAAGTAATCAAAAACGTAAAGAAATAACATGTCAGATAAAATCAAACCAAGCGAAGTGTCACAGATGCTGCTTCAGCAACTGCAGGGCATCAGCGGAGGACAGGAGTTTGACGAGGTCGGTACTGTGCTCGAGGTGAGCGACGGTGTTGCTCGTATCTACGGACTGCGAAACGCTGAAGCCAACGAGCTTCTCGAATTCGAGAACGGCACTATGGCAATCGTGATGAACCTTGAGGAGGACAACGTAGGTTGCGTGCTGCTCGGTTCTACCGAGGGTATCAAGGAGGGCATGGTGGTGAAGCGCACGAAGCGAATCGCTTCTATACGCGTCAACGACAACATGCTTGGACGTGTCATCAATCCTCTTGGACAGGCTATCGACGGTAAGGGAGACATCGACCTCACCGACTCCTTTGAGATGCCACTCGACAGAAAGGCTCCGGGAGTGATCTATCGCCAGCCCGTGAAGGAACCTCTGCAGACGGGTATCAAGTCGGTCGATTCGATGATTCCTATCGGAAGAGGACAGCGTGAGCTTATCATTGGTGACAGGCAGACGGGTAAGACTGCTATCGCCGTTGATACCATCATCAATCAGAAGAGCTTCTATGAGGCTGGAAAACCAGTGTATTGTATATATGTAGCCATCGGACAGAAGGCTTCTACTGTTGCCGCTCTTGTGGAAAACCTCAAGCAGCATGGCGCTATGCCTTACACTATCATCGTCAGCGCTACTGCTGCCGATCCTGCCGCTATGCAGTATTATGCACCGTTTGCCGGTGCTGCCATCGGAGAGTATTTCAGAGACAGAGGATTCTCGGCTCTCGTAGTATATGACGACCTCTCCAAGCAGGCGGTCGCCTATCGTGAGGTATCGCTTATCCTGCGCCGTCCTTCTGGACGTGAGGCTTATCCCGGCGACGTGTTCTATCTACATAGCCGTCTGCTCGAGCGTGCAGCGCGTATCAACGACCAGCAGGAAGTGGCTGAGCAGATGAACGACCTGCCCGAGTGCATGAAGGGCAAGGTGAAGGGTGGCGGTTCGCTCACTGCCCTGCCTATCATCGAGACTCAGGCCGGTGACGTGTCGGCATATATCCCTACCAACGTGATATCTATCACCGACGGACAGATATATCTTGAGAGCGACCTCTTCAACCAGGGCTTCCGTCCCGCTGTGAATGTGGGTATTTCGGTGAGCCGTGTGGGTGGTTCGGCACAGATCAAGAGTATGAAGAAGGTGGCTGGTACACTGAAGATAGATATGGCTCAATATCGCGAGCTCGAGGCCTTCTCGAAGTTCTCAAGTGATATGGATGCCGTTACAGCCATGACTATCGACCGAGGACGCAAGAACAACCAGTTGCTCATCCAACCGCAGTACAGCCCAATGCCCGTAGGCGAGCAGGTGGCTATCATCTATTGCGGTACACGTGGATTGATGCACGACGTGCCAGTGGAGAGCGTAAGACAGTGTCAGGACTCATTCCTCGACAAACTGCGCTCGGCTCATCCCGAAGTGATCGAGACTCTTGCTAGCGGAAAGATTGACGACAGTGTGACTGCAGTCATCGAACAGGTGATGGCTGACATCGCAGGACAGTATAAAAATTAATAGCCTATGCCGTCGCTAAAAGAGATAAAGACCAGGATTGCCAGTGTCAACAGTACGCGTAAGATTACGAGTGCGATGAAGATGGTGGCCTCGTCGAAACTTCACCATGCACAGGTGATGATTGAGAACATGCTTCCATACGAGACTATGCTTGAGCACATACTCAAGACTTTCCTCGCCTCGGAGGCTGACGCATCGAATGTGTTCACAATTGAGCGCCCGGTAAAAAGGGTAGCTATCGTGGCTTATTCGTCGAACAGCAGTCTCTGTGGTGGATTCAATGCCAATATCATCAAACTGATGCAGACGGTAGCGGCTGAATATGAGGCGTTGGGCAAGGAGAATATTGTCATCTATCCTGTGGGACGCAAGGTGGCTGAGAAGGCTGCTAAGTTGGGATATCCCCTCGGGGGCGATTTCACCGAGTTGGCCGATAAGGCGGACGTGAAGCAGTGTATCGACTTGGCGAGGGAATTAGGAACAAAGTTTGTTGATGGAGAAATCGACAAGGTGGAATTGGTATATCATCATTTCAAGTCTGCCGGTTCGCAAATCCTCACACGCAAGACCTTCCTACCCATCGACCTGAAGTCGGAACTCACCAAGGACCACTATCGTGACCTCAAATCCACAGTGGCTACCAAGGAGTCGCAGGAGTATCTTCGCAAGCGTGATGCCGAGCAACACGCCTCGTCGCCGCGTATGCTCGACGGAAAGCCCTTGAATGACAACTTCATTGTCGAGCCCGACATGAACACTATCCTCAAGGCGCTTCTCCCGAAGTATGCCCACCTCCTGCTCTACACGGCATTGCTCGACAGTATTGCCAGTGAGCATGCGGCGCGTATGGTGGCGATGCAGACTGCCACCGACAATGCCGACGAATTGCTCCGCGGTCTCAACCTCCAGTACAACAAGAGTCGCCAGCAGGCTATCACAAACGAACTGCTCGACATCGTAGGAGGTTCTGTCAACAACTGATATATTAATTATTCTCTACATAAAAAATCTCCCGAGACATCGATTGTCCCGGGAGTTTTTTTTACGCATCGAAGAATGTCATACCCTTACCTACGCATGGACGGGCGACACCGGGATATTCGCAGCAGAAATTGTTCTTTAGGCGCTCGATATATCGCGTGGCTTCCCATTTTGCCATCGGCAGGTCGTGCATGAGATAGTTGCCACAGGTGGCGGCAGTGGTGCCAGGCACTTCTCCCTCGAAATCACGCACAAAGGCAAAGGCCTCCAACATCAAATCGCGAATCTCTTCGCACGGATAAACTCCCCTGACGATGAGGTAATTGCCGGTGAGACATCCCATAGGACCCCAATAGATGATGTAGTCCTTCCACTCATCGAGGTTGCGGAGATAAGTCGCTACGAGGTGCTCGATGGTGTGAAGAGCCGCACAATTGACGGCGGGCTCGTGATTGGGGGCTGTCATGCGGATGTCGTATGTCGTGATACATGAATCGTACATACTGTCTTGACGGGATATATATATACCCGGTTGCAGATTGGTGTGATCTACTTGAAAGCTTGCTATTGTTTCCATTGATTTATTGTTATATGATATTTTTACGTAAATATTGTATAGTTTGATATTTTTGGTGCAAAATTACTGCAATTTCTGACATAATCCAAGCTTTTTCTAAAAAAAATGATTTCTCATTGACGCTTTTTGGAAATTTATCCCTATCTTTGCACTCCGTCATTTAAAAATACGTGGAAAAATGGAAATATTATTGACTATTGTGATAATTGCCGTTGTGGTAATGGCAGTGATGATGATGCGCAGGCAGGAGGAGGCTTATAAGACACAGCTCGACCTCTTGCGCGAACAGATGAAGACAACTACCGAAACTGTGCTCAAGGCACGACAGGAGGAACTGGGAGCGAGAAACAAGGAACAGGTGGGGAAGATTGTTGACCCACTGCAAAAGAGTCTGAAGGACATGCAGGAGGCGCTCTTGCTCTCAAAGGAGCAACAGAAGGAGGCAATGACGCGACTCGACGAGACGATAAAGATGAACATGAAGCAGAGCGCATCATTGGGAGAAACTGCCGACAGGCTGACGCGTGCACTAACGGGAGAGGTGAAGGTGCAGGGAAACTTCGGAGAACTCAAACTGAAGCAACTGCTCGAAGATCTCGAACTTAAGGAGGGCGAGCAGTTTGACACTCAGGAAACACTGCGCGACAAGGCGGGAAAGGGACTGCGTGGAGACGATGGGCGAGGGATGATTCCCGACTTCATCCTGCATTTCCCTAATAACCGTCATTTCGTGGTGGATTCGAAGATGTCGCTCACCGACTACGAGAGATATATGAATGCAGAGGACGGAACGCCCGAGAAATCGGCTTATCTGAAGGCTCATATCGAGAGTGTGAGAGCTCAGGTTAAGAGACTTGCCAAGAAGGAATACACAAAGTATCTGCCCGAGGGATACAACCGCCTGAACTTTGCCATCATGTATGTGCCCATCGAGGGTGCGCTCAATCTCGCCTTGCTCAACGACACGACGTTATGGCGCGAGGCATACGACCAGGGAGTAATGATTCTCGGTCCGCAGACGATGTACATGAATCTGAGGGTGCTTGAGATGATGTGGACGCAGGTGAGACAACTGAAAAACCAGCAGGCTATGATTGATGCTGCCAATATGGTGATTGAGCGTGTGCAGGACTTCGGTATGCGATTTGCCGATGTAGAAGCAAGCATGAACGACACAATCAAAAAGATCAACCGTCTGAAGATTACCACCGCCGAGGGAGGACCGAGCATAATCACCGCAGCCAAGAGTCTGATAAAAGCAGGCGCAAGGGAAAACAAGAAAAAACGCCCCCTCGCCGATATGGACGACTCGCTGTTTATCGAAAGCGATATGTCAGAATAACAATCCCTCCAAATATAACTTATTCTGATGAGAATTTCACGAATTTCATCTCGCGGAGGATTCTGGATTGCCTTTTCCTCATGTAAGATGAGGGATGGGCGGAGTCGAATTTGCGGGGATTGGGCAGCGACACGGCAATCATCGCGCACTCAGCCTTGCTAAGGTCCTTGGCTCTGCAGTGGAAATGCCTTTTGGCTACAGCCTCGGCACCGTATATGCCGTCGCCCATCTCGATGGAGTTGAGATAAACCTCCATAATTCTCTCCTTGCTCCACATCATTTCGATGAGGGCAGTGAAATATACCTCAAAACCCTTTCTCACCCATGTGCGACCAGGCCACAGAAAGACGTTCTTGGCAGTTTGTTGGGATATGGTACTTGCACCCAGTTTGCGTTTGTTCTTTTTGCGCATATTGCGCTTGGCAGCCTTCTCGATGGCATTAAAATCAAAACCATGATGCTCCATAAAGCGCGCATCTTCGCTTGCCATCACCGCAAGTGGTAGTGAGGGCGATATCTCGTCGAGCGGCACCCAACTATGTCTCATCTTCATTTCCTCGCCCTTGGCAATCTGTTCTCCCAAACGGATGAACATCAGGGGAGTGAAATACACGGGGATAAACCTGAGTGCAACTACAGAAAGGATGGTGGAGCCAAAGAAGGCAACCACCACCCATTTCAGTATTTTCTTTATTCGATTAAATATTATCAATTCTATAAAAATTTAATCTTTCAATCTTTCAATTTTTCAATCTTATTTAGCCTGTGCCTGAGCAGCCTGGATCATCTCCTGGCTGGCATAGATATACACCTCAACGCGGCGGTTCTGAGTGCGACCCTCTGCAGTTGAGTTGTCTGCAACAGGATTCTTAGAGCCCTGACCCTCAACAGTCTTGATCTGTGAAGCATTCACACCGCTGCTCTTAAGATAAGTGCTTACACTCTTTGCACGATTCTCAGACAATGGGTTGTTGATAGCGTCGTTACCAGTGTTGTCGGTGTGTCCGATGATTGCAATGTCCATATCGCTATTGTTCTTCAATACATTGGCAAAGTCGGTGAGAGAGGTCTTTGCAGCTGCATTGAGATCAGCCTTGTTGGTTGTGAAAAGGATACCAGAGTCGAAAGTTACCTTAAGAGCGGGAAGTCCGTTGATGTCAGTAACCTGCTGCACCTGAGCATTCTTCACTGCCTCAGCTTCAGCCTTAGCCTTATCCATCTTCTTACCGATGATTGCTCCAGCACCTGTACCAACAGCAGCACCAACAGCAGCACCAACGGCTGTGTTACCAGCGAGTTTACCAACAATAGCACCAAGTACAGCACCACCACCAGCACCGATGGCAGCACCCTTCTGAGTATTGTTACAACCTGCGAGCACGAGGGCGAAGCAGAGACCGATAGAGAAAAACTTAATCTTTTTCATTTGTCTAAAACCTTTTTAATTTAAATAATTAATGATGTTAAAATGTTGAATTTCCGTGCATAATATGCCTTTATTTTTGCAATTTGAGCACTTTCGGGTGCAAAGATACGCTAAATATTTGGATTATGTGCTTGTTTTCAACATTTTTTTTGTACTTTTGCACCAAAAATAGATAAAAATAGCATTTTTAACATGGCTAAGGAATTAAAAGAACTTACAAAGAGAGCTGACAACTATAGTCAGTGGTTTAATGATCTGGTAGTGAAAGCCGACCTCGCCGAGCAGTCGGCAGTGCGTGGATGTATGGTGATCAAGCCATACGGATATGCCATTTGGGAGAAAATGCAGCATCAGCTCGACCTGATGTTCAAGGAGACTGGTGCGCAGAACGCATACTTCCCCTTGCTCATCCCAAAGTCATTCCTTTCTAAGGAAGCCGAGCATGTGGAAGGTTTCGCAAAGGAGTGTGCCGTTGTAACCCACTATCGCCTGCGTGCAAAAGACGACAAGAGCGGAGTGGAGGTTGATCCATCGGCAAAGCTTGAGGAAGAACTCATCATCCGTCCTACCTCGGAGACTATTATCTGGAATACATACCGCAACTGGATTCACTCATGGCGCGACCTGCCATTGATGTGCAATCAGTGGTGTAATGTTATGCGTTGGGAGATGCGCACACGTCCGTTCCTCCGCACATCAGAGTTCCTTTGGCAGGAGGGACACACCGCCCATGCCACTCGCGAGGAGGCTGAGGCCGAGGCACAGAAGATGCTGAAGGTGTATGCCGACTTTGCCGAGAATTGGATGGCAGTTCCTGTGCTCCAGGGTGTGAAGAGTGAGACAGAGCGCTTCGCCGGTGCCCTCGACACTTATACCATCGAGGCTATGATGCAGGATGGAAAGGCTCTGCAGAGCGGTACGAGCCACTTCCTCGGTCAGAATTTCGCCAAGGCTTTCGACGTTACATATCTTAATAAGGAGAACAAGCCCGAGTATGTATGGGCAACATCATGGGGAGTAAGCACCCGACTCATCGGTGCTCTCATCATGACTCACTCCGACGACAACGGTCTCGTTCTTCCTCCGAAACTCGCACCCATCCAGGTGGTAATCATCCCCATCACCAAGGGAGCCGACCAACTCGCTGCTATCAGTGAGCGCATTGCTCCTATCGTTGACGCACTGCGCAAGAAGGGTATCACTGTCAAGTATGATGACTCAGAGAACAAGCGTCCTGGATTCAAGTTTGCCGACTATGAGCTCAAGGGTGTGCCTGTGCGTCTCGTTCTTGGAGGCCGTGACCTCGAGAACGGTACAATCGAGGTTATGCGTCGCGATACTCTCGAAAAGGAGACAGTCAATATCGATGGTATCGAGACCTACGTTGAGAATCTTCTTGAGGATATCCAGAAGAACATATTCGAGAAAGCCCGCAAGTATCGCGATGAACATGTCTATGTATGCGACAACTACGAGGAGTTTAAGGAGAAGATCAAGGACGGTGGATTCTTCCTCTGCCATTGGGACGGTACTGCCGAGACCGAGGCAAAAATCAAGGAAGAGACACAGGCGACAATCCGTTGCGTGCCCTTCGCCTACGAGCAGACAGAAGGCGTGGATATGGTGAGCGGCAAACCTTCGAAGTGTCGCGTCATTATCGCCCGTAGCTATTAATCATCCCGGATGAACATCTTTTTGATCACCCTGTGATGAATATAATAAATATAAATAATGTGGAAGCCTCGGGAGCGGACATCTTCAGTTCGCTCACCGAGGCTCAATTGCGTCAAAGCCGCGAGGTGGAGACGGGACTTTTCATTGCCGAGAGTCCCAAGGTGATACGTGTGGCTCTTGATGCGGGATATGAGCCTTTTGCCCTGTTGTGTGAAAGGAAGCATATCACGGGAGATGCCGCCGACATCATAGCCCGTTGCCCCGATATACCTGTATATACTGGTGAGCGCAATGTGTTGGCTTCGCTCACAGGATACACACTCACCCGCGGAGTGCTCTGTGCGATGAAGCGCAGGGAGATGCCGAAGGTAGAGGAGATATGCAGTGGAGCGAGTAGGGTAGTGGTGATAGATGGTGTGGTGGATACCACCAATATCGGAGCCATATTCCGTTCGGCTGCAGCATTGGGTATTGATGGTGTGTTGCTCACCCGCAGTTCGTGCGACCCTCTTAATCGTCGTGCTGTGCGCGTGTCGATGGGTAGTGTGTTCCTCGTGCCGTGGACATGGCTCGATGCCCCCGTTCAGTCGCTCAATGACTATGGATTCAAGACAGCCGCCATGGCTCTCACAGATGATTCGATCTCCCTTGCCAATCCGATATTGAAGAGTGAGCCTCGCCTTGCTATTGTTATGGGAACAGAAGGCGACGGATTGCCTAAACAAACCATCGCCTCCGCTGATTATGTGGTACGTATCCCGATGTCCCACGGTGTCGATTCCCTCAATGTTGCCGCAGCATCGGCAGTAGCGTTTTGGGAACTTTCTTCATTTAATATAGAATAGTATAAGCCTTTCGAGTGCCTGTTGGCATACGGGACAGAAGTCATCCACCTCGTTAACACGCATGCGGCATGTCTCGCAACCGCGCCATACACCGTTGACGAGGTATCCACCGCCTTCCACCAATCCAGCCTTACCCTCCTCGATGAGGTTGCCCCATTTCTTACTGAAGTCATGCTTGGTGGTGATGTTTTGCTCCCAGGGTTCGGTGTCGGGGAAATACATCGGGTCGTCGTTGCTGTAGGTATATTCGTCGGCAAGACCACCGAAACTATGTCCGAACTCATGCACAACGACGGGGCGGAACGACTTATCCTTTGCAG
>JALFCW010000098.1 GCA_022771625.1 Prevotella sp.
CAGTCGAGGGTAACCCTGTTGGATGCCTCTGCCACTATCTTACCATCGCGTGCAATGACAGCCCCGAAAGGACCACCGCCTAACTTTACGCTTTCCTCTGCAAGGCGTATGGCCCTTGTCATGAGTTCTCTTTTGTCCATAGTCTATTTCCTTTCTTTTTTATTATTCTCTTGCTGCAAAGATACAAATAAATTCTGAGAAAACCGCCATTTGTTCGCAAAAAACAATATTTGTTACTTTTTGTTGTATATTCCATACCTTTTTTGTAACTTTGCAGCCGATTTTTTTTATTTAACATAACAAGATAATGGGAATAGAAAAGGGAATACTGAAACGCAGTCAACTGCTTATGGGCGACGATGCTATGGATAAGCTCGCCTCGCTTCGCATAATCATATTCGGTGTTGGTGGAGTAGGGTCGTGGTGTGCTGAGAGCCTTGTGCGCTCAGGTGTTGGCCATATCACTATTGTTGACAGCGACAGGGTGTGCATCACAAATATTAACCGTCAGGCTATGGCTACCTCCAAGACCGTAGGTCAAGTGAAGGTGGAGGCTCTGAAGGAAAGGCTTCTTGAGATTAATCCTTATGCCGACATTGATGCAAGACAACAGATATTTTGCGAAGATACTGCCAGAGATTTCGACCTCGACAGTTATGACTATATAGTTGACGCCATTGACTCGCTCAAGGACAAGTTGCTCCTTATCGAATTAGCCTGCCGCAGCAAGGCGCGTTTCTTCTCGTCCATGGGAGCAGCATTGAAGATGGACCCTACGAAGGTGCAAGTGGCAGAGTTTTGGAAGGTGAAAGGTTGTCCGCTTGCCCGTGCACTGCGTCAGCGTTTCAATAAGATGAAGCGTAAGCCAGCAAGCAAGTTCAAGTGTGTGTTCAGTGAGGAACTGCTTCAGAACCGAGGAACGGCTGATGCCGATGCAACTGACGGCAGTATGACTTTCGGTAAAGTACAAACTAATGGTTCTATAATGCACATCACCGCCATCTTCGGACTCACCATCGCCGGACTAATCCTTAATGATGTATATAACTCAACTTATTGAAGTGATAATCCATCTGATAGACATTCTTTTTCCCGCTGCCAAATAGGAACATTGTTTCTTTACTTCTCTGTGGTTAAAAAAACAACGATGGCAACAACTCCACTGAGCTGCTGCCATCGCCACCTATTAAATAGTAAGTACTTGTATGATGATTACATGAAATATCTTATTCGTCTATGCCTTCGATAGTCTGAATCTTGCCGTCGGCATCGTATTCTATCTCGCATACCTTGAGTGAGCGGAGCCATGACTTACCGCCCGACGGCACAGAGTCGTGATGGAAGAGATACCACTTACCCTTGTATTCAAGTATGGCGTGATGGGTAGTCCATCCTACAACAGGAGTGAGGATCACGCCCTGATAGGTGAATGGTCCATAGGGGTTGTCACCTGTAGCATAGCATAGCAAGTGACTGTCGCCAGTGGAATATGAGAAGTAATACTTTCCATTGTATTTATGCATCCACGATGCCTCGAAGAAACGATGGGGATCATCAGCCTTCAAGGGATTACCCTCGTTATCGACAACAAGGATAGGACGCGGTGACTCGGCAAAGTTCATACCATCCTTGGTGAGACGTACGCAGCGGCTTGGAAGGGCATCTTCCTTGCCCTCCGGCAGATGGGGTGTCTCGAGATGGATGTTGTCCTTATAACGCTGGAGCTGACCGCCCCATAATCCTCCGAAATATACATATACCTCTCCGTCGGCATCGTCTTTGAAGGCGCACATGTCGATGCTGTAACTGCCTGGCACGGGTGCGGGTTGGGGGATAAACGGACCGGCGGGATTGTCGGCAATGGCAGTGCCCCAATGGAATACGTCGTTGCGGTCCTTCAAGGGGAAATACATTACATACTTCTTCACCTTCTTGCTATAACCCATGCCAGCTGCCTGTTCCTCGGCATTGGTGGGCACTTCCTGCTCATACTCCTGCACATCGCAGTCCCAGAGCTGACGGCCTGCCCAAGGAATATCCTCCTGACGAAGAACACATCCGTGGTCGGTGACTGTGCCGGTCATCGGGTCGCCGTCGATAGAGAGGACATGGTAGTCCTTCATGATATACTGGTCACCATTGTCGTTTTCGACATTTGATGCTTCCCAGTCGTGGCTGGGATAGATATAGATCTTACCGTCGAAGATGTGCACTGACGGATCGGCCATATAGTCGGCCGGGAATAAATAACGCTTTTCCTTTTTCATATTATCTTCAATTTCTATTTTCTATTTCCTTGTTAATCTTATCAATGGTGGCATCGTCGAGTTCATACTTAGAGATTATGAACATCGCGAGGAGAAGAAGAGCTGCGGGAAGTACGCATACCAGCCAGAGGATACCTTCCTCGGCAAGAGGACTCTGGGTGACGCTCTTCGGGTCGTAGGCTACGTAAGCCAGGATGGCGGGAGCTACAACGCTACCGAGAGTCATACCAGCCTTGAAGAAGATGCCGGTGAGGGCATTGACAATACCGGCAATGCGCTTGCCACTCACATATTCGCCGTAGGAGATGACCTCAGGCACCAGCGCCCACATATATCCTGTGGCTACAATAACACCGGTGGATTTGATGAACTGGGCGATATATACATATATCATACTCGGATTCTCCATCTTTGCCACTATATAGAGAATAGCCATACCGATGATTGCTACGGAGAGGAAGATGTAGAACATATTCTTCTTGCCCACGGCATTCTTGATCATCGGCACAAGAGGCATGAAGATGAACGACGGTGCCGAACCAAGACCCATGAAGATGGAGAGCTGCTCGGATGTGCCATGCATATTGCTGTTGATGAAATAAGCACCTGCGGCATTTCCTATCGACATCATTGCGAACGCAGTGATGAAGAAGAAGGCAATCACGCGGAGAGGACGGTTGTGGAAGAACTCCATCCAAAGGTCGCTGATCTTAACATTTGCACTCTCCTCGGCATTCATCACCACCTTCTCCTTACACTGCGAGAAGCAGAACAGAAGCAGGCAGAGACCCACGATGGCATAGATGGTCATGGTGGTGAACCATGCGCCAGGGTCCTTGGGCAGACCGTCAGCCTTCTCGTCGGTGAAATAGGCGATGAGCAGAGGCAGACCCGAACCAACGGCAAGACCGCCACAGTTGGCCATGAACATGCGAACGGAGGTGAGAATCGTGATCTCGTTGGTGTCGCGAGTCAAGGATGAATTAAGTGCACCATAAGGCACGTTAATAAATGTGTAGAGCAATGTCATCGCGATATATGTCACATAGGCATATAGCAATGAGGGCGCAAATCCGTTCCAGAAACACAGGATGGCAAAGCCCGAAAGCGGAATACCCACAAAGACGAGGTAAGTACGATACTTGCCAAGGCGGGGATTGTTTTTGTCGATGAGTGCTCCCACGATGGGATCCCATATCACGTTGGCCACATTACCGACGGTGAACATCACCGACACATCAACAGCGTCAAGGCCATAGATGTCGGTATAGAAAAACAAAAGGTACATGCAGGTGGTCTGGAATATCAGGTTCTGGGCAAGGTCGCCCGAGCCGAATCCGATGCGTTGCAGCCACGAGAGTTTGTAGAATCCCTTCTCTGAGGAAGCGGTGTCATTAAATTGTTTCATTATAGATATTGTTTACGTTTTATATTTTCGGTGCAAAAGTACACATTTTCCACTAAATAACGCTCTGAAAATGTAACCTAAACATTATGATTTGTTTCATTTGTGCATTTTTTCTGCAAAAAATGATGAAATACAACAAAAAAGTATTATATTTGCACCGAAAAAGAATATCAAACGAGAAATTGCCAAAAATATTTAAATACATTAATTAATATGCTGAAACTACTATTATCAATTGTAATGATAGCTTTCGTGGGAATGGCGAAAGCAGAGGATGGTTCGAAGCTATGGCTGCGAGCCGAGAAAAATGTGAAAGCTAAGAATGTAGTAACATTCAAGGGAAAAAGCGATGCAACAACCCAGATTGCCGTGAAGGAATTGCTCGACTATTGGCATGGAAAGAGGGTTGCTCTACATCTCATTCCCAATTGCGGATTAAAGACTGGAGCTTATAGAGTAGCTTCCACTGCATCTAAGATTGATGTCACTGCGGCATCATCCCAGGGCATTCTTTATGCTGCCTACCATTTGTTGCGCTGCCAGCAGATGGGGGTAGATGTGACATCTGGTGACAATATCCCTGCTTTCGACATTAGAATACTCAATCATTGGGACAATCTTGATGGTAGTATAGAAAGAGGATATGCCGGAAAGAGTATATGGATATGGGATGAGATAACGGAGCAAAAGACGGGAGGATCAAGACGTGCTTCGCTGGGCAAGACGAGTTATCAGTGTTCGGAATCGTTGCGCCAGCATATCACGGAATATGCCAGGGCAAATGCCTCGATAGGTATCAATGGTGCTGTGCTCAATAATGTCAACGCATCTCCGCAGATGCTGTCCCCTATATATATAAATAAGGTGAAAGCTATTGCCGACATTCTACGTCCGTATGGCATCAAGACATATCTGTCGGTGAATTTTGCATCGCCGATGGCTCTTGGAGGACTGAAGACCGCCGACCCGCTCAATCCTGAGGTGGCACAGTGGTGGAAGGACAAGGCTAAGGAGATTTATGAGATTATCCCCGACTTCGGAGGCTTCCTTGTGAAGGCTAACTCTGAGGGTCAACCCGGACCAGGCGACTATAACCGCAAGCATGCCGACGGGGCAAACATACTTGCCGATGCCGTCAAACCATACGGAGGTATTATCATGTGGCGCTGCTTCGTATATGGCAATAAGCACAAGGGAGAAGACAGGGTGAAACAAGCTGTGACAGAGTTTGAACCCGAAGACGGACTGTTCCGTGATAATGTGATACTGCAGGCAAAGAACGGTCCGCTCGACTTCCAACCCCGTGAACCTTACGCACCAGTGTTCGACCAGATTAAGAAGACACCGCTGATGGCTGAGTTGCAGATCACGCAGGAATACCTTGGACAGAGCATCCATCTCACCTATCTCGCACCCATGTGGAAGGAATTCTTCTCGTTTGTCTCTCCACAAAGTCTCAAGGGTATTGCCGGAGTGGCAAATATCGGCGACGACACCAACTGGTGCGGTCATCATTTCTCGCAAGCCAACTGGTATGCCTTCGGTCGCCTAGCATGGAATCCCGACCTCTCATCTGAGGCTATTGCCAAGGAATGGCTGCTCCAGACCTTCGACCCCACGATTCTTAACTCAGCCCTCGACATTATGATGCGCAGTCATGAGGCTTGCGTGGATTATATGATGCCACTGGGATTGCATCATATCTTCAAGGCCGACCATCATTACGGTCCTGAACCCGACGGTAATCAGCCTCACTTCCCAGAGGAGTGGAAACCGGTTTATTATCACAAGGCAGACAGTTTAGGAGTTGGTTTCAACCGATCGTCAACAGGTACGAATGCAGTGAGTCAGTATCGTGCCCCCTTCAATACAATGTATGACAATATCGAGACATGCCCGGAAGAGTATCTGCTGTGGTTCCATCATGCGGATTGGACGCACAAGATGAAGAGCGGACGCACGTTGTGGGAGGAGATGCAGCAGCATTACAACCACGGAGTGGCTGAGGTGGAAGATTTCGTAAGGATATGGCACTCACTGAAACCGAATGTGGATGAACAGCGCTACCATGAGGTGGACGAAAGACTGCAAAAACATCTGCAGAGCGCACGCGAATGGCGTGACACCTGCATCGGTTATTTCAGGAAATTCGCCGAAAAATAGCAATTTGTTACATATTATTTGTTGTATGATACGAAAAATGACGTGTCTGCAACAAATCTTAATGCAACATTTACTAATTATTCGTACCTTTGCAGCGGCAAAAGGTTATTATTTGGTGTTACCCCGCGACGGTCTTTTGCCGTTGCGGGGTTTTGTGTTCGGACACACAAGGGCGATATTAATAAAAATCCAATAAATATCTTATTTTTTTTAGAAAATATTTGGTTGTTTGAGATATTTTATTTAAGTTTGCACTCGTAATCAAAAAGACCTGTTGAATCTACCAATGATGAAGAGATTATTTATACTGCTCATTACTGTCGCTGTTTCGCTTTTGTGTATGGCTAATTACATACAAGGGCAAAACCGCTACAACGTGTCTTTTCTTGACATGAGCGTTGGTCTTCCTCACAATTGGGTTAACTCCGTTTATCAAGATAGTCGTGGTTTCGTATGGGTTGCGACCTATGGTGGCGGTCTCGTGCGCTATGACGGATATGGATTCATAAAACCATATTCCTCCGAGAATATGCTCATGCACAGCAATTCGTGCCGTAATGTCGTTGAAGACCGATTCGGACGTCTTTGGGTGGTGTTTGATGAAGGTGTATCTGTAATCAGTCTCGACACATATAAAAACGTGGGAGAAGAGTCGTTCGGTATCGACATCAGTAAGATATTGCAGCAGGATGCCGTAAAGGTGTTGCGCGACTTGCGCGATAATATCTGGCTACTTGCCGGAAATAAAGCGTATAAGTTTGTATTCAATGACAACGGCAAGATAAATAAGGTTTATTCCGTTGATTTTGTCTCCAATACTCCCGACATCGCCATATCTGACGTTGATGGCGACGGAGACGTATGGGCTGCCATCGACGATGGTATATATAAATTAAAGGTGGAGAGGGGCAAACTGGTTAAGCGTCCCGTAACGCAACTTGCCTCGCTGTTTAAAAAAGCATATTTCACCGACTTTATGTTGCACGAAGGTGATATATGGGTAAGCACAAATATCGGACTGTATCGTTATCGCTCGGATAGCCACGTCCTGCAGCATTACACTCATAATGCTGCCGACCCTACAAGTCTTGCTCATAATTATACAACATGCCTTGCAGTAGGGCCTACCGGCATACTTGTCATTGGTTCACTTGGCGGAGCACTTATTTATAATTATAGTGACGACAGTTTTATCCACGTGCGTTCGGATAAGGAATACAATGGGTTAAGATTGTCGAGCAACTTCGTGCATTGTATATACGTATGCGACAACAATATGTGGATTGGCACCGACAATGGCGGTGTCACGAAGTTTTCCCTGCGTCAACTCAAGCTCGATAATATCGTAAATATCCCTGGTGACGACAGTTCTTTGGCACAGGGTTGCGTAAATGCCACATACGTAGAACCGGATGGCACTCTTTGGGTGGGTATCGTGGATGGAGGACTCAACCGCAGGGATGCCGACGGGAAGACTTTTACGCATTTCACTATCGCAAATTCTTCATTGTCAAACAATTCAGTAAGTACTCTTACTGCCAACGGCCGTATCCTGTGGATTGGTACATGGGGTGGGGGCGTGTATTGGCTTGACATGGATAATCCCGACCAGATCAACCGTCTTGAGGTGCAGCCAGAGTATGCCCGAATTATCTCGCATATTGGTTCCCTGGCATACGACAAGCGCAATAATGGTTTGTGGATAGGTAGCAATGACGGAATCTTCTTCTATGATTCACGAAGTCGCCAACTGCAGATGCCTTTCGAGGGATGTGACCTGGTGAGAGGATGTATCGGTTCGCTGATAGACACTAATGATCGCCTGTGGGTGGGATGTATAACGGGAATGCGTGTCATCAATCTCCGAGCGCGAAATAAAGGTAAATTCCCATGCGAGAGTTATATGTATAAGCTCGACAACCCCGATTCACGACTTATTGACAAGATAACATGTTTCTGTCAGACACGTGACAGCAGTATATATATCGGTTCGAACGGAAATGGACTTTATCGCCTTATCGGTGAGCATAACGGCAGAATGACATTCAAGTCATATACCACTCAGGACGGATTGGCAAACAATGGTGTGAAGGGTATCGTAGAGGGCAGTTATGGTCGTCTGTGGATTGCCACCAATAACGGTTTGTCGGTGATGAATCCCAAGGATGATGCCTTCTCCAATTATGGAGAGATTGACGGGTTGCTGTGCAGCAAGTTCTATTGGAATGCCGCCGTATGCCAAGGCAATAAGATATATCTCGGCAGTGAGAAGGGACTTACATCTATCAATGTTGACGAGATGGCCACAAGGGCGGTAAATAAGGTGGTGCTCACAAGTCTCAATGTGGATAACGCTGCTATTTACTCTGGCAGTAGGTTTATTGATTCCGACATATCGGTAGCAAAGCGCATCACTCTCCATGAGAGCGACAAGTCGTTTGAGATATTCTTCTCAACACTTCTCTACGATGGTGACGGACGCTCGGTGTATTGCTACCGCATGAAGGAGTTTGAGAAGGAGTGGATACAGACGCGAGCTGGCGATCATTCAGTGCGCTACACTAATCTGCCTCCCGGTAAATACACCTTTGAGGTGAAGTGCCTCTCT
This sequence comes from Prevotella sp., assembly GCA_022771625.1. Classification (GTDB taxonomy): domain Bacteria; phylum Bacteroidota; class Bacteroidia; order Bacteroidales; family Bacteroidaceae; genus Prevotella. Next base: position 8,447 of record JALFCW010000098.1, read on the forward strand.
GCCCTTTCTGACGACGAGGGCAATGTAACAAGCATTGAAGTGGTAATCCATCCGTATTTCTACAAGACATGGTGGTTTATCCTACTTGTGCTTATGCTTGTGGCCTTCATCAGTTATCGTTTCTATCTCAATCGAGTGGAGAAACTCAAGCGTGAGGAGGGAGAACGTATGCTCAAACCAATACGCGATGCCCTTGAGAATGCCGAGGATCCAGTGGAATTGCAAGAACGAATACGCAATATCCTGGAGAATCACCGCCATTTCAGGCGTAGTACGGCCAAGAGTGTGGTGATTGACCAGGAAAAGGAACTCGAGCATGTTCACGTCTTTATGAACGATGTGTTCAAGGCTATTGAGGAGGGATATATGGACTCAGGCTTCGACATCGAGCAACTTGCTGAGAGTTTGAAGATGAGTCGTAGTGCCCTCACAAAGAAACTGAAGGAAGAGACTGGTCTTACTGTCAGCCAACTGCTCAAGGACTATCGTCTCAACATCGCTCACGACATACTGGCTCAAAATTCCGGCAACCGAAATATTACCGAAATAGCCTATCGAGTAGGCTTCAACGACCCAAAGTACTTTACCCGATGTTTCACCAAGAAATATGGTATGAGTCCATCGGGATATGTGGATACAGTGGAGAAAAGTGGAGAAAATTGATAAAAATCAATGTTTGTCCACCTAAAATGCCCGTTTGTCCACCATACTTTTTGATATCTTTACTAATTTTGCGACCAAATTTGAAACAATTCGTAATTAAAAACAAACCTAAATGTAATTAAACAATGAGGAAACAATTAATCTCTATCATGCTCTGTATGGGCGCTGTTGGAGCAGTTTCATTCTGCCCAACTCCGGCATTCGCCGCTGTAGCCCAGAACCAGACTATTAAGGTCAAGGGACAAGTTGTTGATGAAACAGGTGAACCATTGGTAGGTGCTACCGTTAAGGTGAAGGACACTGCCACTGGATCCATAACCGATTTCGATGGCAACTTCCAGTTGGACGTTAAATCAAATGCCACACTCGTGGTAAGTTACTTAGGCTACAAGAGCCGAGAGATTGCCGTGCGCGGACGCGCAATCCTTGATCCTATCAAACTTGAATCTGACAACAACGTGCTCGAGCAAGTGGTTGTTGTGGGTTATGGTACACAGAAGAAAGCCGACCTTACAGGTTCTGTGTCTATCGTGAACGCAGAAGAAATGAAGAAGGTGTCCAACAGCAACATCTCTACCATGCTGGAAGGTAAGGTTGCTGGTGTGCAGATCACTTCTGACGGACAGCCGGGTGCTGACCCTGCTGTACGCATCCGTGGTATCGGTTCGTTCGGTAGCACTGCTCCTCTTTATGTTATTGATGGTGTGCCTATGGGTACTACTATCCGTGACTTCTCACCAAATGACATCGAGACCATCCAGGTGCTCAAGGATGCTGCCGCAGGTGCTATCTACGGTTCGCGTGCTGCCAACGGTGTGATTATCATCACCACTAAGAACGGTAAGAAGGACCAGCCGCTGAAGGTCAACTACACTGGATATTTCGGTGTTGACCAGATTCCAAGCGATGTTTATGACGTGATGGATGCAGACATGTACAGCAACTACATCGGTCAGGCTTGTGCCAACTCTGGTACTACTCTCCCCGGTGGATACAGCCTCGACGCTGCCACAGGCAAGTATAAGTTCCAGGACAACACCAACACCGACTGGTTTAAGGAGGTGTTCAAGACCGGTACCCGTCAGAACCACAACGTAAACTTCAGTGGTGGTAGTGCCAACAGTACATACAACGTGGGACTCGACTATTTCCAGCAGAAGGGTACACTCGAAGGTGCAGGTCCTAACTATACCCGTTACACTGCACGTGTAAACAACACCATGGACACCAAGTTCGTCAAGTTCCGCACAAGTGTTGTTTATTCTCACTCCGATCAGGACAATATGGGTCTCTCTAATGCATCTGAGTATGTACAGGGACTCTATGGCGATGTCACCAACGTGCTCCGCGGCACATTGCTGATGCAGCCTACTATCAAGGCCTACGACCCATCTACATGGGTGCTCGACGACAAGGTGGGTCTTGCCGGCAACTATCGTTATGACGCTTACGGCTACGGCGTTTACTACGATACCGTTCACGGAGATATCTCTGCTTCCAACCCTCTGCTCGTCAACAATATGCTTGTGCGTAACACACGCGTTGACCGCTTCGTTGGTACTGCATCTGCAGATGTTGACCTCTTTAATATGGTAGGTATCAAGAGCAAGAACCACTCTCTGCACTACAATATCAACCTTTCTTACAGCAAGACACATGCCAAGGACTTTACTTGGATTGCTGCCTGGGCACAGAGTAACCGTGTATATCTCGACAAGAGCAACGAGAAGCTCACAAAGGGTTCACGCGACTATAGCGACGCCCTTATTGAGAATACTCTTACTTATGACGGAAAGATTGGTAAGCACAACATCAACCTCGTGGTTGGTCAGACCTACGAGGAGGAATATACCGACGAACTGACTGGTTGGGCTGTTAACTTCCCGGAGCCTTACTTCCTCCAGTTGCAGAACGGTGCAAGCACTTACTCTTCTTCTTACGAGTACAAGCATGCGCTGACTTCATTTATCGGTCGTCTCAACTACAACTACGATGAGAAGTATCTTATTTCTGCTGTTATCCGTCGTGACGGTAGCTCACGTCTCTCTAAGAACATTCGTTGGGGTACATTCCCATCTGTATCTGTAGGTTGGCGTTTTGATAAGGAAAAGTTCTTCCCCATCAGCCGTGATGTGGTAAATATGTTCAAGGTGCGTGGTAGCTATGGTGTGCTCGGTAATGAGAACATCGGTGAATACATGTATCAGACTACAATGAACCGCAACAACATGACATATAGCTTCGGCAACACTCCTATTACAGGTTCTGCCGTTTCAACATTCGTTGACAACAACCTCGCATGGGAGAAGAAGAAGACTACTAACGTGGGTATCGACCTCGCCATGTTCCACAACCGCTTGGAGTTCACCGTTGAGTGGTATAAGAACAAGTCTGAGGACCTCCTCTATGCCGTTCCTGTTCCTGCACAGGCTGGTGTGTCTAACACTTCTGTAACAATGAACGCAGCTTCTATGGAGAACAGCGGTTTCGAGTTCTCTGCTACATATCGTAACAACGATCACGCTCTCAAGTATATGATTAGCGCCAACCTCAGCACTCTGAAGAACAAGGTTACTTCACTTGGATTTGGTACTGATTCATATATCTCAGGTGCTTACATTACTGAGGTAGGTCAGGAAATCGGTAAGTTCTACGGATGGGTTTATGATGGTATTGCACGTACTCAGGCTGACATCGACAACCGTGTGAATGATAATGGTGACCCTATTTCTCAGCCTGGAGTAAACGTGGGTGACTGCCTCTACAAGGATATCAACAACGACGGTATTATCGATGCTAACGACCAGACAGTGCTTGGTAGCGGTCTGCCAAAGATCAACTTCGGTCTCAGCGGACGCTTAGAGTACAAGAACTTCGACCTCAGCATCTCTACATACGGTGCTCTGAACTATCACGTATCGGATGATATCTACAACAGCTTGAACTCTTGCTACGGATGGGCTAACAAAGACGTTGCAATGGCTGACGCCAACCGTTGGTCGGAGGATGGAACAACTTATCTCTCAAGTGTTCCACGCACATACGCTGCAAATAATGCTACTCTCGCATGGAATGACCTCTTCAGCGAGCGCAAGATTCAGAATGCTGCTTACTGGAAGATTGCCAACGTGGAGCTGGGCTACAACATCCCCGACAAGATCTTCGGTGGTGTAGTAAATGGAGTGCGCGTATATGTATCAGCACAGAACCTCTACACATTCACTGGTTATAAGGGATACAATGTTGACTATGCCGGCGGTACATTCACTCCGGGCTACAACTTCTGTTCGTTCCCAAGTGCTCGCAGCTTCATGGCTGGTTTGCACTTCACATTCTAATTTCTCACATTATTTATAATATAAGGAATCATAGATATGAAACTATATAAATTATCCTTCGCCTTGTTCCTGGGCGCTTGCACACTCACATCATGTGGCGACAAGTTGGATTTGGTTAACCCCAACCAGCAGACAACAGGAACCTTCGGCAACACTGCCGACGACTTGGAGGAAAGCGTTATCGCTGCCTACAACCACATCCGTATGGAGGGTACATACGCTCGTGTCGGCTACAACATTGATGTATGCCGCGGAGATGAGGTGTGGAATTCCTCACAGGTATGGTACTTGCCTTTCGACGACCTCAACGAGCCTATCACCGACGAGATTGGACAGTGGTCATGGCGTGACTGGTACTACACCATCAACGTATGTAACTTCATCACATCTAAAACTGGTGACGACAATAGCGTGCTCAGCGATAAACTGAAGCGCATCAAGGGACAGGCACTGTTTATACGTGGTTTGGCTTACTATAACCTCGTAAACTACTATCAGACCCTGCCGCTTATCACAAGCTATGAGGACTACTCATCTCTTGACAAGCTCTATGGTACTAACAATACCTACGATGAGGTGCTTGATCAGGTGGAGAAGGACTTTTCTGAGGCAATGACTCTACTCCCTTCACGTGACGAGGGTGGTGAGTGGGCCAAGGGACGTGCCACTTGCGGTGCTGCCGCTGGTTACTATGCCCGCACACTTATGCAGCGTCATAAGTTCAGTGAGGCTCTCGCTGTGCTCAAGGACATTATCAACAAGAAGTATGGCACTTACAAGTTGATGGCCAACTATGGTGACAACTTCCGTGAAGGTCCCGCATACGAGAACAACGATGAGAGTCTTTTCGAAATCCAGTATCTTGATTATGGATCTCAGGGTGTTGATGACGAGTGGACTCCTGTGAACACCTCACCTAACGCTACTCAGGGTCACGCTATCGAGTCGAACTTCTGTCCAGGTAACTACGGTGGATGGGCTGACCTCTCGGCTTCTCCATGGCTCTACAACCTCTTTAAGGAAGAGCGCACGAAGGAAGGTAAGCTCGACCCACGTCTCTACTGGACTATCGGTACATGGGAGACCGACTGGGAAGGCTTCGAGAATGGTAATGTATGTTATACTAAGGAAATGTCTCCTACAGAGCCTGTCGTAACTAATAACATCAATGGTGGTCTGCCTATCGCTAAGTGGACTAATATGCGTACCAATGTAGTAAGCACAGTCGTTACAGGTCTTCACTGCGGTATCAACCTCCGCATGATGCGCTATTCTGACGTGCTTCTGCGTGCTGCCGAGTGCGAGAATGAGGTGAATGGACCTACACAGCAGGCTATCGACTGGATTAACGAGGTGCGCCGTCGCGCCAACCTCAATGACCTTAGCCTCTCTGATTTCTCAGGTAATGCTGACAAGTTGTTTGAGCAGATTGCCAACGTTGAGCGTCCGAAGGAGTTCGGATGTGAGTATGGTCGTGGTAACGACCTCATCCGTTGGGGATTCTTCTACTCTGCCGACCGTCTGGCACAGCTCAAGGAGCATGGTACATTCCGCAAGACTCTTACCGACCCGAAGACTGCTGTAAGCTACTCTGAGGTGAACGGTGATGACGTGAAGAGCTCATACGACAGCTGGCTTCCCGGTCATGAGTTCCTGCCTATCTATCAGGGTACTCTCAATGCCAACCCCAACCTTAAGGGTAATTCTGCCAACGACGGTATCGACAACTCAGCCGACTTTGCTGCTAGAGGCTGGAAGGTACGTCCTGTAGTTAATTTAAAATAACTCGTTGACTTTTCAATTTAAAAAACAAACAATTATGAAATATCTAAATAAAATATCATCCATCATGTGCTCTGCAGCCCTTGGTCTGCTCGTGCTGACAGGATGTGAGGGTGCAGACCTCTATGGAGTAACTTCGCCCGACTGGATTTCAGAGAAGATTGACTCTATCAATAATGCCAAAAATCAAGGTAAGGAAGAGGAAGTGCTTGAGGGTATGCAAGAGGATGTATATACCGTCGGTGCCACTGACTTCTCTACTGGTTGGTGGGCACAGTTCTCAAAATACTATGTCATACCAGATGGAAAGAAGTTCCACCTTCAGTTTAATCTGAACATCAACCCCAGTGCTACAAACACTTATAAGAACTTCGCCATGATTCTGACAAATGATGAAGACAGAGGCGCTGCTGATTATAAGGAGTACGGCGCAATCCGCTACGACAACCAACCCAGCGGTAACTCTGAGTGGGGAGATTATATCGACCGTAGCTGCGTGGAGAGTAACCTAACATTCTCTACCGACACTGATGCCGGTGTTGACAAGCTTGGCGGTAAGGTTACTCTGACCGTTGACCGTTCAGATCCCAACACATTCACTGTGACAATGACCAATGGTGTCGTAACAAAGACCTACAAGCAGAAGTCTCCGATTGATACTAGTCTCAATGCCGACCCGTCGAATACCAATATTCGTATCTTCTTGGTGCCCGAAGGTTCGTACCTCAACGTCTTGGCTGCCAACGTAGAGCCGATAGGTGGATATACCTCTGCTCAGGATAAGAACCCATTGTCGATGACACTTGAGAATGTTCCTGACGAAGTTGTTAAGGGTACATCACTTGAGGATGCAGTTGCTGGTATTTCTGCTACTGTACAGTTTGAGGAAGGCGTAACAAAGGTTATTCCTGCTGCTGAACTCCTTTTCTCAGCTATTCCTGATATGGACGAGCCAGGTGAGAAAACTCTCATCGTTATCTACAACAAGACCTTCAAGGGTGAGAATTGCAGTGCGCCTATCGTGGCATATGCCAAGTTCAAGGTGGTTAACGAGATTGCATCTATCGCTATGACTCAGGCACCTGTTCGCAACACTTACTATTTCTTCAACTCAGACGCTACCGACGGAATGGATGGTCGCTATCTGACATTCGACCCGACAGGTATGGAAGTGGTTGCAACTTATTCCGACGGTACAACTGCCGTTATCGATAACTCTAAGCTGACTTTCTCTACAATTCCTGCTGTTCCGGGGTCTGCCAAGGTTATTGTTTCTTCTGCCAACGGCAAGACATTTGAGACAGAGGTTAATGTGGCAGTGTCAAAGAGCACAAAGGTTACTCCATCTACAACTATTGTAGGTGCAGAGGATAATTCAACTGGATGGTGGGGTGCTCATGCTGAGGATATCAACGTTCCAGCAGGCGAGACACGTGAATTTAATTTCACTAACTATAGTACTCTCGGTGCAAACTGGAATAACTTTGTGCCTATCCTGCGCAGGGCAGACCTTTCTGAATATGCCGTAGTTCGTGCCGACAATTTCGGATGGGGTGCCGGATATGATGGCAATCCTTATCTCCAGACTTCTGGTGGCCAGGCAGACTGGGCTACATGGCTCGCGGCAATGAATGGTGCAAAGTGTACTGTATGGGTTACTAACTGTAATAATGGAACTGCAGATGTACAGTGCATTATGCACGGCACAGACGGTATCGACTATATCCAGTACTATCTCGGTATCCGTTACGTGGATCCAAGCGACTTGTTCGTTTCATTCACAGTCGATACATGTCACCTCGTATTTGAATAATTATTCATTCAGAATATGACCTAACTGTTTTGAGAGGCTTTAGGCTCGCGGTTACCCCCGCGAGCCTCCCTCTCAATTTCATATTCATCGATATTATTAACAACAAACAGATAGTAATTATGAGAAACTTTTTAATGGCTTTTGTGCTGCTATGTGCTTCTGCAGCTAATGCCGCCGACCTGAAATGGGCAATGACTACGCAGGATGGTAAATCCGTGTTTATGAACGAAGTGGGATATATCCTCTATACTGACGGCAGCTCTACGATGAGCATTGTCAAGACCGACAATAGCACTATTGAGGATGTAACCAAGGTGAGTTTTGCACAACTCGATGCTACGGGCATTTCAAATGTAGTGGTAAACAATGGTATCTCCCTGCTCTCAAAAGTAGTGGAAGGTAGCCTTACAATCACAGGATGTAAGGAAGGTCAGACCATTACGGTAGTCTCTGCTGGTGGTGCTGTCAAAGTAAAGACTGTGACAAGCGGCAATCATACAAACGTTGATGTTTCTCGTCTTGCTTCTGGCGTATATATGCTTAATGTGGGTAAGACCACAGTGAAATTCATAAAGAAATAACAATTTAACACTGAAGTGATTATGAACAAGAAAATCCTCTCTTTGATATTGATGTGCACGATGGGATTTGCTTCCCTTTCGGCACAGGAACTCGTGATTAAGAAAAAGGACGGCTCGGCGCAGACTGTAGGTGGAAAATTGTATTTCAAGCAGAAAGGTGATACCGACAAGTGGTCTGTAACAACTGATGCCAACGGAGAATATTCTTCTGCTAATGATATATCCAAACTGAGAAATGCGTCAGTGCTCGACGGTATCGACCTTGACCTTGTGAAATATCAGTCTCCCTCATATATCGACTATTATATCACTGCAGGCAGTTCGTGGGCTGACCGCGCCAAGTGGAATCTTGCCAATGTGCACGACCCTACGGTGATGAAGGCTGACGACGGATATTATTATATGTATTGCACAGATGCCGGTTATGGAAATCCTCATAATGAGGATGTGCAGGGCAACAAACACGGACATTTCCAGTGCCGTCGCTCCAAGGACCTCGTCAACTGGGAGTATATGGGCGCCACAATGTATGGCTTGCCGTCATGGGTGCAGCCCAAGCTCAACGAGATTCGCAAGGCCATGGGGCTTAACAACAGTACTACAAACTTCGGCGATGATCTTCAGTTTGGATATTGGGCGCCATGCGCACGCAAGGTGAAGGACGGGCTATATCGCATGTACTATTGCATCGTATGTCCAGGCTATATCGACCCCACCAAGACTTCTTGGGGTGAGCGCGCATTCATTGGATTGATGGAAACTACAGACCCTTCAGACCTCTCGAAATGGGAGGACAAGGGATATGTCGTAACCAATTACTCCGACCGTGACCTTTCAAAGATATATGTTTCCCCGACAGCTTGGGAGAGTTGCTATTATAAGTATAATGCCATCGATCCCTCGTATATCATTACTCCTGAGGGTGAGCACTGGCTCATTTATGGTTCATGGCATAGCGGTTTTGCTGCCGTGGAAATCAATCCCGAGACAGGTAAGACCAAGGCTGAACAAGGCAACCCATGGGGCATAGAAAACGAGGCTGCATACGGCAAGCGAGTATATACACGTGCTATGAGCAGCCGCTGGCAAGGTTCTGAGGCTCCCGAGGTTATCTATCACGATGGATACTACTATCTCTTTATGGCATACGATGGTTTGGATATTCCATATAATACCCGTGTAGTGCGTTCAGAGAATATCGATGGTCCATACAAGAGCATGAATGGGGTAGATGTAACAAATAAGGGTGGTAATGCATTCCCCATTGTCACTCATCCTTATCAGCTTGGTGGTAATAATGGTTGGGTGGGCATCAGTCACTGCGCCGTATTCGAGGATGGCAATGGCAATTGGTATTATGCCTCTCAGCAACGTTTCCCAGCCAACTATAATGGCAATGCCTATAGCAATGCTGTAATGCTCGGTGGTGTGCGTGCCATTCGTTGGACTGACACTGGTTGGCCTATCGTGATGCCTGAGCGTTATGGTGCAGTGCCACAGGCTCCTATCACTGAGGAAGAACTCATTGGTAAGTGGGAGCACATATCTATTGAATATAAGTATGGTGAAATCCAGAAGTCTGAATCTATGACTCTTGGCGCTGACCATACTGTAACAGAGGGATGGAACCAGGGCTATGAGTGGAGTTTCGACCCAGTAGAGAATGTATTGACTATAAATAATACAAAGTTGTATCTCGCACGTGAGGTTGACTGGGAAGCTACTCCACGCAAGACTACTATAGTGTATGCCGGTTACGGTAAATATAACACTACAAGTAACCAAAAGACATATTGGGGCAAGTGGGTAGGACCGCTCGACGAAGATGAGGCTGATGAAGACGAAGAGGAGAATAATGTTCAGATTGTTGGTGCACAAGACTTCTCATCCGGTTTTTGGTCTGCTTTCTCTGATACGTATAGCATCCCCGCTGGCAAGAAACTTAAGTTGAAGTTTGTCAACCACTCTTCTAAGGGTAACAACTGGAACAACTGGGTGATTGCATTGAGCAATGACGTAGAACGTCAGGGAAATGGCTATTTGGAATACTTTGTACTCCGTGCCGACAACTATGCTTGGTGGCCTACAGGAAACACTATTGCTAATCCCGATGCCGGCTTCACATTGACAAGCAATTACAATTGGGATACATTCCTCAACGATATGGATGGGGCGACAGTTGAATTGACTGTATCAAGAAATGGTTCTACCATCAGTGTGGATGCCGTGACGACAACTACAGCCAATACCGTTTATACGGAATCGTTCTCAATGCAAAATTGCGGCGATGGCACCCAGCCTGTGCGTGCATTCCTTGTATGCGACGGCTCATGGTATGAGATGTTCACCTCGGCATGTTATGTAGAATAATCGGATTCATAAGATTTTAACTATATTTTCCGTACTAATTACTATCAATAAACAGCGAAGGGGCGGCAGCGCAGTGATGCGAGGTCGCCCCTAATTTTATATCATCTTTTCACAGAATTAATTCATTCAGAAGTTACTACTTTCCAATCGCTTATAGTGCGGCGCTCGGGGTCGAAATTGATGCCCACCTTTACTATGGGCAGCCCTGATTGGGCAAACTTCGATGAGTAGTCCTTGAGGTCTATCTGCTTTATGGCTGCCTGGGCTGACATATTGAGCTTTAGCTCAAATAAATACAAGGCCTTAGTGGCCTTCATTACAATATCCACACGCCCCGTGGGAGTATGAACCTCCACATCCACGTATCTGCCGAAGATCGAGAAGATTACGTAGAGTAATTGTTGGTAATGTCCCTCGGAGTTGGCATTGTCGCAATAAGGCACGGTGAGAAGATAAGCCTGCAGGAGGCGGAACATCTCATCGAGGTCGTCTTCATAGAGAGCTGCATACATGTCGCCTATCATAGAGCTGCCCTCGTCGGCATATTCATGCACGTAATCGGGCAGAAGACTTTCCATCAGTCCTGCCTGAATCTCACTATTGGGGATGTCGAGTTTGTAGTTTTTTGACACCGGATTGTATCCCTTTATCGTGATGTAGCCGCTCTGATAGAGCAAGGGGATAATGTTCCTCATGTTCTCGGTGGGAGCGTCGAAGGATTTTGCTTGCACATTTCCACTACCAATTTTTGATGGCACGACATTGAACTTACGCAACATCTCTATGAGATATGTGGGAGTGCCAGAACCAAACCAATAGTTTGTGTAGTCGTGATCCTGAAAGGCGTTAAGGAGGCTGAAAGGATTGTAAATATCTGGCGATGGCCATGTGAAATGATAGCCGTCATACTGTTGTTTTAGTCCCTCGATTGCTCTTTCACGGGTTATCTGCTGAGCCTCAGCGAAGTCGTCGATATAGTCCGACATACATGTCAGCATCTCCTCCTCGGTTATGCCGCACACTCCTGCATAGTCGGTGCGCATGGAGATGTTCTTAAGGTTGTTAAGATCGCTGAAGATACTGAGTTGGGAGAACTTGGTGATGCCAGTGAGGAAAACAAAGTGCAGATATGGGTCGGAGGCCTTTAGCGGAGAGTAGAAATTACGCATCACATTGCGGAGCACAGGCAATGTCTTCTCCTCATGAACAACGTCAAGTAAAGGAGCGTCATACTCGTCGATAAGTATGACCACCTTTTTCCCAGTCTTTTCATAGACATTAATAATTAGGTTTTTTAATCGCACATTAGGGTCTTTGAAGTCAGAAGATATGCCAAAACGCTTCTCGTTTTCTCCCAAAATATATAGAAGATATCGTTCCAGCTGATCCTTCTCCATGTGTTTGCCCAAAGACATATCAAATCTCAGTACGGGATATTCCGTCCACTCCTTCTCCACTCTCTCTATGAAAAGTCCCTTGAACAAGTCCTTTCTTCCCTCGAAATATGCCTGGAGTGTAGATACAAGCAACGACTTGCCGAACCGCCTCGGGCGGCTCAAGAAAGTATATTTGCTGAGGTGTATCATATTCCAGATATACTCAGTCTTGTCTATGTAAAGACAGTCGAGGTCAATCACCTCGGAGAATGTCTGTATGCCTACTGGCAGTCGTTTCAGTTGCTTTTTTTTCATACCTTTCAGAATGTCAAGTGTCGTATCCCATATTTTTTTCGGCAAAGATATAGCTTTTATTTGAGTTTTGCAAGGGTTTCGGAACAAAAAATGCAGTAACCTATGTTAAAAGTGTTTAACCCACTTCTGCAATTGGTAACTACTCAGATGTATGGCTATGAAATTCTATGCTCCAATGGTGCGTGAGGGGGAGGGAAATAATAATTAATCCGGTAGTTGGCTGAATCACGTTATCATAATAGTAGTAATAAAGGTATATGGACAAGGGAAGTAATTTTATCAAGATAGTCGAGTGGAATTTAAAAGGGCAGGGTACTTGTTTTATATTCCGCACTGCGGAACGTACGTTCCCCATTGTGGAATGTACATTCCCCACTGCGGAATATACGTTCCGCAGTGGGGAATATAAATAAGAAACTCTATACTTGCAAATTCAAGACGGGTTTATATAGAAATTGTAATAGTAATAACTCAAAGATTCAAATACCGCAAGATTATGGTATCAGATGTTTTCAAACTTTTTTTTCTACTTCCTCTTTATCCTTGGGAACATCTTGCGGAATCTCACAAGTGGTGTAGTAATCTTACCACCTGCCACAACAATACTTACCGCAGTGATAATCATTACAAAACCGAGAATGATGCGTGGAGTGAGCTGCTCGCCGAAGATGGTTACGCCAAAGAAAACGGCAGTGACTGGTTCGAGGGCACCCAGAATGGCGGTAGGTGTGCTGCCTATGTATTGGATGGCACCAGTGGTGCAACCGAGGGAAATGGCAGTGGGAAAGACAGCAAGGGCTATCAGACATAACCATAACCACCATTTGTCGGCTGGTGGGGTCTGTATGCCTCCTTCGCTCATCAGAGCACGCGCTGCAAACATTATCCATCCTACAAGAACGACATAGAACGTAACCTTCAGGGTGGCAACATCCTTCAGACTCGTCTTGTTGATGGCAACGATATATATGGCATAAGACGTAGAAGAGGCTATCACGAGAAGTGTGCCTGTGAGGGACAGGGTTGTGCCGTCGCCTGCTTTGTAAAGCAGACCAATGCCTCCCACTGCCATAAGCAGGCATATCAATGTGCTGATGCCCAGTCGCTCCTTGAATATCACAGCCATAATCACTGCCACGAGGATGGGATAGACAAACAGGATGGTGGAGGCTATGCCGGCATCCATATAGTTGTAACTCTGGAACAGGGTTAATGACGATAGGGCGAATACTATACCTAAGATAATCATCGGGACGGCTTCGCCTTTTCCAATCCTGAAACTGCGTCCCCTCTGGCGGAGCATTAGTCCGAGGATGGGTATTGCAAACAGATAACGGAAGAAAAGCACCGAATCGGGGTGCATTCCTTCCGCATAGAGGGGCAGGGTGAATAGCGGGTTTGTACCGTAGGCCGCCGCCGCTATTGCTCCTAAAATATATCCTTTTACTTTTGTATTCACTTTCTTCTAATTCTAATCCTTAATTAAAAGAAGATGCTTCTTTCTGCCCAATAGATGAGGATACCGGCAAGATAACCAATGAAGGCTATCCATGTGATTTTCTTCATATACCAACCAAAGGAAATCTTCTCCAATCCCATGACAACTACACCAGCGGCACTGCCGATGATGAGCATCGAACCACCGACTCCAGCACAGTAGGCAAGCAACTGCCAGAAGATTCCGTCAACAGCCATGTCGCCTGTTGCTGCCACTGGATACATTCCCATACAACCCGCCACGAGTGGCACATTGTCAACAATACTCGAGAGTACGCCGATGATTCCTGTGACAAGATAATGGTTGCCGTTGAATGTGGTGTTGAGGCCGTCGCCAAGGAGTTCGAGGGCTCCGATGGTCTCAAGACATGCCACTGCCATAAGGATGCCAAGGAAGAAGAGGATGGTGCCCATGTCGATACGTGATAGCATGTTGGTGACGCGCTTCTGCATACCGCCGTGCTCTTCGGGAAGTGCAAGGTTGGCATAGAAGATCTCAGTGATTGTCCACAGTATGCCGAGGATGAGCAGGATGCCTACAAACGGCGGCAGGTGGGTGATGGTTTTGAAGATTGGTACGAACACCAATCCGCCCACGCCAAGGAAGAACACCGTCTTGCGCTGCACCTCGGTGAGGTGGTTGTCCACACGCTCGTTCTGACTGAAATCGCTAACCTCGAGTTTGCCGTTAAGGCTGAGCGAGAGGATGTAGGCAGGCACGAGCATCGACACAAGTGACGGAATGAATATCTCCATAATAACTCCTGCGGCAGTAACAAGTCCCTTGTTCCAAAGCATGATGGTGGTAACATCGCCGATGGGTGAGAACGCACCGCCGGAATTAGCTGAGATAACCACGAGGGCTGCATAGATAAGACGGTCTTTCTTGCTTTCTACCAGCTTGCGCAGTATCATTACCATCACGATACTGGTGGTGAGGTTGTCGAGCACGGCCGACAGGATGAATGTCATGAAGGCAATGCGCCAAAGGAGCTTGCGCTTGGTGCGGGTCTTCAGCATGTCGCGCACGAAGTTGAATCCGCCGTTCTGGTCAACCAGTTCGACGATGGTCATGGCACCCATAAGGAAGAACAGTGTGGTGGCTGTACTTCCCAGGTGCTTTTCCATCACTTCGCTCACGGCTAAAGCCTTCATTTCTCCAACTGCCCCAGCTATATATTCTCCAGGGTCGATCATAAACAGTGTCCAGCAGAACACGAACATCAGCAGGGCTATTGCCGCCTTGTTGATTTTGGTGACACTCTCAATGGCTATGAGTAGATAGCCAATACAGAAAACCGCCACAATCACAATACTAAGTGTAGTCATTTTGTTTTTTTAGAGTTATAATTCCTAATTCCTAATTTCTAATTCCTAATTAATATTCAAGTATAAGAGTTTGTCGTGATTTGAGGCTGAGCTTTTTGTCGAGCTTCACAGTGCGACCGGTGATAACGTCCTTGGCGGCTGTGGTATTGCCGATTACCTCGGCATAGCGGTCGAGCTGCATGTCGGCTTGCTTGCGGTTGCCATTGAGGATGGTGAGTACTGTTTTGCCCTGATATTGGCGTGCTATGACATAAATGCCGTTGAAGGGGATAAACTGTGTCTGTTTGCCCTTGATGATGACATCATTGCCTTGACGCCAGTGGAGCAGGCGGCTGAGCCAGTCGAACATGGCATTCTCTGCCTGGGTGCGTCCCTCACGGGTAAAGCAGTTCTTGGTGTCGCCGGGGAATCCACCGGGGAAGTCTTTGCGCACGTTGCCGTCGGTGATGTGCTTTGTACCGTTCATCAGCACCTCTGTTCCATAGTATAGCTGCGGGGTGCGGTTGACGGTGAGCAGCAGTGCGAGAGCCTGTTTGAGAGCAACAGTGTCCTTACCCTCGCCGAGGAATCTGTCGGTGTCGTGGTTCTCAAGGAATGCCATAACATTCGACGGGTTGGGGTAGAGATAGTCATATACGAAGTTGTTGTATATGCGGTTGAAACCATTCCACCAGGCGTCGGTCTCCTCGTTCTTTGCCTGATTGATGCGGTCGTAGAAGGCGAAGTCCATAACTGTTGGCAGATAGCTGTTTTTCTCACTGAGCTTGGAGTCTTTCTGCCATGCTGCTGTGTAGGCTGGTTCTGTTACCCATGTCTCGCCTACGGTGTTGAAGTTAGGATATTCCTCGCCGATAATCTTCATCCATTGTGCCATGGCGTCGCGGTCGGCATAAGGATAAGTGTCCATACGGATGCCGTCGATACCCACTGTCTCTATCCACCAGATACTATTTTGGATGAGATACTTGATGACGTGGGGATTGCGCTGGTTGAGGTCGGGCATGGTGGGTACAAACCATCCATCCACGGTTTCGTGCAAGTCAATCTTCGAGGCATAGGGATCGACCACTGGAGTGAGCTTATAGCTGGTCTGCTGATATTTGTCGTTCACCTTTGCTGCTCCGTCCATGGTCTTCATCTTCACGGCTTTGGCCTGGTTCTCGGGGGAGAGCCATTCGGGAGTGTTAAGCCAGTCCTTTGAAGGCATGTCGAGGGTCCATGGATGCTCATATCCGCTGTGGTTGAATATCATGTCCATAACAATCTTTATACCCTTGGCATGTGCCTCGTCGCATAGTTGACGATATTCCTCGTTGCTTCCGAAGCGAGGGTCAACACGGTAGTAGTTGGTGGTGGCATAACCGTGGTAGGTGCTCTGTGTGCCGTGGTCGGGCGAGTCGTTCTCAAGAACTGGGGTAAACCATAATGCGGTGACACCGAGTTCCTTGAAATAGTCGAGGTGCTGGCGGATGCCTTCGAGGTCACCACCGTGACGCAGACTTGGTTGCGTGCGGTCGTTCTTGTAAGGGCGCAATCCCTTTATCTGGTCGTTGTCGGTGCGACCCGATGCAAAGCGGTCGGGCATAAGCATATAGAGCACGTCGGCATTGCTGAATCCATAGCGCTCCTCACCTTTCTTCTCCCTGGCTTTTAGGGTGTAGTTCACCTTCTTTTTCTGCTTGCCTTGCTGGAACAGAAGTGTCATGGTGCCTGGTTGGGCATCCTTGACATTCATATAAACAAGAAGGTAATTCGGGGAGTCGAGTCGTACGAGAGAGTCGATCTTTACCCCGGGGTAATCGGTTGTTACATCTGCAGTTTTGATGTCTTTGCCATATACCATGAGTTGGAGGCTTGCGTCCTTCAGGCCTACATACCAGTCTGTTGGTTCTATGCGGTCAATCTTCACTGCTGCGTTCATAGTTAATGTTGTGCCTAATAACAAGGCGGTTAATATCTTTTTCATAATATCGATTTTATTTATTATAAAGTATCAGAGCCTCCTGTGGAGCCACCTCAATCTCAGAACCTCTATACTCAGAGATGCCGGCGAGGTTTATCTGGCCTCCCTCGCACACGGATGTCCATGGGCCATCGGGGATGGTGATAGTCTTGGAGGTCTTGTTGGAGTTGAGTATTACCACGATGTCTCTCCATGAGTCGCCGTTGGCATTGTTCTTCAGTCGGAAGGCTACAACATTGTCGGGTGTTTTCAGGAATTCGAGGTTCTCGCGCACCATCTCTGCATCGGTCATGCGGAAGGCAGGGTGATTGCGACGCAGTTCGGTAAGACCACGGTAGTAGTCGAACACCTGCGGATATTTCTCAAGATTCTCCCATGGCAACTGGTTGATGTAGTCGGGCGACTTGAAACTGTTGTGTACTCCCTTCTTGTCGCGAAGCATCTCTTCTCCGGAAAGGATGAATGGCACACCCTGGGAGGTGAATATTGCTGTCTGTGCGAGAAGATCAAGACGGATAATTTCTTCCTGGGTAATGCCCGGAATGCTTGCCTTGAGACGGTCAACAAGACACATGTCGTCATGGCAACTCACGTAGGCTATCATCTGTGCCGGGGAGTTGGTCCATGCAGCCTTACTGTAGTTCACCTTGCTCATGTCAATCTGAGGATGTGAGATACATCCGGCAATACCGAATCGTATGCTCTCCTCATTGCCGGGGATGGCACCGAGGAATGCCGACTTATGATCGTCGCTAAATGGACCGCGGATGGCATCACGCATATCGTCGCAGAAGGCACCAATACGGTCTAATTGACGGGTATTGGCTTTCATAGCAAGTTTGTCGTTGGGATATGCACATGCACCGGCACTCCAACCTTCGCCATACATATAGATTGATGGGTCGATTTCGTCGAGTGCCTTGCGGATAAGGTTCATTGTCTCGATGTCGTGAATACCCATGAGATCAAAGCGGAATCCGTCGATGTGGTATTCCTTTGCCCAATAGAGCACCGACTCAATCATAAACTGGCGCATGAGCGGTTTCTCGCTCGCTGTCTCATTACCACAACCAGATCCGTCGGAAATCTTTCCGTCGGCAGTCTTGCGGTAGTAATAGCCGGGATAGGTGAGATTGAAGTTGCTATTGTCAACATCGAAGGTGTGGTTATACACTACATCGAGGATGACTCGTATGCCTGCCTTGTGGAGGGCCTGAACCATCTGCTTGAACTCCTTGATGCGAGATATGGGGCATGCGGCATTGGTGGAATATGAGCCTTCGGGCACGTTGTAATTGAGAGGGTCGTAGCCCCAGTTATACTGCGCTACGTCGGGCTTTGACTCATCCACAGAAGCATAGTCGTAGGAAGGCAGGATATGGATGGCATTAACACCGAGATTCTTCAGGTGATATACAGCCTTGGGTTCTGTCAGTGCAAGGAATTTGCCCTTGTTGGTCAATCCCGAGGTGGGAGACACGGAGAAGTCGCGGTGGTGCATCTCATAGATGACAAGGTCGGTGGGTTGCTTGGTCAGAGGTCTCTGGTCGCAGCACCATCCCTCGGGATTTGTTTCTGCCATATCGATGATGGCGGCACGACGTCCATTGACACCTACGGCTTTGGCGAAGACGCCAGGAGTCTCGTTCATCTTCTGCTGTTTTGTTTCCACTTGGAATGTATAGAACATTCCCTTCAGGTCTCCCTTGATGTCGGCAGTCCATAGATCGTCGCCTGTACGTTTCATTTTCACTGTCTTCACCACAGTGCCACCCATACCTTCTTTATATATGTTCACCTTCACGCTCCTTGCCTTCGATGGGGCGTTGAGCTTGAACGAAGAGACATCCTTGGTGTAGGTCAGTTCATTAAATGTTTGCTGTGCATATATTGTACCACTAGCTAACATCATGGAGAGTACTGTTGTTGTTATCTTTCTATTTATTCTCATGATAATATTTCTTATATTTAACCACAGAGATTAAGAGTATTCACAAAACTCTTTTCCTCTTTATCTCTGTGGTTTAAAATAAATTACAGGGCTTTTAGTGATATGGCAAAACCTCCACCGCGAGCCTCGTTGATCTTCAGGGTCTGTCCCTGCTTAACGGTCTTCTTGCTGATAGTATAAGCCTTGGGGTTCTTCTCGTAGTCTGCATCCTTGGCATCAGCATAGATGGTGGCCTCGTATTTGCGACCCTTGTCGAGGAAATCGAGCTTCACCACAGCAGTGCGTGCAGTCTCATTGCACTTGCCACCAATAAACCAGTTGTCGCTCTTCTTGTCCTTGCGTGCCACGGTGATGTAGCGTGCAGGCTCTGCCTCAAGATACTTGGAGTCGCTCCAGTCGCAAGGCACGTCGCGGATAAACTGGAAGGCATCGTCATACTTCTTGTAGTTCTCGGGCAGGTCGGCTGCCATCTGAAGAGGAGAATACATGGTGAGATATAGAGCCAACTGACCTACGAGTGTGGTGTGGACATAGTTGGGATTGTCGCTCCATGTCTTAAGCTGAGTCTCGAGAATACCTGGAGTATAGTCCATCGGTCCACCCTGAAGACGGGTGAAGGGCAAGATGACCGTGTGATCGGGACGACTGCCGCCGAATGCCTCATACTCGGTGCCACGTGCACTCTCGTTGCCTACGAGGTTGGGATAGGTGCGGCAAAGACCAGTGGGGCGCACTGCCTCATGTCCGTTGACCATGATATGATGCTTGGCAGCCTCCTTGATGACATGCATATAGTGGTTGTTCATCGACTGCGAGTAGTGGTGGTCGCCACGAGGGATGATATCTCCCACATATCCAGTCTTCACTGCATCATAACCATACTTATTCATAAGGTCGAAGGCAGCATTGAGATGACGCTCATAGTTCTGAGTGCTCGACGATGTCTCGTGGTGCATCATCAGTTTAACACCCTTGGAGTGTGCATACTCGTTGAGATACTTGATGTCGAAGTCGGGATAGGGAGTGACGAAGTCAAAGACATCGCGCTTCCACATATTTGCCCAGTCTTCCCATCCGATGTTCCAACCCTCAACCAAAACCTGGTCGAGACCGTTGGCTGCGGCGAAGTCGATATACTCCTTCACGTGGGCGGTGTTTGCACCGTGACGTCCGTTGGGAGTAAGTTTGGTGTAGTCGGTCTCACCGAGCTTTACTGAAGGCAGACCGCTGGCATATTCCCATGTGCTCTTACCTACAATCATCTCCCACCATACACCGCAGTATTTTGTCGGGTGAATCCATGATGTGTCTTCAATCTTGCAAGGTTCGTTGAGGTTTAGGGTCAGTGAGGTGGAGAGCATGTCGCGTGCGTCGTCGCTCACCTTTACAGTGCGCCATGGAGTGTGGCAAGGTGTCTGCATGCAACCCTTCAGACCTGTGGCGTCTGGAGTGAGCCATGATTCGAAGACGAAGTTCTTGTCGTCGAGGTTGAGGTGCATTGTGGCATAGTCCTCGCATGCTGCCTCATGGATGTTGATATACAGTCCGTCGGCAGTCTTCATCTGAAGGGCTGTCTGCACTCCAGTCTCAGAGAACACCGACACTGATGAGTTGTCCCAGTTGACAGCCTTCTTGAAGCGGGCACGTATTTCGGAGAGCTTGGTCTCCTGTGTCTCTTGCTCCTGAGTGTCGTAGTCGCCGGGAAGCCACCATGCGGTGTGGTCGCCAGCCATTGCAAACTGGGTGTGCTCTTCCTTAATAAGGAAATAGTTGAGCGATTTCTGCTGTGGGAACTCATATCTTAGTCCGAATCCCTCGTTATATACTCGGAATCGGATGATGATATTACGGTCAGCAGACGGTTGGTTGAGGTTAACCTCCAGTTCGTTGTAATTATTTCGAATCTGGGACCATTCACCCCATACGGGAGTCCATGTTTCGTCGAAGGAGGATGTCTTGGTGTTAGTCACCTTGAATCCGTCCATAAGGTCGGTCTCGTCCTTGCCCTTCGAGGCATGCTTGTCCTTGGCAAGTTCGAGTCCCAATCTACTGGGTTTAACCACAGCCTTGTTTTTATAAGTCATTTCGTAGGTGGGGATGCCACCATCAGCGAGAGAGAACTTTACAGTTACGTTTCCGTCAGGCGAACTGACGCTCTGTGCCATTGCCATCAGCGGCAACAGCAAAGCAGAAAGAATTGTGATAATCTTTTTCATACCTATTTTTTATTGTTTTATCGTTTCATTCTTTTGTAGCCCTGTAAGGGCGACATAGCATAGGATAGGGCGTAAGCCCTATTTAATTTGGTTTTGTTCCTCCCTCCCCGCGCACCAACGGTGCGCGGGGAGGGAGGGGAGGGGGAAGGCTTCCAAACACAGGGTTGACACCCTGTGCTATGTTATGTCGCCCTTTCAGGGCTTTGCCTAATTCCTAATCCCTCATCCTCTTCCGCTGTTCTTCACCAATTCCTTAATGGTCTGGTTGAAATCTTCAGAGGCGAGGAGTTGCTCGATGGTGAGATGCATACGATAGCGCCAATAATGGCGTGGATTTGCCGGGATGTTGATACGCTCCGCATCGGCATCGGCAAGACGCAGGTGCTCATCGATAGACAGCCAATCTTGCAATGAGAGGAGGCAGAGCATGGAGGGACTCGTGAGATGGCGCGAGACAATCTCCTTGGCAAGCCATCCTGGGAGTGGATGAGGTGCTGCACCACCACGATGGAGCATCGAGTTATAGTAGTCCTGTGTGCGCTCGTTGTCCTCATCCCACCACTGGCGCAGTGTTGACATGTCGTGGGTAGAGATGGTGCATACCGAGCGGTAGGGATTGCGAGAGAGATGGCCAAAGCGTACTTTATCGTCCTTCGGCATCGACTGTATCTCCAGACTCAAGATGCGTAACTGGTTCATTACCCATGGCACGCAGTCGGGCACCATACCGAGGTCTTCGGCACATACAAGCATGCGTGTTGCTTGCGTGAGCTTGGGCATCTTCTTCATAGCCTCCTGATACCAGAACTGGTTGTTACGACGATAGAAGTAGTCGTTGTAGAGACGGTTGAAATTATACTTGTCATTGTCCCACAACTGCTCGTAGATGAAGTCGAGCTGAACTCCAATGCGTGGATGGAACTTGTTCGGGTCCTTGTGGTCGCGCAGGAAGAGCACGTCACTGATAAGGGCATACAATCCGTCGCGAAGGTCCTCTAGTTTAAATGAAGAGTGAAGAATGAAGAATGAAGAATCAGGCTGCGCATCATTCTTCATCTCCTTGTACCATGCTTCTACCTTGCGCTGGGTGTCGTATTCTGGCTTCATCTGATATCGCTCGTCATCGAGGCGGTCGAGGAATATCTCCTTCACCTTGTCGGCATCCTCGTGGAATATGCGGTCGAGAGTCCAGTCGGTGATGAACGGACGGGTGTAGCGATCTTCATCAAAGCGCAGTCCGTAGCCCTCTATCTCCTCGCGGGTCATACCGAGTGATGGTGCAAACTGACCTAACAGTCCGTGTACGGCATTGGCTGGAATCTCCCAAATACGGAAGAAACCGAGGACGTGGTCGATACGATAGGCATCGAAGAACTCAGCCATCTTGCGGAATCGACGCACCCACCATGAGCATCCGTCAGCAAGCATGGCATCCCAGTTGTATGTTGGGAAGCCCCAGTTCTGTCCGTTGGCAGAGAAGGCATCGGGTGGAGCACCCGCCTGTCCGTTGAGGTTGAAGTACTTGGGTTCTACCCATGCCTCCACACCGTCGCGACTGATACCAATGGGGATGTCGCCCTTGAGGAGCACACGATTAGCCTGTGCATAGCTATGGGCATCGCGCAATTGTGAGTCGAGTATATATTGGATGAAATACCAATATGCCACGGCTTTGTATTCTTTTGTCCCTGCCTTGCCCATCTTCTTGCGCTCATCGTCGGGCAGAGTGTGATGGTCGGGCCACTCTGAGAATGTGGCAGTGCCGTACTTCTCGTGATAGAAACTGAAGGCGGCATAGGGTACAAGCCACTCCTTGTTGTCGTCGAAGAACTTCTTGAATGTGGCTTTCTTGCTTGTTGCAGCAAACTCCTGTTCGAAGAGCAGGCGCAGGTATTCGCGCTTGGCATTGTTCACACGCTCATAGTCAATCTGAGGCAGTGCGTTCAGCTCCTTGCGCAATGTCTCCATACGCTCCTTTGCCTCGGCATCTTTCAGTTCGGGCAGTTGGCGAAGGTCGGCATATTGAGGATGCAGTGCGTAGATGCTTATACTGTTATATGGATAGGAGTCTGTCCATGTATTGGTGATGGTGGTGTCGTAGATGGGGAGTATCTGGATGACGCGCTGACTGGTCTTTGCAGCCCAATCGACCATCAACTTGAGGTCGCCGAAGTCTCCAACTCCGAAACTGCCTTCAGAGCGCAGTGAGAATATAGGTACAACGACTCCTGCAGCCTTCCATGCGAAGATGGGGAAGAAGGCAATGTCGAGATCATATACCACTGTCTCGTCGTCTTTGAGCTGGGGCAGGTCGATGGTGCGGTTGTTGCGTGTCTCCCAAAGAGGGGTGTAGTCAATCTTCTCGTCGAGGGCAACAAATTTAAACTCAAGTCGGTTGCCCTTAACCTTCTTGGCATCAATAACTGCCATCCACTCGTTGGGTGCAAACTCCTCCATCTGTATGGCCTTGGTGGCTTCCCAGTTGCCGAACACCTTACCGTCTCCCATGATGGCGAGACGCTCTGTGGCTCGCAGTTGGGGAGCCTTGGTCTTGATGATGATGGCTTGTGAGGATGTTGTCTTCACCGTTTTGCTCTTGGCACGCTTGGACACGCAGTCGGTGATAGCTGAGCTATACATATATGCATCTTCCGGAATGTCGTTCCAATGATCATAGACCACGAATGTGGTGGATTTAGATGCTGACAGTTTGAGAATATGTGGTTGCAGTTGCCATTCCTGACGGGATGTCACTCCGTTTTTCTCCACACTATAGAAATAGTTGACTAAGTCAATGCCCTCAGGCACATTGATGCGACAACTCCATTCGCTGCCATTGAGGGTGTTCATTTTCTGTTGTACAATATCCTGAGCGTTGTCACCCTTTATAAGGTTGACAACAATTTCTTCACCGAAAACGGTGTTGTACGATAGGTTCAATAGTATTGTCATAATTCAATCGTTGTTATTTCGCTGCAAAATTAATAAAAATATCTCAATAGGTCAAGTAAATCTTTAGGAATATGGGGAAAATCTGTGCAATCGATTGCACAGATTCCCATTTCCGGCTGTATTACATATCCATCAAGTCTTCTCGTGGATTGGCGGATTCTACCTGTTTGAGGGTGCGGTCCTTCACTGCAAATACGCATATCGCACCTACTACAAGCAGTATTCCGGCAATCATGAGCATGTCACACTGTCTACCTCCAATAACCTGGAACACAATACCTCCACATGCGGCTGCCACAATCTGAGGAATGCAGATGGTGCCATTGAAGAGTCCGAGATATACTCCCATGTGACCATGACCTTCGAGGGCATTGGTGACGATGGCAAATGGAAGGGCAAGCATGGCTGCCCATGCGCAACCAATCATGAAATATGGCAGGAATAGCAAGTACTGGTTGTGGATGAATGGTATCATGATAAATCCTATACCACCAATCACAAGGCTCAGGCTATATGCTATCTTGCGGTCCTTGATTTGAGGAATCACAACAGCCCATAACACACTGCCGATGGCTTGCACTGCAAAGAGAACTCCAACCCAGTTGCCTGCATCCTGATAGGCGAGGGAGGCTGTGTCGGTTGTATTCCAACAAGTCTCGGCAATACCGCCGTTGGTGTATGTCCACATGTACATAAATGCTGCCCAGCAGAAGAACTGCACGAGTCCCACCGACCAGAAGGCTGCGGGGGCGTCCTTTAGGAGTTTGAACACATTCACCTTCTCCTCGTCGAGCGGTTTGTCAAGTCCGTGATACTCAGCATATTCCTTCGGCGGCATTTCCTTCACCTTGGCTGTAGTGTAGATGACGCACAGGATGAGAATGGCTGCTCCCACATAGAACGAGTAGATAACAGAGTCTGGAACTACGCCGGCGGCTGCCACATTACTGATGCCCAGGAATGTGAACAGGAACGGGAAGACATAACCCACAAGAGAACCGGCATTGCATAGGAAACTCTGGATGGAGTAGGCGAGAGCTTTCTGCTTCTCGTTGACCATGTCGCCCACGAGCATCTTGAACGGCTGCATAGCCATGTTGATACTTGTGTCGAGGAACATAAGCGAACAGAGTCCGAAGGTCATTGCCGTACTTACTGCCATGCCAAACGAACCGGCATTGGGCAGAAGGCACATCACGAGCACCGCCACTGCCGCTCCTATAAATAAATAAGGTATGCGACGACCAAAACGACACCATGTCTTGTCGCTCAGTGTTCCTACTATTGGCTGTACCACAATACCCATCAATGGCGGCAGTATCCAGAAATAACTCAGTGAATGAGGGTCAGCCCCAAGTGTGGCGAATATGCGTGAGATATTCGCACTCTGGAGTGCGTAGGCAATCTGCACTCCAAAGAATCCGAAACTGATATTCCACAGTTTCATAAAGGATAAATCAGGTCTTTGCTTTTTCATATCTATTCATTCTTTAATTTTTAAATTTTAAAAAAATCACCTCGTCGTCCCCCTGATAATCAGTCTTGTTCTGACGATTCTTCTCTCCACCTTGTTGCGTGGGATTGTTCCCTCGACATGACCGATAAGGATGTCGGCGGCCTCTTCGCCCACACGCTTGCCTCGCTGCTCCACAGTGGTGAGCATGGGGTCGCAGGCTATGGCACGCTGACCATTGGTGAATCCGCAGATGGAAATGTCGTCCGGCACTTTGAAACCCATGCGCTTGGCGGCATACATAATGCCTATGGCAGTGTCGTCGTTGACGGCAAAGAAAGCATCAGGGTGATCATCTTTTTTCAGCAGTTCGGGGGTTATTGCTTCTGCGTCAGAACGATTGTCGCAGAAGAGCCCTAGCTTTTCGTCAAATTCTATCCCATGACGCTTAAGGGCGTCCTTATATCCGTTGAACCTGTTCTTGGATATTTCAAGAGTCATTGGCGAACCGAAGAAAGCAATACGCTTGCAACCGGTTTCGATGAGATGGCTTACAGCATTATATGCTCCCTGATAGTCGTCCACCACCACTCGGTCGGCATTCACACCAGTGCAAATACGGTCATAAAACACCAATGGAACACCATTTTGCAAAAGTTGGTTAAAGTGGTCATACTTGGTTGTATCCTTTGCTTGCGACACGATGATGCCGCATACCTTATTCTCATAGAACGACTGACATATCTTCACCTCGCGTTCATATTTCTCATTACTTTGTGCAACCATGATGCGATAGTTCCTTGCCCTGGCCTCTTCCTCGATACCGGCAAGGACTGTGGAGAAATAGTAGTGGGCCAATTCGGGCACGATAACCCCGATAATCTTAGGCTGCATCACCTTGCTGTTGCGCAACGACTCTGCAAGGAAGTTGGGGAAAAAGTTGTGCTCCTTGGCATATTGCTGTATGGCACGCCGTTTCTCCTCGCTGATTCTTGGCGAGTCCTTGAGCGCTCTCGACACTGTTGCCACCGAGGTGTTAAACTCGCGTGCAATGTCTTTCATTGTCAGTTGAACATTCTCTTTCATCGTTATTGATTTGATTTCGTGAGCAAAATTATTGCTTTTTATTTATATACACGCACAAACGTTTAATAATATTGCATTAAACTTTGCGCAATCGATTGCGCAGAGAAAATTGATGATTTATGTCAAAAAATGGATAAGATAAGCAAAGAAATCCTACCTTTGCACCGAGAAAAATAATTAATCCGGAAACAAGACCGAAAAAAGTTGAGTTTTCAATAACTAAAGTAATAATAAATAATAATGTATGATGAAGCAGGTAAATTTTAGAATTCCGCTTAGAATGTTGGTCGTGCTATTCGGCCTCGTTCTTTCAATCGGTGCCTACGCCCAGATTACAGTCAAAGGACATGTAAAGGACTCCGCAGGCGAACCGGTCATCGGTGCAACCGTAAGGGTTGCAGGTACTAACGGTGGTACGATTACTGACTTCGATGGTAACTTTACTATCAAAGCTGAGCAAGGTGCCACTCTTAACATCTCGTATATTGGCTACCAGCCCGCCAACGTGAAGGCTGCCGCCAATGTAGAAGTAATCCTTAAGGACGACGCCCAGGTGCTCGAGAACGTAGTCGTAATCGGTTATGGTCGTGCAAAGAAGAACGACTTGACTGGTTCGGTTACTGCTATCAAGCCGGATGAGTTGTCAAAGGGTATCACCAACAACGCTCAGGACATGATGGTTGGTAAGATAGCCGGTGTGGATGTAGTCACAGCTGGAGGTTCTCCTGGTTCTGGAGCGACAATACGTATCCGTGGTGGTTCATCACTCAACGCTTCTAACGACCCTCTTATCGTTATTGACGGTTTGACCATTTCAAACAGCACTGCCACTGGTATGACCAACGTGCTCGCTATGGTTAACCCTAACGATATCGAAAGCTTCACTGTCTTGAAGGATGCTTCTGCCACAGCTATTTATGGTAGCCGTGCTTCTAACGGTGTGATCATTATCACTACCAAGAAAGGCCGCACAGGCACAGCTCCTCAGATTAGCTACAACGGCGATGTGACTATTTCTACCATTCAGAAGAAATATGACGCTCTTTCTGGTGATGAGTACCGCGAGTTCATTAGTGGTATTGAGGGACTTGACGCTTCGAAGCTGGGCAGTGCCAACACAGACTGGCAAGACCAGATTTTCCGCACAGCCGTTTCTACTTCACACAACATCTCTATAGGTGGCGGTTTGAAGAATATGCCATACCGCGTCAGTGCAGGTTACAACCTCTCTAACGGTATTGTCAAGACTTCATGGATGCGTCGTGCCAATGTTTCTGCCAACTTGGCTCCTACATTCTTCAACGACCACCTGAAGTTCAACATCACAGCTAAGTACATGAACGAGCAGAACCGCTATGCTGACGCAGGTGGTGCTGTAGGCGCTGCTCTCAGCATGGACCCGACACAGCCGGTTTATTCAAACGACGAGACATCGAAGTTCTTCAACGGATACTACCAGCCTGCTCAGGGAGCGAGCTTCTCTGACCCAGAGTGGAAGTACACCAGCAACCCTAACGCTCCACAGAACCCCCTGGCTCTTCTTGAGAACAAGGAGTGCAAGGCTAATGCCAACGACTTCACCGGCAACTTCGAGGTTGACTACCAGATTCATGGCTTCGAGGACCTGCACATCCACGCAAGCTATGGTGGACAATATACGAAGTCGAAGCAGACAGACGTTATCTCTCCATATTCTTACAGCAACAACTACTATGGATGGGACGGCGAGACTCACTACAAAAAGTACAGCATCACAGCTAACGCTTACGCACAATACCAGCATGAGTTTGGTGCACACAACGTGGACATCATGGCAGGTGCCGAGGAAAGCCACTACCACAGTTCTGGCTACAACTTCGGTCAGGGAACAGATCAAAAAACTGGTGAGGCATACAAACCAAGTCTGCGCGAACAGACCGCTTGGGCTACACACAACACACTCGTTTCTTATTTCGGCCGTTTCAACTACACCTTGCTCGACCGCTACATGCTCACAGCAACAATGCGTGCCGATGGTTCTTCTCGCTTCGCCGATGGCAACAAGTGGGGTTATTTCCCATCAGTGGCTTTGGCATGGAAGATCAACAATGAGGCATTCCTGAAGGACGTCAACTGGCTCGACGAGTTCAAACTCCGCCTTGGTTGGGGTCAGACAGGTCAGCAGGATATCAACGGCGACTTCCGCTACACTCCGCTCTACACTATCAGCGACCAGTATGCCCAGTATCCTATCGGCGATCAGTACTACAACACCATGCGTCCTTCTTCTTACAACCCAGACCTGAAGTGGGAGACAACAACAACATATAACGCAGGTATCGACTTCGCCGTTCTTCGCAACCGAATCACAATGAACATTGATGGTTACTATCGTGAGACAAAAGACCTCTTGAACGACGTGACCATTCCTGTTGGTACAAACTTCTCTTCTGTTCTTACAAAGAACATCGGAACACTGAAGAACTACGGTCTTGAGTTCGCTATCAACGCTAAGCCTATCGTGACCAAGGATTTCACTTGGGACATCAGCTACAACGTTTCATGGAACCACAATGAGATTACCTCTCTTACAGGTGGCAACGGCGATGCAGACTACTACATCAAGACTGGTACCACGATTTCTCGCGGTAACAGTACTCAGATACAGGCAAATCGTGTAGGCGAGGCAGCTAACTCTTTCTTCGTTTACCAGCAAGTTTACGACGAGGCTGGCAAACCAATCGAAGGTCTCTATGTTGACCGCAACGCCGATGGCAAGATTAACGAAAGCGACAAGTACTTCTATAAGAAGCCTGCTGCTGACGTTATCATGGGCTTCACTACCAAGTTCCTCTATAAGAACTGGGACCTCAGTGCAGCATTCCATGCCTCACTCGGCAACTACGTTTACTATGACCACCTGTCAAACCTCGGTGCAACAAGTGCTTCAGGTATCTACTACAACAGTGCATTCCATAACACCTACCCAGAGGCTATCGCACTCGGATTCACAGGAACAGGCGCTACAGAGTACTATCTGTCAGACTACTTTGTACGTAACGCAAGCTACCTGAAGTGTTCAAACATCACACTCGGCTACTCTTTCAGCAAGCTCTTCAAGGAATTGTCAGGTCGTGTGTTCTTCAATGTACAGAACCCATTCTTCATTACGAAGTACAAGGGTATCGACCCGGAAGTTTCAGACGGTGTGGACAAGAACCCGTATCCACGTCCATTGAGCTTCCAGCTTGGTTTAAATCTTAACTTCTAATTTTTGACAGAATATGAAAAAGATATTTATTAAAACAGCGTTTGTCGGCCTTTTGTCGATGGGACTGACTTCATGCGCTGACGATTTGAACATATCGTCAATTGACCCGCAGACCTCAAGCACATATGAGGATATGCAACTCTTGGCAAAAATCTATTCGACAATGGGACTTACAGGTCAGAAGGGACCGGCAGGAAACAGCGACATCAGCAGCGACGAGGGAGAATCAGGCTTCTACCGTACAACATTCAACCTCATGGAGCAGCCAACCGACGAGTGCAACTGGGCTTGGCAAACCGATACCGACATCCCACAGATTACAAGTATCGGATGGAACAGCAGCTCTCCACGTGTACAGTGGTGCTACCAGCGCCTTGGCTTCAACCTCACGCTTTGCAACTTCTATCTTGCTAATACTGCAGACAAGGCTGAGGATTCCAATTATAAGCTATATCGTGCTGAGGTTCGCTTCCTTCGCGCTCTCTACTATTGGTACTTCCTTGACCTTTGGCACAAGGCTCCTTTCAAGGACGAGACTTATGCCGTTGACGCACTCCCTGTTTGTATGGAAGGCAAGGAACTCTACAACTGGATAGACAATGAGCTGACAGAGATTGAAAGCGAACTGGCGCCAATAGGCGAGTTCAATTCTTCTGCTAACTTCGGTCGTGCCGATCAGGGTTCAGCCTACATTCTCCATGCCCGTCTTGCCCTCAACTCTGCAGTTTACACAGACGGAGCAGTAAAGGACTACCAGAAGGCAGTAGAATATTCCGACAAGGTAATCAATAGCGGCAAGTACGCATTGGCTAAAACGCCAAAGGCTCACCCGACAAATGGTCTTACATACTCTGGCTATGCACAGGTGTTCATGGCAGACAACGACCAAAACCCTGAGGCTATGAAGGAAATAATCCTTCCTATCCGTCAGGATGGCAAGAGCACAAAGTGCTACTCTGGTGCTAACTACCTCGTTTCCTCTATGCGTATAGTAGGTATGCCTTATATGGGAACTACTAACGGATGGAGCTGTAATTATGCACGTCCAAACCTTATCCAGAAGTTCTTCCCGGCAGAAAACATACCGATGTCTTCAGAAAAGGCTCCAGATGATGCGACGGAGGCTGATATTATAGCCCTAGATGCACAAGATGGTTCTGACACCAAGAGCATCCTTGCAGCAGCTGGCGACGACCGCGCTCTCTTCTACGCAGGACGTGGCGGTGGCATCCGCAAGCTCCATGTTGAGAAGATGGCTAACTTCCTCGATGGTATCTCAATCGTGAAGTGGCAGAACATCCGCACCGATGGTGGCACTACCAACGACGTTGAATTCCCTGACACCGACATTCCATTGCTTCGCTATGCTGAGGCTTTCATGACTCGCGCAGAGGCAAAGTGGCGTCTTGGTGACACTGAGGCTGCACTTAATGACATCAACACTCTCCGCGCCCGTGCCAATGCAAAGGCTTTAACCAACCTTACCGAGCAGGACGTAATCGACGAGTGGTGCCGTGAGTTCTATATGGAAGGACGTCGTCGTTCGGACCTCAACCGCTTCGACATGTTTGTAGGCAAGAAGTACATTTGGGACTGGAAGGGTGGAGTTGCCAAAGGACAGAGTGTTGACAGTCACTTCAAGTTCTATCCTATTCCTATCGACGACATCAACGGTAACCCGAATATGGCAGAACACCAGAATGCCGGTTATTAATTCATTATAACGAACAATTTAAAGTGAAATAATATGAACAAGATAATGTTAAGATTAGGAAGCGTATTCACACTCCTTGCTCTTGTGGCATTCACGCTTACATCGTGCGAGAAAGATGATGACAGCAATCCTACATTCAAGGCAAATACGACAGGGTTCAAACTGAATCTCCCTGCCAATGCCACCAACAACACATACGACCTGGTTTCGTCCAACGGACTTAACCTGACATGCTCACAGCCAGATTTCGGCGGTTTCCCTCTTGTGGTCAACTACTATGTGCAGGTGGCTTTAGACCAGTCATTCTCAAGCTACAGGGAACTGGAGACTTTCTTCACAACAGCCAACATGAGCGTTGACCCTGCAGAGATCAACAGCGCAATGATCGATCTCTACACAGAGGCTAACGGCGACGTTGAATATCCAAAAGAGGCTCGCGCACTTTATGTAAGACTTCGCGCTTCGGTTGCAGGTCAGACCTTCGACGACGTAACGTCAAACTCCATCTGTCTGCCAAGCGTTCTCGCTACATACGTTCCTCCAACACTGTCTCATCCTACTTCAATCTACATCGTAGGTTCTTGCATAGGTGATGGATGGAAGACATGGAAGGCCCTTGCGCCTGTTTATGGTATGGAAGGTGAGTTCTACACTCTCTTCTACGCACCAGACGGAGGTGAAATTAAGTGGGGTGAGTTTGAAGGTGACTGGAGAGGCTACTCACGAGTAACTGACTTCGACGACCAGGCTGGCGCAGGCATCTCTGGCGAAGGCGAAAGCAACATCGTGATTGCCAACGGCGGATGGTACTGCCTCTATGTAGTGACCGAAATAGGCACCAACGACATTAAGTACCACTTCCATATCCTGCCAGCCAAGGCTTATGTTATCGGTAATGCTACCGGCGATTGGACAGACAGCAATGCAGCATGGGAGATGACTCCTTCTGCCGACGCAACCACTCCATGGGAGTCTCCTGCATTCACCGGTTCTGGAGAGCTCCGCGCATACATCAAGGTGGGCAGCATTGATTGGTGGCGCACAGAGTTCACTCTTTTCAACGGATCTCTCTTCTGGCGTACTATGGATATTCCTGAAAACTGGGCAGCGAATGTAGGCGAAGCTTACTCCGTACCATGTGCTCCGGGTCAGAAACTCTATGTTAACTTCGATACTAATAAGGGTGAAGTAAAATAATTCAATATTTAGGCAATTATGAAGAAACAACTTTTATATAGCTTTGCAGCTATGGCGAGCCTTGTGCTCGCCAGCTGCGCCGGCGATTACGACGATTGGGCTTCTCCACAGACAAATGAGGAGCAGGCTGCAGTAGAAAAATTTGCAGCTCAGATTAATGCTGGCACTGATGCCAACCTGACTCTTCCCACAACGAAGGACACACTTCGCTTGCAGTCTCTTTCATCTGCAAGCCCAGAAGTGGTTGGATTCAGCGTAAGAAACGTTACTCTTGAAGGTCAGAAAATCAATGCGTTCACAAATGGTAATGACATCTGCGTCCTTACAAGCGAGTATGTAAACACTATACGCGATATCTATCAGTCAAGAGCATACACAACACGCACTCCTAAACTTGCAGTGGAATATGCTGCGAACCTTGCCAATGGAGA
Organism: Prevotella sp.; assembly: GCA_022771625.1. Taxonomy (GTDB): domain Bacteria; phylum Bacteroidota; class Bacteroidia; order Bacteroidales; family Bacteroidaceae; genus Prevotella. Next base: position 41,724 of record JALFCW010000098.1, read on the forward strand.
TGCTGTTGACCTACCTGCATTTGAGGCTGTGACACAGGTTAAAACTGTTCCAACCCCAGCAGAGGATGCCAAAGGATACTATTTGCTCGGACAGTGGCAAAACTGGGACGCAACCAATCCAACCTGGATGCAAAACAATGGTGACGGAACTTACACTGCAACAGTTACAACAGGCGATGGTGACAACTGGTTCAAGTTCTATCAGGGAAGCCACTTCGTTTCTGGCGATTGGGATTCTATCAATCAGGGGGCTATGGGTTGCGCTGTAAATGGCGATAATAGTCTATTCAACTATGTTGTTTGGCCTAATGATCCTGAATTGGGTGAGGTTCAGACTCCAGTCATCAGTGGTGGTGGTACATTCGAGATTACTCTCGACATCAACAACTACACCTACACCGTTAAGCGTGCCGAGGCTCGCTACTATGTAGTGGGAAATCCTCAGGGATGGAGCGACAAGGATATGAGCTGCATGTTCTATGCCCACGGAGGAAACATCTACAGCTACACCACACAATGGTCAGGCGCTTGGGACCTCAAGATTTGGGATGCAAAGAACTTTGGCATTTGGGAAAATGCATGGGGTACAGCTGTTGACGGCGACGGTTCTGCTTCAGGAACCCTCATTAACAAGGATTCCAAGTCATTCCAGGCACCAACTAAGGGCGAGTATTACACTTTGACTATCAACATGAACGACAATACCTACTCTTGGGAGGCTGTAACTCCTTCTGCTGAGTATACATCTGTATCGCTCATTGGCGATTTCAACGGTTGGGGTGGAGACATCGACCTCCAGCAGCTTGAGAAGGCTCCTCACAACTGGTACGCTCGCGTTACTATTGAATCTGCCGGAGGTTTGAAGTTCCGTGCAAACCATGATTGGACAGTAAACTGGGGTTCTGCCGACAAGGAGACACCTATCGGTGAGACTTACTACTTCCAGCCAGGCGGTGAGAACATCAATGTTCCAGCCGGTACATACGATTTCTACCTCAACGATATAACTGGTCGTTGGAGCATTGTTCCAGTAGAGTAATGATGATTCCCCTTCATCATAATTAAATACTTATCATTTATATAGGTGGCGACGGCAATGCTGTCGCCACCTTTTTTCGTGAATAATCCCCCGAAATGTTTGGAGGTTTCATTATTTCTTCGTATCTTTGCGGCGTGAATTTAGAGGTTTTCAAATTTGAGTTATGACTATGAAGAGTTTATCAAAAGAAGAATGGATAAAGAAGTGCAAACAACTTCTTGAACATAAGAAAGAAATGGAAGAGCGATTTAAGGCTAATGCGGATACTGATATATATGCACTTTATGGAAAAGCCTAAATTATGAACGAGCTTTCATTATCCAGAATTAACGAATTTGCACCATATATAGTAGTAAAAACACCTAATGGTGACTTTTGGTTTTCTACTACATATGGTGTGAATTATAGTGTGGCATTTAATGAGGAATTTGAACTTGGTGGATGTATGGCTTACCAATTTGGCATTTTCAATAAAGACAATCGTCATACTCCTTATGATGCAAATATCCAGGCTACAATTGTTGCCATAATAAATGAGTTCTTTCGTGTTAACCATGATGTTCTACTTTATATTTGCGACAACAAAGATAAACGTGAAGAAGCGCGTAATCGTCTTTTCTTTCGTTGGCTAAAGCAAGAGGATAAAGATGACAAATATTGTTTTGATACTTCATCTGCATTTGTGGAAGGGCAGGAAATCATAGTATCGATTATTGTTGAACGCAATAATCCTCAATTACATGGAATTTTGAAGGAATTCAAAGTTGTATCAAATGTGTTAGGAGATAAGCCGTGAGATTTCATTAAGATGATACATCATAATTAAATACTCATCATTTATATGGGTGGCGACGGCAATGCTGTCGCCACCTTTTTTCGTGAATAATCCCCAGAAATGTTTGGAGGTTTCATTTTAAAACTAAAGCCGCCTGATGCATCACGCATCAGGCGGCTTTAAATGATAATATGATATGGTTACTTGCCGTTCTTGCGCTCGATATGTTGTTCGTATTCCGCAATTTCACGTTCACCTACGTGAGCAAGACCATAGTGTTCATCGTGCTGACTGTAGTCGAGACCAACACGCTCACTGTACTCAGACACACGCATCGGAATACAAAGGTCGATGAGCCAGTAACCGAGGTAACTCATTACGAAGGTATATACAATCACCATCACCACGGCAAGGAGATGATAGAGGAAGATGATGAATCCTTCGGTAGTGCCAGCCACGAGACCCTCTTGGATAAAGATACCCGTGAGCACCGTACCGAAGATACCACCTGTGCCGTGGGTGGGGAACACGTCGAGGGCATCGT
>JALFCW010000100.1 GCA_022771625.1 Prevotella sp.
ACGAAACGCACTTCTCATCGCAGCGTGACAAGACTCTGAAATGTGAGTGCCATCTGCAATCGAAAGGTGGCACTCGCAACAGAGCGATTTGCCGGTACTCATTCGTGCGCTACGAGCGGTACTCTTTGACCGCTACCATCATCATAATATATTATTTGTTTATTTCCCAATTATGCAATGCTTCTACAACATCCTCTGCTACATACTCCAAGCTTTGGGTATGTTCTACATCATACAAATCAAAGAGTAGATTCTTGACAAGTCCGACCTTGTCAAGGCGTTCATGCATTTCTGAAGGTGTAATCCCCATAAGGTCAGCTGCTGCTCCTATTGCCATAACTGCAAAATGCACTTTTTCAGCTTCATTAGTATCATTATGTACCATACAAATAGTAAATTTTTGCTGCAAATATACGCATTATTTCTGATATAACAAAGGAAATTTGTTAAAATATCAGGAGTTTTGAATATTTTCCCCAATTATTATTGTATTTAACAATATTATACATTCTATACTTATGGATATTAGCCGCGGGCGTCCCGCCCGCGCTCCTATTGGCTGCGCATTATATTATTAATCGCCAAAAAACAACAAAGCCGGTCGAATCTTTCGATTGACCGGCTTTGTTGTTAAGTCGGGGTGACTGGACTCGAACCAGCGACCTCGCGCCCCCCAGACGTGTGCGCTAACCAACTGCGCTACACCCCGCCTTAAGAAACAAATGATTTCTCATTTGCGGGTGCAAAGGTAGGCATAATATTCGAGACTACCAAATAATTTGCAGTTTTTTTGCAGTTTTCTGCTTTATTTTTTGTTAAACAGGGGAATTTTGACTATATTTCCTGTAACATTTCACCTAATGTAGGATGGATATGCACCATTTCGTGCAACTCCTGAAGAGTGGTGTTCTTGCACATCAGGGCACTCACCTCCTGAACTATGTCGGCACTATGCGCTCCAAAAGCATGGCAACTGAGGATGAGTCCGTCGGTGGCGGAGACGCAGAGCTTGATATATCCCTCTGCCTCGTTCATCGCCAAGGCACGACCGTTGGTGCGATACATCTTCTTGCGCACCTCTATCTCAACGCCCTCTGCCTTCAACTGATCTTCGGTTTTGCCCACACAAGCTGCCTCGGGATTGGTGAAGATTGCGGCAGGCATAATGTCAAGACGGATGTTGTCGGGAATGCCAAGTATATGATTCACTACATGAAGGCCCTGCATTGTGGCTGCATGGGCTAACATCATACGGGCATTGACATCACCAATGGCATATACACCGGGAACATTGGTCTGCATGTTGTCATCTACTACGATACCGCGGGCATCATGCTCAATCGTAGTATTCTCAAGTCCATATCCCTCGACAACAGGACGACGTCCCACTGCCATCAGAACCTTGTCGGCCTCAATACTCTGCTCCTTGCCCTTGCGCTCGAAGGTAACGCATCCATCAGCAATCTTCTTCACTGCCGACTGCATATAGAACTCCACTCCCTGCTTCTCCAACTGCTTGCGAAGACGCTTGGCTATGTCGGAATCAAGGGCTGGAATGCACTCCTTAAGGAACTCAACAACCATTACCTCGGCTCCCAACTGACGGAAGATGCTTGCGAACTCCATTCCTATCACTCCTGCTCCCACAATGCAGAGGCGACGGGGGAAGGTAGTAAGTGAGAGAAGAGTGTCGGATGTAAGCAGCATGTCCTCGTCGAGAGCCTCAAGACGCAATGACTTGTGAGTGGAACCTGTGGCGATAATGATGGTATCGGCAGTGTAGCGCTCACCAGCAGCCTCAACGGTGTGGTCATCAACAAACGATGCCTTGGCATTGACAAGTGTGATACCAGGAGCAGAGAGTACGGCAGCGATAGCCTGACGCAACTGCTCAACAATACCGTCCTTGCGTGCTACTATGTCGGCAAGGGAGAACTCCGGTTCGACGGCTTTCAATCCGAGGGCAGCGGCATTACGCATCTCACCAGCTGCCTCAGCCGAGCGGGCAAAGGTCTTGGTGGGGATGCAACCCACGTTGAGACAAGTGCCACCGAGATGGCCTTCCTCGAAGATGGTCACAGTCTTGCCCTTTGAAGCGGCATATGCAGCGGTACGGTATCCACCCGGACCGCTGCCTATAATAATAATGTCTGAATTCATTGTATATCCCTGAATTTAACAACAGGCTGCTTGGCTGCCAACACGTCATCCACACGTCCGATGGGAGTATTGTGGGGAGCACTCTTCACTATGTCGGGATTGGTGCGTGCCTCCTCGGCAATCTTGCGCATCATGGCGATAAAACCGTCGATAGTGTCCTTGCTCTCGTTTTCGGTGGGCTCGATCATGAGCGACTCGTGGAAGAGCAGAGGGAAATAGATTGTAGGGGCATGATATCCATAATCGAGAAGACGCTTTGCCACATCCATGGTGGTGACACCGGTGGATTTGTCGCGCAGACCATCGAATACGAACTCGTGCTTGCAGAGTCCCTCGATGGGCAGGAGATACTCGTCCTTGAGCGACTCCTTGATATAATTGGCATTGAGAGTGGCAAGCGGTCCCACCAACTTCATATTCTCGCGACCGAGAGTGAGGATATAGGTGAGGGCACGAAGCAGCACACCGAAGTTGCCGTGGTATGGTCCTACGGAAATCTTTCCGCCGTCAGAATTTGTAAAGTCGATTGCCTTGATATCTGCCAAAGAACTGGCAGCGGATGCATCAGGAAGGAACTGCTCCAATCCTGCACGCACGCCAACAGGTCCTGCACCTGGTCCACCGCCTCCATGGGGAGTGGAGAATGTCTTATGAAGATTGATGTGCATCACATCAAAGCCCATGTCACCCGGACGGCAAGCACCGAGCATCGGGTTGAGGTTGGCTCCATCATAGTACATCAATCCGCCGCACTCATGCACGAGTTTGGCTATCTCGGGAATCTCCTGTTCAAACATTCCGAGGGTATTGGGATTGGTCATCATCATTGCTGCCACAGTGTCATCGAGAATACCACGCAGGTCGTTGACATCCACAAAACCCTGTGCAGTGCTCTTAACCTCTACCACCTCAAGTCCGCATACTGCAGCTGAAGCAGGATTGGTGCCGTGGGCTGAATCAGGGATAATCACCTTGGTGCGCTTCAAGTCGCCACGACTCTCATGATATGCACGGATAATCATCAGACCTGTGAGCTCGCCATGTGCTCCGGCAAATGGATTGAGAGTGAAACGGCTCAGGCCGGCGATAGCTGAAAGATGCTGCTGGAGCTGCTCGCAAACATCGAGGGCTCCCTCAACAGTGGCAGCAGGCTGCAGGGGATGCAAACCGATGAACTCCGGCATATTTGCCACCTCCTCGTTGATGACAGGATTATACTTCATCGTGCAACTGCCCAGGGGATAGAACCCGTTGTTCACGCCAAAGTTGTTCTCACTGTGATTGGTATAGTGTCTCACCACGGTCATCTCGTCGCACTCGGGCAGGGCTGCGTCCTCATTGCGACAGAGAGAAGTGGGGATGTCGTAGTCGCCAAACTGGTTCTTCGGCAGGGAATAGCCACGACGGCCTTCCTTGGATAGTTCGAATATCAGATTACCATATAATTTGTTGTTCATAGTCGTAGCGAATTAAATTAAACCAACCAGTTTGTCAATCTCTTCCTTGGTGCGCTTCTCGGTGACGGCAAACATAATAGTGTCGGGAGCCACCTTCACGCCGCCAAAAATACCATTGTCGATAAATTTCTGCTGCAAGGCATCCACATCACCATTATAGCGCACGCAGAACTCATTGAAGAAGGGAGCAGGGAAAGCCATCTCAAACTTGCCCGTAGCCACTAGACGCTCGGCGAGATTATGCGCACCGGCGTATGAAAGTCGGGCGGCTTCCTTAAGTCCTTCCTTACCCATGAGCGACATGTAGATAGTGACGTAGAGGGCCATCAAACTCTGATTGGAGCAGATATTCGATGTAGCCTTCTGACGACGTATATGTTGCTCGCGAGCCTGCAGGGTGAGTACGAAGGCACGCTGACCACGATTGTCCTTGGTCATACCGACGATACGTCCAGGCAACTTACGGATGAGTTTCTCGGTGCAACACATATATCCGACAGACGGACCGCCGAAGGACATGGGAATACCAAGACTCTGTCCGTCGCCAACGGCAACGTCAGCGCCCCACTCGCCCGGTGTCTTAAGCAAAGCAAGGTCGGCTGCAACACTGTTGATAACGAAGAGAGCCTTGTTGGCATGAGCCTCGTCGGCCATACCGGTGAAATCCTCCACATTACCATAGTAGTTGGGCTGCTGCACAATCATTCCGGCTACTCCACCCTGTGCTATCTTGGCAGAATAGTCGGCACGATCTGTAACTCCATCCTTTGCCTTCACCATCTCAATCTCTACACCATGGAAATGGGCGTAGGTGTTCACCACCTCAATTATCTTCGGATCGAGGGTCTCGGACAGGAGCACCTTGTTGGCCTTCTTGGCTGCAGCGATACACATGAGCATTGCCTCGGCAGTGGCTGTTGAGCCGTCGTACATGGAGGCATTGGATACATACATACCTGTGAGCTCGGTCATCATCGACTGATACTCGAAGATATAATGCAGTGTGCCTTGTGATATCTCAGCCTGATAGGGAGTATAGGATGTGAGAAACTCCGAACGCTCCACGATGCTCGGGATAACGGAGGGAGTGTAGTGGTCGTAGGTACCCGCACCGGCAAAGCAGGTGAGAGTGGTGTTTTTCTCTCCGAGGGCCTTAAACCACTGTCTTATCTCCAGTTCACTCTTTGCCTCGGGCAGGTCGTAGTCGCCCTTGAACTTTATGCTCTCGGGCACTTCGGCATAAAGACCATCCAAAGAAGAAACGCCGGCTTTTGCCAGCATCTCTTTCAGGTCTTCTTCCGTATGGGGGAAAAACTTGTATGTCATTACTTAAAAAATTAGGAATTAGGGATTAGCTACAAACTTCTCGTATGCAGCGGCATCCATGAGGTTGTCAAGCTCCGACTTGTCGGAAAGTTCCACCTTGATAATCCAGTTGGCAAAGGCATCCTGATTGATAAGCTCTGGAGCATCCTCAAGAGCCTCATTCACCTCTACAACTGTTCCGCTGACAGGAGAATACAGATCACTGGCTGCCTTCACGCTCTCTACGGCACCGAAGTCCTCACCAGCTTCTACCTCGTCATCCACTTCGGGCATATCTACATACACCACATTACCCAAGGCGTGCTGCGCATAATCGGTGATTCCTACATAGCCATAATCGCCTTCTACTCTCACATACTCGTGTGACTCTGAATAATAGAGTCCTTCAATAACTTTTGCCATATCTATAATTTTTTAATATTCAATTTTCAATCTTCAATATTCAATCTTTCTTATAGTGTTTCTCGTAGAACTTCTTCTTCACCACCACTCCAGGGAATGTCTTCTTGCGTATTTGCACCTCAAGCGGAGTGCCGAGCTTGTTGAACGGCACCTTGACTAGAGCCATACACACACTCTTGTCGGTGGAGATAGTGTGATAACCTGTTGTCACCTCGCCCACTGGTTCTCCGTCCTTCACAACGGTATATCCGTGACGCGGAATAGCCTTGCCCTCAAGTTCGATACCCACAAGACGACGCTCCACACCGTTCTCCTTCTGATCGACGAGAGCCTCGCGACCAATAAACTCTGGTTTGTCGAGTTTGCAGAATATGCTCAGTCCTGCCATCACGGGAGAGATGTCGGCAGAGAGTTCGTCGCCATAAAGCGGCAGTCCCACCTCGAATCTCAGAGTGTCGCGACATCCCAGTCCGCATGGCTTGCAGCGTCCGCTGGCGATGAGTTTGTCCCAGCACTCGCGGATGTAGTCATGCGTACCATAGATTTCAAATCCGTCCTCACCCGTATATCCCGTGCGGCTCACGATAACTGTGCAAGCCTCGTCATGGCAGCAGCAGTCACCCTTGAGGCAAATGGTCTTGACGGTGTAGAATGTGAGTTCGGCGCACTTCAATCCAAGCACTTCCTCAACCACCTTCTCAGAGTCGGGACCCTGCACCGCCAACTGTCCGTAGAAGTCGGAGCGATTCTGTATGTCGATGTCATAACCCTTGGCATGCTCAGTCATCCATGCCCAGTCCTTGTCGATGTTTGCGGCATTGATGACGATGAAGAAGTCATTCTCGCCCATCTTATACACAAGGAGGTCATCCACCGTACCACCGTTCTCATAGCACATCATACCATAGAGAATCTTACCCGGCTCCATACCCCTCACATCATTAGTGAAGATATGGTTGACGTAAGCCTCGGCATCAGGACCCTTGACAGTCACCTCGCCCATGTGGGACACATCGAACACTCCACAGGCATTGCGCACAGCCTCGTGCTCGTCCTTGATGTCGGAATACTGGATAGGCATGTCGAATCCGCCGAACGGACTGATTAAGGCTCCGAGAGCCACATGCTTGTTATAAAGACACGTTCTTTTATTCTCTTCCATAGTTATTATTTAAGTTTCTAATTATATATTTCCTAACAACAAATCCACAAATTCCTGTTTCCTAAGATTGAGTATCGCCTCGTCGAGATTGTCGGG
>JALFCW010000124.1 GCA_022771625.1 Prevotella sp.
AAGTCTTGTTCCACCTCGGCGGGAGTATTGCCATGCACCTCGTTCCAGTAGTTTGACGATACCACAGGCATACAGGCGAAGTTAAAGTATCTGTTCATATCCTCAAACGCACCTTGTGCACCGCCTCGGCGACAGCTTACGATGGCAGCTGCCGGTTTGTTGTAGAATAGCGAGGCCTTCGAGCAGAAAGCCCTGTCCATGAATGGCTTGATGAATCCAGATGTACCAGCAAAGTGTACGGGAGTGCCGAATACGAAACCGTCACATTCCTTAACCTTTTCAAGAAAGGCGTTCACGGTGTCGTCAGAGTTCCAGCATCTGAAATTCTGTGCGCACTTTCCGCAACCTATACATCCCATTATAGCCTTGTTGCCACACCAGAACTCTTCTGTTTCTATTCCTGCCTTTTCTAATTCCTTTGCCACCTCCATCAGTGCAGTATGGGTGCAACCGGTTTTGTGTTGGCTACCATTTACTAATAATACTTTCATATCTTATGCATAATTATGTGTTTCAGGTGGCAAAGTTACGTATTTATTCTGAAAAAAAGGCGATTTGTTAAGTAATATTATAGTTTTTTTATTGAACACAGAGTTACAGAGGCCTGATGGGGGCTTCTCGCCCCCAAACCCCTCGGTGTTTTCTAGTATTAGATTATTTATTCTCATCTACCAGAAAAATGCAGTTCTATGTTGAACTTGCGGGGGTAGTCTGTCATTGCGTGCTATTATAGCGGTATTTGAATCTTTGCGGTATTGCTGTTATTATTTCTATATAAACCCGTCTTGAATATGCAAGGATAAGGCTTCTTGTTTATGTTCCCCACTGCGGTATGTACATTCCGCAGTGGGGAACGTATATTCCGCAGTGGGGAGCGTACGTTCCGCAGTGCGGAATATAAAACAAGCACCCTGACCTTTTAAATACCACTCGACTATCTTCATAACTTCATTTGCCTTGTCCATATACCTTTATTACTACTATTATGATAACATGATTTAGGCTATTTGCGGTAGAGTGACCTATTTATATTGTTGTCACGTTGTTGAAAACAAGTCGTCCATGGTGACTGTGGATTGGAATACACCGCTGTGCATACCGTATGTCAGACCATAGGTGGTGACGAGTGTCATCTGCACATTCTTGCGCTTGCCAACATGTGTTGACATCCAGTTGAGGCGATGGCGTAATACTTGTTCGTATTTGGCATCAACCGAAAATGATGTGTTTACAAATTTCATCTCACAGAGATTCACCACACGGTCGTTGCGATCGAGAATAAGGTCTATCTGCATTCCGCTTTCGTCCTCAGTGCCGCGCATTGTCCATGCAGAAGCATCACAAGCAACACCCTCAATTCCCAATGCACGCTTTATCTGTTTGAGATGTAAAAGACACAGATTTTGAAAGCACGTCCACGCCATGTAGAGAGCGACGGAAGGTTCTCATTGTCTCGCCAATATGTTTCACTACGTGATTTGCCGTTTACATTTGCCAGATAGAAAAGGCAAAAAGGGTCGGTGAGCCTATACATCATTTGGCGTCGGTTGTTCTCAAAAGGTTTGTAGTATTCAATAAAGTCGCATGCCTCAAGGGTCTTTAATATCTGCGACAGACCAGCTCCTGAGTCGATTGATGACAAGCGGATAATCTCGTCACGAGAATATCCCTTCTGTCTTCCTGCCAAAAGGGTGACCACCTGGCGGTATTTCTCTGGTTTGTTGAATATAGAGTTGAAGAGACGGTCATACTCGTCCTTCAGTTTTGCCTTGCGGGCAAAGAACAGTTGGTCGATTGTTTGTGCAAGACTTTGTCCCGGAGTAACATAACTGAGATACATCGGTATGCCACCAACTGCCATATATATAATTAATATAAGTATCTTGCTGAATATCAAGAATAAAGCATTTAAAAGGTAGAAAAGTGACGAAACGATTTATTTGGGAAGGATTATAGAATCGTATTTAATCTTTTTAACTATGTTTTAACATGGTTTGCAAAGTGAATATTGCAAAGACAGCCGTTTATGAAGGTCCTCATAAACGGCTGTATTGTTATTTCCACAATGGATTGTTCTCCCACCCATTGGTAAAACCAAGCATGAATATAGGTACTTTGAGATGCTGAGAGAATAACTGCTTGATTTCTTCCTTCATTCTATTTTCTGGAGCAATGGCATTGCACAGATAAAGCAAGCATGATATTACGCCAAAAGCTCGTTTTCTTTGGTTTTCCGTCATATCATTTGACAACCATCCGTAACGATGTCCTTTGATATTAACAGGTTTCTTTGAAAAAATTCTATACCATAAGCGTGAGTGATGAGCCACGGCATTTCTCAAAACGGATAATGCTTCAAGCCAACTGGATAGTTCTTTGGAAGAATACAACCCAAATTCATTTGCAATTGCCGATTTCAATGGTGACTGTGCTTTCAGGTTCTTATACATCTTTGAAAGAGTACCGAATGTTGCAGTTTCAATTATCATCCACGCATCTGGATTGTCACCATCGAAAGACTCCTCGTCCCAATCGTCATGGTCTCTGATATAATCACGAGCAAAAGGATCTGTGCTTCTACCAAATTCATACTTTAGGTCAAGCACAAAGTCTTCATGATATTCTTTATTCTCAAACAACATGTTGTCAAGATACCACAAACCGCTATCTGTCGCTAAGGAAAGAACAGAGATAATCTTTGTTCTCAAACCAACTTCAAGGGTTTCAATAGAGTTAAAGAGAATTTGACGAAGGGACTTATCAAACTCATATCTTTCGATAACATCCTCAAAATATACGTTTTCCTTGAAGTCGCCAGTAACCTCATCAATCATATCAATCCAAAAGTATTTCATACGGAAATAGCTAACATGACCAAGATACTTCTTTGCAAGTTCTTCGTCATGGAATTCCATCCCTAGATTTTTCAATCTTGATATCTGTTCATCAACAGTTCTTGGCTTCTGATTACTCATATATCTAAAAAAAATGACTCGCCTGCAGTTCTTGTGGGATGCAAGCGAGTTCTGTTATCTTTGATACGGCCTTGCCGCAAATCATCTTTATAACACCCCGCACTATTTGAGCATTGTGAAGAAGTTTTGCGAGGACTGACGATGCAAAGGTACTAACAAATTCTGATTCTCACAAATATTTTGAGATAAATCTTGCGTTTGACTTCAAAATATGTGTAAAAATCAAAGAGATTTATCATTCGGCAGGTATATTTGTCATCATTAAGCTCTATTTGTGAACCTTCATTCCTATGATGTAATACTCTTTGACGTCTGTCAGCAAGCTTGAGGTCATATCATCAGTGAGAATATCATCGCCACAGAAGCGATACCTCTGTATTTCCTCATCATACCAATAGGTTCCGCACATGGCGAGAGGGATAAATTTGTCTAGAACAATCTCGTTAACAAGGAATTGACGGAATCCATATTTATTGTACTCCTCTCCCATGTTAGGATCTGTCTGAGCTTCAAACATCAGTGGAATGGTAAATGTACCTCTCTCTGTCACATAGAATTGCATTATGCGTACAAGCTGATTATCGGAGGGAATGAATCCCACACGCAATTTCTCACAAAGACTGAGTATTCCATTCTCTTCATCATATATCATCCCGGATTGGCGCATTTGTTGCACATAGTCCTTATCATCTGTTGCCAGCATATCGCGGTTACTGAACTGAATAGAGAACTCAAAATCATTTTTTACTAGCAGACCATTTTTATAATGCTGTATTACAGGTTCTATCCAGTAGGTATCATCCTTTAGTGAGGTAACATCAAAGGCGAATGACTTGTAGCCTTTGGCTTCCAACAGCAGTTTATAATCTTCCGATGTAGATGGAACATTCTTGATTGCAAATGTCTGTGCATTGGCAATGACTGTGACTGCAAAGAATATGAAAGAAAATAATAGTCGTTTCATGTCTGTACATCATTTTTTTGTGTGCATTCCTTAAATCCTGACTTTATTTTTCATCAGGATTCAAGGATTCTTGTTGCAAGTTTACTTCACCACCACACGTGGACGATAATCAAACAGTTTCTGGTTTTTGCGGAGCTGGCTCACCTGCAAGTTTGGAATTACTTCCCCTTCCCAGTCTGCACCCCACATCTCAAACGGTTCTCCTTCGGGAGAGATATAGGTTAATGTCCCTACATTGAGTGGAAGAGGTTCGAACATTAATACGATTGCGAAATAATCACCGGAATAGCCTTCTACCCAGAATATGTCATTGTTAGGATACCCCATTACACCCTTGCACTTATACTGATGTCCACGTTCGTCCATAAGCACTGTGTTGCCACCGCGTCCGTAATACTCACGAAGCCAGTTCTGCTCAGTGGCAATAGCGAGAAAGGTAGTCTCGGGCGTGCGCCAAAGTGCCATTGTCTTCTCCTTGACAGGCTTGATGGTGTGGGCATCATTATACACTGCCCATGAATCATGCTTGTTTTTGTTGTAATTCTCTGCATCCTTAACCTTATGTGCAAGGTGTATGTTTGGGGAGGAATCATAATCCGGCAACTTCTCTTCCGCTATCATAGAAGCTTGCTGCTGTACGTCCGTACCGCGCATATACCAGTTTGGAACACCATATATGGCAAGATCCTTTGCATTTTCTGGAAGTCGAGGGAATACAATCTGAAGGTCGAGGACTGTGCCTTCCTTTCCTTTCACGGAGAACACCTTGTTGTAACAACGCTCAGGAATAGTAGATTGTGCCTGATAGATAATGCCGGTTTCCTTGTCAAGGATCGTTGTCTCGGCATTGCCAAGCCACAGGTTTGTCACAACGTCAGCCTTCATCATGAAATAACAATGAAGTACGGTTTTCTTGCCCTCGTCTGTCAATGTCCATTTCATTGGCATGTAAGGAATTGCCATATTTGCCTTACCATAAATGGACTCTACATCTTCAACCACAGGCACTTTGTCAATGATACCTATGTTCTCGTGCCAAGAGTTATTCTCCGTGCTTGGCCATTCTATAGTTTTCAAACCTGTTTTCTCGTCAGTTGATGAATTTGGCAATCCAGTATAGAGCACGAGACTATTTGCCCTTACTGTTATGTCTTTTTTCTTCTGTGCCTGGGAGGCAATACATACGAATGCCACGAGGCTAAGGATTAATGCTTTTTTCATATTTTCTTGGATTTTTGATTGATACTTGTATTTGAAAGTTTATCGCGATATTCTCTAAAACCGTCTGATGACACTTCTGTGTCGAGCGGTGAATGTGTGCTGTATAGCAGTATCTTGTTCCGCACACGTTCTGCTATCCACAGGTACTTTAACCCCTTTCGCATATCTTTCAGACAGAAGAAGAACTGCTGGTGCGAATAGTTAAGCAGATAACCTGGCATCTTATCGTCATACCAGCAAGCAGCTTGCAATAGTCTGCGGAAGAGATCTAACTCTTCAGTATCAGGAAAGACGTATGCTGTACTTACAACGTCAGAATCGTCTTTGCCAATGGCACATGAAAGCGAATCGCATTTGATGTGATGATAATTTGCTATCTTAACGATGAACTCCTCCATACGACTTGGTGACTGATAGTTGTCCACTGTGTCATTTATGACATTTGAGGCGTAATGCAGGTTCTCATCTATATATTCGGAATCGTCTTGTACGATTATTGTTTCTTGATGCGAAGCTTCCTGAGGTTTGTTCTCATCAGTAACTTTTGCAATGATATTATTTATATTGCTATTATGTATTGTTAGTCCGGTGTTTGTTCCATCAGTTTGTTCCTTCGTCGGGGATTCGTTTGAAACAGCATTGTTGCTAACCATTCTATGCTCCTGAGGTTTATCTGTCTTCATCTCAGCCACAACATTATCTTCATTGCTCTCAATAGAATTAAAGCAGACGAAACCAATGACCAATGCAATGCTTGCTGCTACGAGCCATCTAGCAAATATCGACACTACAACGGGCTTAATATGAGATACCTTCTCTGCCATGTCTGTGTCATATTCTGCTTCACCCATGGCAAGTTCTCCAAGCATAATGCGCACCACCTTCCATTCATCAGGAATATCATCGCAGAGCAATGCCCTGGCAAGCTGTTGTTCTTCCTCAGGCGTTGTGACACCGTTGAGGTAGCGGTCTATTAATCTTTGGATTTCATTCTTATTCATAGATTCATTCGTCTTTTTAGTTCAAGATACAGCTTCGTTCGTGACTTTGACACCATACTCTGCACAGTGGTTCTCTTTACACCTGTACGGGTTTCTATCTCTTCATTCGAAAAGCCATCAAGTCTGCGCAGTTCAAAAAGTTCCCGTTCGCGTGGTGTAAGCCTCCTTTGCATCATATCTTCCAATAACGCATCGCACTCTTCTGCCTCAAGCCTGTCGAAATCTGATGAGGGAATGTGACGTTCTACACCATTCTCATTACTGCCGGCAGTTAGCTTCAATGCTTTCTTACGTTTCATGCTTATGCAACAATTCTTTGCAACCTTTACTGCCAATGCCTTGATGTTTCTGCTCGCATCCATCTTTTCGCATATTCTCCACAGCAGAAGTAATGACTCTTGTGCCACATCCTCCGCATCGTCTTGCGAATGGAAGTAGCGCAAACCCACGTCGTACATCAATGGACGCAGTTCCTTGGCTGTTATTTCAAACTCTTGCTGTGTCATACTTTTATCTTATATACGCAATTTTCATACTAAACTTATGTATGTGTATCTGATTTTAACATATTTTTAACACAATATGGATTCAAAAGCGGTAAAAAACTCCCATAACCATTTCTGGGTATGGGAGAAATACAAAGTTACCTTGACATTCCACCAAATTATTTCATTGCTTATTTGTCCATGAAACACTATTTTAACACTTTCGTGGACAAATAAGCACACACTAATCGTCCACGAAACACCATTTTAACACTTTCGTGGACAAATAAGGATATCCATTGCTCTACTTGCCTTACCTCGCTTATCCCTTTAGCCAAATGCGGTAGAGAGGGTCAATGAATGTAAGTATGCCCTTGTCGTTGTCCAGTATGTCGCGTTTTACAAGGGCGAGCTTGTTCTTGGTTATAGTGTTAGGATTGCCAAGTGAATATCTGTGCTTTACGTCCTCTGACGAGAGCTTGGTCTCACCGTTGCTGATGGCTCTCAGCATCTCTATTTGGCTTTGGGAAAGATTCTCCGTGTCGTTTTGGAACATCGGAGTGTTGATGTTCAGCGTCTGTCTTAATCCTCGGTTGTATGAATCTTCATCCACTTCATCATCCGTATAACTCCAGATAAAATAACAAAGCTGCTGAAGATACCAAGAATGACATTCAACGATGTCGCATATACGGGAAGCATATTCGGCAGAACATTTCTTGCCTGTCTTCTCAAAAGACGAGGTGATGAAGGGAATCCAGTCTTCCTTGGCAATTTTATCCATGAAGATGACTTGACCAAAACGATAAAACGGACTATTGGAATTGTTGAATATCTCGAGCATCATTGTTCTCTTGCTTCCATAAAAGCAATAAGACACATGCTCTTGTTGTTGCCATGCTGAGCGCATTTTCCCCTCCATATCTTTATATTGAGGCAAGTTGGCAAGTTGCTGAAATTCATC
>JALFCW010000031.1 GCA_022771625.1 Prevotella sp.
CGCAAGGCTGCCGTAAATCTCGAACTCCAGCAGTGGGATTATGCCATCGAGACATATAACGACATCCTGAAGCGCGAACCGTCCAATCCCGCCGCTCTCTTCTATCGTGGTTATGCCAACGGCAAGTTGCGTCGTTACGAACTCGCCGCCAACGACTATCGCTCCTTCCTCAAGGTAGCTCCCGAGAATGTTGACGGTATGCTGGCATTGGCATTTATCCTTATCAAGCAAGGCAAGAACAAGGAGGCTATGGACAATTACAACCGTATCATCGAGATTTTCCCCGACCATTCCGTGGCATTTGCCTCAAGGGCCATTCTCGAGGACAAGGAAGGATATCTTGATGCCGCCCTGATGGATTGGGACAAGGCTATCGAATATGACTCAAAGAATATCGACTACATCGTTTCCAAGGCAGATTTGCTCATACGTATGAACCGCAAGTCCGACGCGCGTCGTATGCTCGACGAGGCAGTCAGAAAAGGCGCTCCTCGCGGTCAGCTACAGGATATGTTCAACAAGACAAAATAATCAATAATGAGTATTCTCAATAAATTTTCTCAAAAAAAATCTCTATTATAAAATAAAAAGAGTCTCGCGTCAATACGACACGAGACTCTTTTCTATTGAATGGTTCTTAACTATTCTTGATATATACATCGCGCTTCGGGAACGGCATCTCTATGTCGTTGGCAAGGAGTGTATTGTATATACATTCCTTGATGTCGCTCTCTACATATACCTGGCGCAATACATCTACCCAACAGAGTAACTTTATGTTGATACTGCTGTCGCCAAACTCGGTGAATACTGCCTTTACGGGTTTCTCGGGGTCGAGACCGGGATGACGAAGACCATTGACGGCTTGCTCCACCTTGCGGCAGGCATCATTGATGTCGCTGCCATAACCTACTCCGAAGATTATCACGGAGAGCGCAAAACCATGGTTGCGGGTGAGATTCTTGTAGTTCTTGGTGAAGAGCTGACTGTTCTGGAATGCAATAACCGAACCGTCGGTGGCTTCGATAAGGGTGCTGGTATAGCTGATGGACGACACTTTTCCTCTTATGCCGTCACATTCGATGAGGTCGCCAACCTTGATACGGCCTGTCATCAATGATACACCATAGTAGATATTCTCGATGATATCCTTGGAGGCAAATCCGATACCGGTGGACAATCCGCCTGTGACTACCATCAGCCATGCAAAACTGATGCCGAGGATGGAGAGGCTCATCAGAAACCATGCTCCCCATACTATCACCTGGAGCACATTCTTTGCCATCGTCATGCGACTCTCGACCGACGTGGGGTCCTGCAACTCGAAATGACGGCGAAGAAGCGAACGGGCGGTGTCGCAGACATAACGGAAGAAGAACCATAATGCCACTACTACGGCAACGCGGATGAGGGACAGCTTGAGATTGTCGAGATGCACGAAATCACGGGTGAACAGCGTCCAGCAGAGGTCGCTGAGGTTGAATACGTCGGCTGCCCAATAGATGCTTATCATCACTGAGATTACAGCCATAATGGGCAGTACGGCCTCCTTGACAAGATGGAATGCCCAGGTGGATGTAATCGGTTTGCTGTCAAAACGACGTATCTTGCCATAGAAGACGATATATCGGCTGAGACATGCTATGGTGAGTATGCAGGTGAGCTGCATTATCCACCATATCAACATCTGAACGCTGAGCAATGTGAATCCTATCCACGAACTGACTACTGACGCTATGAATACCGCGAGCGACATGTATGTATAGAACATGTCGGAGCGCGGGATGTTCTGGTTGTGCTTCCTCACGGCCAACCACTGCCATATCGAGCACAAGAGCAGGATGGGCGGGAAGATGAGGTTGACGAGTTCGTTGGGAATCAGTATAATACGGAAGGAGATGACTATAAAACCGATTGCCACAAGAGGACTGTATATCCTGTAGGCGCTCTTGATCTGACGGTCGTTGAGGCGCAGCAGTAGCGAGATGAGAATCACTCCGAGCAACCATGCATATTCCACTAGTAGGTCGCTTGCCATGATGAGGAAGTTCTGCTCGGTGGTGGCGCGGATGATGCCTACGATGATGGCAAAGGTGACTGTGGTTGTGGCCATGATGATGCATGTGCGCTTCTTGCGGAAATCGTTGGTTTGCACACGCTTGGGCAGAAGAAACCGGAATGCGACCACATTGAGCAGCGAGGCTATGATGCCATAGAAGATGATGCTGACGAAGAGTGAGAGGATAATGCGGCTGTCCCACTGGGAATGGCGATGGTTGTTGGACGAGTATTTCTGGGAGATGGTCGTCTGTGTCTCGGATATTGCCGACGGCAGGCGTGAGATAATCTTCAGATAGTCGTCGCCTCCATTCTTGAAGATGCTTGTCTGTATGTCCTCGTATCTCTTGTTGGCATAGTCGTTGATGGTCTTCAGGCGTGTCTCGCACATCTCGTAGATTCGGATGTAATCGCGTGTGCTCTCATAGTTGTCGCGCAGGGTGTTGCGTATGTCAGAGGCGAGGGTGAGGCAGACGTTTCGGTCGATTTTCGACTTGTCGCTGAGTACCATCACCGGCATGCGCTTAAGACTTGAGACAAGGCTGTCGTAGCGGGCGATGTCGAGTTCGGTCTTGTCGAGATAGGTCTTGAACGGCACTTGGAACTTCACGAAGGTCTGATACTGCTCGGTGGCCTCGTGGCAAGCGTAGGTTAGGTCGAAGACGTAGTCCTCCTTCTGGGAATAAAGCATAAGGGCGTTTTGGTTGCTTTTCTGCAACACCGAGAGAAGGCTCTTGCGCATTGTTTCGGCCTTCTGCTTGTTGGTCTCCATACGTTGCGACATCTCGCGATGGGTGTTGGTGAGTTCGGCACGCAGGATGGCAAGTGTGCGCTCGAGGTTTTTCTCCTTAAGTACGGCGTTGGCGCTCAATGAGCAAACGAGTGCCACAACTACTATAGCTAATATTCTTTTCATTGTATTTCTCTTGATGTGTATTTCGGAATTTGTGTGCAAAATTACGCTTTTTTTTGAAAATACGTGCAGTAAATTGGAAAAAAGTTGTACCTTTACACCCAAAAAACAATATACAGGTATGATTTTAATAGCAGATAGTGGCAGTACGAAGACCGACTGGGCTGTGGTTGAGGACGGAAGAATGGTGCTGGCAATGGCCACACAGGGCATCAATCCCTTTCATCAGGAAAGGGGAAATATTGAGACTGTGATCGAGGAGGAATTACTTCCAAAGATGGGTAATATCGACCCTAAAGGGATATTTTTCTATGGTAGCGGTTGCCGTGAGGACAAGGTTGAGATGATGTGCGATATCTTGGGGCGCGCATTTCCGCAGTGCGGCAAGATCGAGGCGCAAGGTGACTTGTTGGCTGCTGCAAGGGCGGTGTGCGGAGAGCATGAGGGCATAGCCTGCATCATGGGCACTGGCGCCAACTCATGCTTGTATGACGGCAATAGGGTGGTGGAGAACACTCCTCCATTGGGATATATCTTGGGTGATGAGGGCAGTGGAGCAGTGCTCGGCAAACTGTTTGTTAATGCCCTGTTCAAGGGGCAGTTGCCAGAGACACTCAAGGATGAATGGTTGAGGGAGAGCGGTCTGACTCTTAATATTATTATTAATAAGGTGTATCGCGAACCGCTTGCCAACCGTTTTCTTGCTTCCACCTCAAAGTTTATAAGGCAGCACTTGTCGGTAGAACCGCTTGAAGGGATGGTTGTAGGCAACTTCCGCGAGCATTTCCGTCTCAATGTCAACCGATATGGACGCAAGGACTTGCCTGTGGGGGCTATAGGCAGTGTGGCGTATTACTACCGGGAGCAGTTGGAGAAGGCCGCCGCCGCCGAGGGATACACTCTTGGCAAGGTGATGCGCAGTCCGATGGACGGACTTGTGCGCTATCATTCTACTTTTTCTTGAATACGAGAGTGTCGGGCAGTTTCTGCCATTTTCCTTTGTTGGGCACCTTGATGTTGCTGCCTTCCCCTTGTTTTAGGGTAAGGAGCGAGTCGCCCTGCAAGGTGAGGGTGGCTTCGAGATCCTCGCTGCCATATTCGTTGATGAGCTCAATGGTGGCCTTTGTCTTGGATTTCACCTTGGAGCCGGTGATAAGCCAGCAGAACGAGTTGAGACGCTTGCCAAGATAGCCGGGTAGTTCGCCGTAGAGGTCTTGTCCTGGCACTTTCACATTCTGGTCATGGAGGTTGAGCACGAGATAAACATTATATTCTTTATTCTCGAAACGACCCTTGAAAGGCTTTTCGGGATTTTGGGCAAACATAGCCGAAAATACGAACAATATTAAAGTCGAGATAACCAATGTTTTTTTCATATATCTTTGAATTTTGATGCAAAGATAACAAACATAAATCAATATATCGCCATTTTTTTTATTTTTTTATTGCTTTTTTATTGCAAATAAGAAAATTTTAATTATCTTTGTGCCCGAATTGGTAAATTAAGATAAAAATTTTATATAATGAAACCGGATTATGTATTCGAATCCAGTTGGGAAGTTTGCAACAAGGTAGGTGGAATTTACACTGTGCTTTCAACCCGAGCCAATACGCTGCAACAGGAAATGCAGGATAAGGTGTTCTTCATAGGTCCTGACGTTTGGCACGAAAATACTTGTCCTTATTTCAAGGAAGATGCAAAGTTACTGGCTGAATGGAAAAAAACAGCTACAGAAGAAGGTCTGAAGGTCAAAGTGGGACGATGGACCATCCCTGGAAATCCAATAGCTATTCTTGTGGATTTCCAGAAGTATTTTGAGAAGAAAAATGAGATTTATGGCTGGCTCTGGGAAAACTACCAGGTTGACAGCCTGCATGCTTACGGCGACTACGATGAGGCTTCGATGTTCTCTTATGCAGCCGGTCTTGTAGTCGAGAGTTACTATAAATTTGCTTTAAGTAATAAGGATAAGGTCATCTATCACGCTAATGAGTGGATGACTGGTCTGGGATTGCTCTACGTCAACAACAAGTTGCCACAGGTGGGCACTATCTTCACCACACATGCCACAAGTATCGGACGAAGCATTGCCGGCAATATGAAGCCTCTCTATGACTATCTTTTCGCATATAATGGCGACCAGATGGCGGGAGAGCTCAATATGCAGAGCAAGCACTCGATAGAGAAGCAGACGGCTTTCCATTGCGACTGCTTCACCACCGTGAGCGAGATTACCGCCAGGGAGTGTGTAGAGCTGCTCGACAAGAAAGTGGACGAGGTGCTGCCCAATGGCTTTGACAACAGTTTTGTGCCAGCTAATGCCGCCACCTTCACACGCAAGCGCAAGGCTGCACGCAAGCGCCTGCTCGAAGTAGCCAACGCGTTGCTCGGCG
Source organism: Prevotella sp. (assembly GCA_022771625.1). Lineage (GTDB taxonomy): Bacteria > Bacteroidota > Bacteroidia > Bacteroidales > Bacteroidaceae > Prevotella. Next base: position 5,366 of record JALFCW010000031.1, read on the forward strand.
AGAGTCTCGGCGACGACACACTCATTGTATCTACAAGCGGTAGATATGAATTCCGCAACAAGGGTGTGGATGTATATATAGAGTCGATGAACAGACTGCTGAGAGACAAGGAATTGAAGAAAAAGGTTCTCGCTTTTATTGAGGTGCCCGGATGGGTTGGCGAACCGCGTCAGGATCTTAAGGAACGCCTTGACTCAGGCAAGCAGTATGACACACCGCTTGAGGTGCCGCAAGTCACCCATTGGCTCCACGAGATGAGCCACGACAATGTGCTCAGCATGATGAAGTACTACGACATGCACAACCGCAAGGAAGACAATGTGAAGGTAATCTTCCTGCCTTGCTATCTCGACGGAAATGACGGCATACTCAATATGACCTATTATGATATAATATTAGGTAATGACCTCTGCATATATCCCTCGTATTACGAACCGTGGGGATATACCCCGCTTGAGGCCATAGCATTCAAGGTGCCATGTATCACTACCGACCTTGCAGGATTCGGTCAGTGGGTCAACACCGAGGTTGGGCATTATGGCGAACTGAAAGACGGCGTGAAGGTAATCCATCGCACCGACTACAACTACTCCGAGGTGGCTGACGCCATCAAGGACACCGTGGCAGAGTTCTCGGCAATGACCAAGAAACAGGTGGCAGACGCCCGCTCGGCTGCCGAGAAACTGTCGAAGAAGGCTCTGTGGAGCGAGTTTATCAAGTATTACCACCAGGCCTATGACCTTGCGCTCAGCAGGGCGTCATTGAGAATGAAGTAAATAAAAAAAAGATTCATCATAACAAATTTGAGAGTATATGAAAATTAAAGCTGATTATGTGAGTGCTCCACAGTGGAAGGAGCTTGTAGTAAAGTCAACACTTCCCGAGGAGCTTAAGTGTCTCGACGAGATTGCACACAACCTTTGGTGGGTATGGAATTTCGAGGCACGTGATTTGTTTAGAGATCTCGATCCAGAGCTCTACACCGCCGTAAAGCACAACCCAGTGCTGCTGCTTGAGCGTCTGAGCTTTGATCGTAAGGAGGAGATTGTAAAGGATAAGGCTTTGATGAAGCGCATTCAGGGTGTTTACAAGTCTTTCCGTGAGTACATGGATGTTAAGCCCGACGCTTCTCGTCCTTCGGTAGCATACTTCTGCATGGAGTATGGTATCCATTCTGCATTGAAGATTTATTCTGGTGGTCTCGGTATGCTTGCCGGTGACTATGTGAAGGAGGCTTCTGACAGCAACGTTGACATGTGTGCCGTTGGTTTCCTCTATCGTTTCGGTTATTTCACCCAGACTCTGAGCATGGACGGACAGCAGATTGCCAAGTACGAGGCTCAGAACTTCAACTCTATCCCCGTAGAGCGTGTTTACGACAAGGACGGAAATCCTCTGGTTGTTGATGTTCCTTACACCAACTATCAGGTTCACGCTTCTGTATGGGTGGCTAATGTTGGTCGTGTGAAGCTTTATCTGCTCGACACCGACAACGACATGAACTCTGAGTTTGACAAGCCTATCACTCACTCACTCTATGGTGGTGACTGGGAGAACCGTCTGAAGCAGGAAATCCTGCTCGGTATCGGTGGTATGCTGCTGCTCAAGAAGCTCGGTATCAAGAAGGATGTATATCACTGCAACGAGGGTCACGCAGCTCTCTGCAACCTGCAGCGTCTGTGCGACTATATCGAGAGTGGACTGACATTCAACCAGGCTATGGAGCTCGTGCGCGCTTCTTCTCTTTATACTGTTCACACTCCTGTGCCCGCTGGTCACGACTACTTTGACGAGGGTCTTTTCGGAAAGTATATGGGTGGTTATCCCGCTAAGCTCGGCATCTCTTGGGATGAGTTCATCGGTATGGGTCGCACCAATCCCGAGGATCACACTGAGAAGTTCTGTATGTCAACATTCGCTTGCAACACTTGCCAGGAGGTTAACGGAGTGTCGAAGCTCCACGGATGGGTATCTCAGAAGATGTTCGCTCCTATCTGGAACGGCTACTATCCTGAGGAGAACCACGTGGGATATGTCACCAACGGTGTACACTTCCCAACATGGGCAGCCACAGAGTGGAAGCAGCTCTACGGCAAGCACTTCGACAAGAACTTCATGTCTGACCAGAGCAACCAGAGCATCTGGGAGGCTATCTATAATGTAGAAGACGAGGAAATCTGGAAGACTCGTAAGGGTCTGAAGGAGAAGCTTGTGAAGTATATCCGCGACCAGTTCCGCGAGACATGGCTCAAGAACCAGGGTGATCCCTCACGCGTTGTATCTCTGCTTGAGAGCATCGACAGCAATGCACTTATCATCGGTTTCTGCCGCCGCTTCGCTACTTACAAGCGTGCTCACCTTCTCTTCACCGACTTGGAGCGTCTCTCTAAGATTGTCAACAATCCAGAGCGTCCTGTCAAGTTCCTCTTCGCCGGTAAGGCTCACCCAGCTGACGGTGCTGGTCAGGGACTTATCAAGAAGATCTACGAGATCAGCCAGCGTCCTGAGTTCCTTGGCAAGATTATCTTCCTTGAGGACTACGACTTCATGCTCGCACGTCGTCTTGTGTCGGGTGTTGATATCTGGATGAATACTCCTACTCGTCCTCTCGAGGCTTCTGGTACATCAGGCGAGAAGGCCGAGATGAACGGTGTTGTCAACCTGTCAGTGCTCGATGGTTGGTGGCTTGAGGGCTATCGCGAGGGTGCCGGTTGGGCTCTTACCGAGAAGCGCACATATCAGAACCAGGGCTATCAGGATCAGCTCGACGCTGCCACTATCTACGGTCTGCTCGAGAACGAGATCATTCCTCTGTTCTACAACAAGAACAAGAAGGGCTATAGCGAAGGTTGGGTGAAGGTAATCAAGAACTCTATCGCTCAGATTGCTCCTCACTATACTATGAAGCGTCAGCTCGACGACTACTATAGCAAGTTCTATTGCAAGGAGGCCGATCGCTTCAAGAAGCTCTCTGCCGACAACAACAAGTTGGCCAAGGACATCGCACAGTGGAAGGAAGCTGTGGCTGAGCGTTGGGATGCCATCAACGTGGTTTCTTCAAGCTGGAACATTCCTGCTACAGGTGCCATGACTGGTGTAGAGTATAAGGTGAAGTTTGTTGTCAACGAGCAGGGTCTTGATGACGCTATCGGACTTGAGATTGTAAGTGTACACACCGACGAGAACGGTGAGGAGCGCATCTTCAGCGTTCGTCCTCTCGAGGTGGTAGGCAAGGAAGGCAACAACTACACATTCGAGGGTAATATTGAGGTTAGCAACGCTGGTAACTTTAAGACTGCCGTTCGTATGTTCCCGAAGAACGCCAACCTGCCTCACCGTCAGGATTTCTGCTACGTAAAGTGGTTTGAGATTCCTGCATCATGCTAATTGATTATTAGTATATATATCGAGCCCCTTGGCCTATGTGGTCGAGGGGCTTTTTTATTATCAATCAGTATCAATCAATCAGTATCAATCTGTGTAAATCTATAGAAATCTATAGAAATCTGTGGATAAAAAAGACGACCTCAAAATTAATTGAGATCGTCTCTTGTACGCCTGCAGGGGCTCGAACCCTGGACACCCTGATTAAGAGTCAGGTGCTCTACCAACTGAGCTACAAGCGCATCATTTGTTGGTGCTTTCGTCTTCAGTACGCCTGCAGGGGCTCGAACCCTGGACACCCTGATTAAGAGTCAGGTGCTCTACCAACTGAGCTACAAGCGCATGCCTGATTTCTGAATTGCGGGTGCAAAGGTACGAACTTTTTTCGACATCTCCAAATGTTTTCGCCTTTTTTTTCGAAAAAAGCATAGTTTTTTTTATTTTACCTTATTATATATATATTATTCGTTAAAAAAACGGCAGATATTTGGCATTTTCGGTAATAATGACTACCTTTGCACTCTGAATAAACAGAAGTAGAAAAACATAAGAAATGATATCAGTAGAATCGCTTAAAGTGGAGTTCGGCGTAAAGCCATTATTCACCGGTGCAAGTTTTGTAATCAATGAACGCGACCGTATTGCCTTGGTTGGAAAAAATGGTGCCGGAAAGTCAACTATGCTCAAGATATTATGCGGAATGCAGAAACCGACGGAAGGCGTGGTGGCTGTGCCCAACGGATGCACCATCGGCTATCTGCCACAGGTGATGATCCTGCAGGACGACACCACCGTGAAGGAGGAGGCGCAGAAAGCCTTTGCCGACATACGCAAGATGGCGGAGAGGATTGACGAGATGAACAGGCAGTTGGCCGAGCGCACCGACTATGAGAGTGAGGAGTATGCCGAACTGGTGGAGCGCTTCACCTCGGAGCATGATAGATATATGATGATGGGTGCCGACAACTACGAGGCGGAGATTGAGCGCACGCTTGTGGGACTCGGATTCAAGCGCACCGACTTCGACCGTCCTACGAGCGAATTTTCGGGCGGTTGGCGAATGCGTATCGAATTGGCAAAGATTCTGCTTAGCAAACCGGATGTACTATTGCTCGACGAGCCCACCAACCATCTCGACATCCAGAGTATTCAGTGGCTGGAGCAGTTTCTCATGCAGTCGGCAAAGGCTGTGGTACTGGTGAGCCACGACCGTGCGTTCATCAATAACGTTACAAACAGGACACTCGAGATCTCGTGCGGAAAGGTGATCGACTATCGGGTGAAATACAACGAATACGTTCAGTTGCGCAAGGAGAGGAGAGAGCAACAGCTAAGGGCATACGAGAACCAGCAGAAGGAGATTGCCGACATGCGCGACTTTATAGAGCGGTTCCGGTACAAGCCCACTAAGGCTATACAGGTACAGAGCAAGATAATACAACTGGAAAAGATAGTGCCTATAGAAATTGACGAGGTGGACCGCTCGGCCATGAGGCTGAAGTTCCCGCCATGTCTGAGAAGCGGCGACTATCCCGTGATATGCGACGGAGTAGGGAAGAGCTATGGCGACCATACGGTGTTCAGCGATGTGACCCTGACAATCAAGCGCGGTGAGAAGGTGGCCTTCGTGGGAAAGAATGGTGAGGGTAAGTCAACGCTCGTGAAATGCATCATGGGAGAGATACCCTTCACTGGCAACCTAAAGATTGGACACAACGTCCAGATAGGATATTTCGCACAGAACCAG
>JALFCW010000084.1 GCA_022771625.1 Prevotella sp.
AATGAATACGTCATCCACCGCGAGTATGCCACCGGCAAGGGATATGCCGACCTTGTGATGATTCCGCGTCGCAACGTCAGCAAGCCCGCCCTCGTCATCGAACTCAAATTCAACAACACGGCCGACACTGCCATCGACCAGATAAAGCGCAAGCAATATCCCGCAAAGATTGCCGAATACACCGGCGACATCCTCCTCGTGGGCATCAACTACGACCGGGATTCCAAGCAGCACACTTGCAGGATTGAGAGATATTGTAAAAACGACAATTAATATTATGCCCACCAATGACAAGAAAAACCTATATTACATTTGCGTTGGCTCTGTTTGCCTTCATTAATGCTTTTGCACAAAAGAATGAGAAGACTATCAATGCAGGATGGATGTTCAAACTTGATGCCGAAAAAACTTTCGCTTGGGTCAACATCCCACACACCTATAACCTGGAGGCATACAATGTGCGCAACTATTATCGCGGTAAGGCTGAATACAGAAAGACTTTGTTAATACCTGACTATGACGCCGACAAGTGTTATTACCTGCGATTCGACGCAGTGAACAAGTATGCAGAGGTCGTGGTAAACGGCACTCTGGTGGCAAAGCACTCTGGTGGCTACTCCTCTTTTGTGGCTGACATTACAAAGGTTGCGAGAGAGAAAAACGAGATGATTGTGAGAGTAGATAACTCTAATCAGGACATCACACCGCTATGGGCAGACTTCACCTTCTGGGGAGGTATATATCGTGACGTATGGCTCATATCCACTCCCAAACAACACATTGCACTCAATAACTATGGATCGAAAGGCATATTTGTTTCAACGCCCAATGTTAACGAAAAGGACGCATCGATTGAGGTGAAGGTGGAAATAAGCAACGATGCCGACAAGGAGTCAAAACTGATTGTGCGCAATGACATTTTTTCCCCCGAGGGAAAACTCCTGCAAAGCAACGACCAAAAGATAAAACTGAAAGCAAGGCAGACCCTTTCCACCATATATAAACCGCGCAAGATAGCAAATCCGCAACTTTGGTCGCCAGAGTCACCCTGTCTTTACAAGATTTCCACTACCATCATTGACGACAAGACAGGCAATGTGCTTGACTCACAGACAACCACAACCGGTTTGCGCTTCTTCGCATTTGATGCACAGAAAGGATTCATGCTCAACGGCAAACCATATAAACTCCGCGGAACCAACCGCCATCAAGACCAATGGCCAGTGGGAGTGGCCCTCGATGACGATGCTCACCGACGCGACATTCAACTGATGAAAGACTTCGGATGCAACTTCATTCGCATAGCACATTACCCACAGGACGATGCCCTACTGGATGCCTGCGACGAGCTGGGACTGTTGGCATGGGAAGAAATACCCGTAATTGACATGGTGCCCGACAACCCGCAATATGACAACAACTGCGAGGAGAACCTCGTGGAGATGATTCGTCAGCACTACAACCATACATCTGTTATTGCGTGGGGATATATGAATGAGATACTTCTAACAGCTCCACGACCAGGAACCCCCGAATGGCCATCGTGCAAGGAACGCACCGTAAGACTTGCCCAAAGACTGGAAAAGAGACTTAAGGAGGAAGATCCTTATAGGGTTAGTGTCATGGCATACAACATGACAAATACCTACAATGAGATTGGTCTCAACCTCATCGATGTCACCGGATGGAATCTCTATCAAGGCTGGTATGTGGACAAGTTAGAGGACTTCGACAAATGGTGCATTGACCAGCACCAACGCTATCCTTCGAGACCTATGATCATAAGCGAATGGGGAGCAGGAAGCGACCGCCGCTTACACTCTGATGCACCAAAGGCCTTCGACTTCAGTATTGAGTATCAGCAAAGTTATATTGAACACTACCTGCCATTTATCGAAGAGAAGGAATGGATTAGCGGCTGTTCATACTGGAACTTTATCGACTTCAATGTGGCTGAGCGGCAGGAGTCGATGCCAAGGGTCAACAACAAGGGTCTGTTCTACAACGACCGTTCGCCTAAGGATGTGGCATACTATTTCAAGGCAATGTGGAGAAAAGACATACCCGTGGTTCACATAGCCACGAGAGACTGGGCGCAACGCCAAGGAGAAAAAGACAAGCCACATAACATAAAGGTGTATTCAAACTGCGATGAGGTGGAATTGTTTGTCAATGGTCGCTCATGCGGGAAAAAGAATGTTGAGAACTGTTTTGCCACATTCTCCATACCTTTGGATGAAGGCCGTTCCACACTGACAGCTACGGGACATGGACATAATGGCGAAACCACTAATGTCACGACCATAGACAACCGGTATATTCCCAAAACCTACAATAGCGGTGAATTGGCAATAAACGTGGGCAGCAACTGCTATTTCACTTCCTCGGTGAGTAACTTGACTTGGCTTCCCGACCAACAATACGAAGCTGGGAAATGGGGATGTATTGACGGCAAACAGCGTTCGACAACCTCGGAGGTGTTCAATACTGTTGACGGTCCAATATACCAGACATGGCTTGAAGATTTGACAGAATATCGCATTGACGCCCCTGCTGGCACATACGAAGTGGAACTTCTGACAACCGACTTTAGCGGCAAGGCTCAACAGATGGCCAACCTGCTTGAACGAGCAGACGGAATGACGCAAGAACAAGGCAACACCTTTGCCGTCACTATTTGTGGTAATACTGTAGAGTCGTCATTCTCTCCTGCATCCGAGGGGCGAAACATGCAAGCCAACAAGGTTCGCTATATCGTAGAGAATCACAGCAACTGCATAGACATCAAACTGCTGCCAAAAACAGGCAAAACCTTCCTGTCGGGCATTAAGGTCAGGAAACTATAGAATCATGAACCTACTTATTATTATTCTCTGTGCATCTGTGTCTCTGTGTTCCAATAAAACAACAGGAGAGAAATGTTTATCTTACGCTAAGAAAAGATAATTTATTCTCTTTTCCTTTGCCAAACCGATTTTTTGTATTATCTTTGCCCCCGAATTGTGGGCATATCACTCCTGCAACAGTCAAACAAGCCATGGGTACATATATTAATAGAGGTAATATTGAGTTCAGAGACATCGTGTCTCACGAATATGTTGACAAGACATCGCTGATACCGCTGATTAACGCGAGACTCAATTCCGAGAGCCGTTACAGTTGCGTCACCCGCTGCCGCCGATTTGGCAAGTCGATGGCGGCAAAGATGCTGTGTGCCTATTATGACAAGTCGTGCGACTCGCGCGAACTGTTTCGCGGATTAAAGGCCGAGCAGGACAAGACATTCGAGACATATCTCAACAAATACAACGTGCTCTATCTCGACGTGACATCATTCACCGCACGGCCGGAAGTCAGGAAAAACATCGTGAGAGTTATTCAGGAGAAATTAATTTCGGATTTGAAAAAGGCATTTCCCGATGTGACGTATGATGACAACTCCGACCTTATGGATGTTCTTTCCTCAATCACCCAATCCACAGGAGAAAAATTCTTCTTTATCATCGATGAGTGGGACGCCATATGCCGCGAGTTCCCCGAGCGACAGAAGATGAAGGGATACCCTGATACTGTCACACCCACCATACTTGATGAATATGACATGCTGCTCCGCCGTCTGTTTAAGACCCAGGATTCCGACAGAGTATTCGCCGGGGCATATCTCACTGGCATCCTGCCCATAAAGAAATACAACACCGAGTCGGCGCTGAACAATTTCTGCGAATATTCCATGATCGACCCAGCTTTCCTTGCCGCTTGCTATGGATTTACTGAAGACGAGGTGAAGATGCTGGCAGAGAGATACAACGCATCTATGGACAACCTTAAGATGTGGTACGACGGATATAACATCGGCAGGGAGAAATCCATCTACAACCCTTATTCTGTGATGAAAGCCCTACAACGCGGCTCATGCCGAAGCTACTGGACTACAACGGGAGCCTACGACTCGGTCATCACATATATACAGATGAACTTCGACGGGCTGAAGGATGACATCATCCGCATGCTGGCGGGAGAACGCGTGTATGTCAACACCTCAAAATTTCAGAACGACATGAACATTGTCAGGAGTAAGAACGATGTTCTCACAGTGCTCATACACCTTGGTTACTTGGCATACGACGATGAAAAACAGCAGTGCTACGTGCCCAACAAGGAGGTAACCGACGAGCTCTTGAATGCAGTGGAAGACACCTCCTGGAAAAGACTTGCAGATGCAATAACCGCTTCGCGCAACCTTCTCGACGCCACCATCGCGGGCAATGAGAACGCAGTGGCTCAAGCCATCGACCTGGCCCACGACGAAAACACAAGCATCCTCGCCTACAACGACGAGAACTCCTTGGCATGTGTGCTCACCGTGGCATATATATGGGCAAGGAATGAATACGTCATCCACCGCGAGTATGCCACCGGCAAGGGATATGCCGACCTTGTGATGATTCCGCGTCGCAACGTCAGCAAGCCCGCCCTCGTCATCGAACTCAAATTCAACAACACGTCCGACACTGCCATCGACCAGATAAAGCGCAAGCAATATCCCGCAAAGATTGCCGAATACACCGGCGACATCCTCCTCGTGGGCATCAACTACGACCGGGATTCCAAGCAGCACACTTGCAGGATTGAGAGATATTCAATATAGGGGCCAAAGCCACTCTAATGCTAATCCACTGTGAGCCCAATCATTGTATAATAATTCACTGGACTTACACTGGAGGAACACTGGACTTACACTGGAGGAACACAGTGGCTTCACTTTAACAAAAAAACACCATTTTGTCAAAAAACCTTCATCCTTCACCTTTAAGGGCAAAAGCCCTTTGTTTATCGGGGTTTCAGAGGGTGAAGGTTGTTGAAAATACCTTCACCTAACCTTCACCATTGATTCCACTTATCTTCCTATTGTCTTAACAATATTGTCTCGGATAAAAAGAGATGGAGGTGAAGGTTGGGTGAAGGTTTCGCGAGCAACCTTCACCTTGCGAAACCCTTATAAACACTGGGAATTCAAGGCGATTGGTGAAGGTTGAAGAATAATTCACAAATCTGTCATCATTCAGCATACAGAATGTTCTATTTTTCCCATTTGTGAATAATGAGCAGGCAAGAAGTGACTCCGATCTTCCTTCGCTATAACTTTGCTGTAACTCCGCTTTTTTATTATTGAATTAGCATTGTTCGAATATTCCTACAATGGAAATAAATGCTATTGAATCATAGCGACATTGAATCATAGGGATAGGTACTGAAGTGAACCTGCAAATCAATTACAATTCCTGTTTCAATTCTTCATACAAATCTACCGGGCCTAAATGCCAGTATTTAGTACTCTCTGAAGATAGTTTCTTGTATAATTTTGAATGATATATACGGTTAATGGCTTCAGTGATACTGATGCCTTTATCTTCAACCACCCATTTTGCAAGCCACCCAATCTTGACGGGAAGCAATAAATACAAGTTGTCTTGTGTTATTGTTGCACTCATAATTTTACTTCTATTGATTCAATATATTTAATGGCATTCAAAGCCCTCTCTGTGTGAAAAAGATATATCCTTCGCTCCGCTAGTTTCTTTGCCTGTGCTTTCTATTGTTAATCATTTCGTCTATTTCCTCTATCAACCAATTATGTCCGTAAGTATGGAGCACTTCGAAAAACTCACAGAAGTGTTCCGTAATGCCATATTTCTCAAATAGACTCACCACATCTTCTGTTGACATATTCTTAGCTCTGGCATATTGCTCAATGCAGAACGACACGAAACGCGCTCTTTCTTCAACTATGCCCATCTGGCACTGTTTGAACTCTTTTTCCAATTGATTAAGTTCTTTTTCCATAATCATAAATATATGTTTTCAATAATCAATGTCGTATTCATACATTTATATTTATTATTTCGGAGGCAAAATTACATATTTTATCTCAAACCACCAAACTATTTAAGGTTTTTCTTGTTTTTATTATTGGTGTATGGGAAAAGGCCGGTGTCAAAGGTGTCAGTGATTCTTCCCAATGTCGTGTCGCAATATGTATTGAATGAAGTTTATCGCTCCCGTATGCAAAAAAGTATATTATAATGTAATAGGTATCGAATAAATAGGCATTATTATCAAAAAAAAAGAGAAAAAGTTTGCAATATGGATTTTTTTATCTATCTTTGCAGAAAAATATTGTGATATGGCAAAATACATTAATCCTTTCACCGATGTCGGTTTCAAGAGAATCTTCGGACAAGAGCTGTCGAAACCGCTGCTGCTCGACTTCCTCAATAGCCTTTTTGAGGGGGAGAAGCACATCGTCAACCTTACATTCCTCGACAAGGAACAACCTGCCTTGTTTGAAGAAGACAGGTCGCTGATATACGACATTTATTGCGAGACCGACGAGGGCGAGAAGATAATAGTAGAGATGCAAAACAAATCACAGCCATTCTTCAAGAACAGGAGCATATATTATGTCTCGGAGTCGATAGCCCGCCAGGGCGAGCGAGGGTCGGCATGGAACTATGCAATAGACTCGGTCTATCTTGTGGCATTCCTCAATTTCAGCCCTATAGACTTCAAGAAGCAGTTCCGCACGGATGTCGTTCTGGCAGAAAAAGGCACCAAGGAGCAGTTCTCCGACAAGTTGCGGATGATATTCCTACAGCTCCCGTTGTTCACGAAGGAGGCCAATGAATGTGAGAATCAAGTAGAACGTTGGATTTATTTATTGAAGAATATGGAAACACTTAACAGATTACCCTGGGCGGCTCAGAGTGCCGTCTTCCAGAAGCTCGAGAGCATAGCCGATGTTGGCGGAATGACCCGTGCCGAGCGCCTGCAATACGACGAAGCTCTCAAGAAATACCGCGACACCATCAGTGTGTTTGAAGGCGTGCGCATGGAAGGACGAAAGGAAGGTATCGTAGCAAATGCCCGTAAGATGAAATCATACGGTTTCACATTGGAAATGATATCTGATATCACAGGATTGACAATGGAAGAAGTGAGAGATTTATAGTCTCCCCACTTTGGGGTGTCAATGGTGTCAGTGTCAAAGGTGTCAAACAAAAATGTATGACACCTTATTTAATGTTATCAATGATTCTTCCCAATGTCGTGTCGCAATATGTGTTGAACATATTAAGCCTGACTGGCACATATTCAGGCAAACTCTGAAGGAACTCCAAGTCAAAGACCAAGCGAGGGTCTTTGTCATCACAATCCTTATGCACCTCTGCCTTCGAACCTATGCGGGCAACGCATTACCAAGGAAGCTAAGTTTCAGTGTAAAAATGTCAAACAATAGAATAAACGTATTCTTTTTTACCCTCTGAATTAAAAACAAGGCATATTTATGAAATAATTGAGGTGCGATAATGAAAAAATATCTTAATAGTTTGGTTTTTACAATAATTCTTCGTACTTTTGCCAACAATTATAACATAAAGGCCTATGCTCGATAAAAATGACATACTAGGAAATTTGAATGATAGGCAGTCTGAAGCTGTCGAAACAACAGAAGGTCACGTTCGTGTTGTGGCAGGTGCAGGTTCTGGTAAAACGAGAGTCCTGGCACATCGATATGCTTTTTTGGTTAATGAGTTGGGTATTGACCCAGGAAATATTCTGTGTATGACATTTACCAATAAGGCTGCTCAGGAAATGAAACGACGTATTTCCAAGCTTGTTCATCGGGGAAATGTTAATGACTTTGTCTGCACAATTCACGGATTCTGTGTCAAGTTTCTCAGAGAAGAAATATTTCGCATAGGATATCCAAAAAATTTCATAATATCAGATGAGGAAGATTCAAAAATGCTTGCCAAGCAAGTCATGGAAGAATTCAATATTGGAATAGATAAAACAAATGTGAAAAAATTCCTCGATAGCATTCGGGATTTTAAGAGTTTTGATACAGACTATTATATTGACAATATTATATTGCCAAATTCAGATATATCAACCAGTAAAGAAGATATAAGGATAAGATATATCCAACTTCAGCAAAAGAACTACATGTTGGATTTTAACGATATCATTTACTTCACTATCTACATAATGAGCCATAATGAAGATGCACTTTCTTCATGGCAGCAGAAGATGAACTATATCATGGTTGATGAGGTGCAGGATTGTAGCACTAGTGATTGGAAAATCATAAATTATCTTGAAGGTTATTATGGCAATCTGTTTATTGTTGGTGATCCCGACCAATGTATATATGAATGGAGGGGTGCAATACCTGATTCCTTTATACGTTTCAAAACAGATGGTGATATTATCCTAAATCAAAATTATCGTTCCACTCCGAATATCCTTGATGTAGCAAATTCAATAATTGAACATAATCAGAATCGAATACCAAAAGATTTATTCACCAAATCACCAAAAGAAAAAATTGTATTACATTACCATGGCAAGTCTGAAATTGAAGAAGCAGAATGGGTAGCAAAACAAATAGAAATTATTGCCAAGAATGGTTTTGATTATAACAGTTTTGCTATTCTATATCGTGCCTCTTATATTTCCAGAAATATTGAGCAGGCCTTGATGCATAAGCAGATCAAGTATGTTATTTGGGGAGGCATTCGCTTTTTTGAGCGCAGGGAAATAAAAGATATTCTTGCGTATTTCAGACTTATAGCAAATAAAAGAGACGACATTGCCTTTCAGAGAATTATTAATACTCCTTCAAGAAAATTTGGAAAAGTTTCTCTGGCCAAACTACAGGAAATGGCCGAAGCTGAGAATGCTACTCTTTACGATACCTTATGTAAATACAAGAGTTTTTTCGACAAACCATCCATTATCAATTTTATTCGTATTATTGATGGATTTACAGAGAAAAGCAAGTTCACTCGGGTATCAGATTTATTCGACCAAGTCTTTAAAGAAACAGGGCTGGAAGAGATGTATCGCACAGAAGGTGATGATGAAAGACTTGAGAATATTTCCGAATTAAAACATTCAATCATTGAATATGAACGAATGAATGCAGAAGAAGAGGATATTAATCTTAACACATATCTTCAAGACATTGCCTTATATACTAATGCCGACTACAAAAACGACGGCGATACTGTTAAGTTAATGACTATACATCAGTCAAAAGGTTTGGAATTTCCATTCGTGTTTGTTTGCGGTTTAAGTGAAGGCATTTTCCCAAGCCATCGCACAATCCGTGAAAGAAGGAAACGTGGAGAAGAGGAAGAACGACGTTTAATGTATGTAGCGGTAACAAGGGCTGAAAAGGGACTTTTCCTAACAGAATCTGAGGGATATAATTTTGCAACACGTTCAGATAAGTATCCTTCGCGTTTCCTGCGTGAAATCAAAGATGGCCTTGTCGAAATAGAAGGTGACCTTACGAAGAGGCAATTAAGCAAATTGTATATTGGTACTCAGGAGTTAATTGATGAATTAGAAATCGAGATTAACCAACCCTCATACCAAATTGGTGACAAGGTGGCTCATAAATACTTTGGAATTGGAGAGATAATAGAAATCGTTTCCGATACAAGTATAAGAGTTAGATTTGATAAAGGAGAACGTAGTATCCAACCCAATTACTTAAAGTTTTGGGATGGAACAAAAACAATAGAAGAATTGTTTGAAAGCAAGAAAACAAATAAAGAATAAATAAATATACATATACATTATGAATGAACAATTAAATAGTTACGTCGGTACTCTTATAGAGGATACTATGATGGTGATGGATGAATACCAAACACCAGTAATGGCTTTTACAGCAACTGTGCTTGATAAAATCGAGGATTTACTTGATTGTAAAGAGATCGTCAAGGAACATTGCATAGTAACAAAGAAAAATGGCGATATAATTGGGGAAATTCATGCGTATTCAGAAAGTACAAATGGAGAAGTTTTATATCTCTTTTATACAGATTTCCATTCTGGCAGTGACATTTTGGTTAAAAATAATACAGAGTTGCAAAAATCATTAAATCGTCTTCAAGGATTCTATGATAAAGCTATTCATGGTATTCATCATGATGTCGATTCTTCATCTGCGGAATATAGAGCGGGGAAGTTTATTAGTGATAACATTAATAATTATACGTCTGTAAATTTAGTCGTTCTATCAAACTATATAATCAATAACCCGGAAATTAAAAAGTTGAGAATCGCATCAAAACCTGTTTTCTGTGATATATGGGATTTAAAAAAAATATATGGCAACACTCATTCTATGAGTGACCATGTAGCTATTGATATTGATTTCGAAGCAGAAGAATATAAACGATATAAAATTCCATTTATCCAGATGGAATCCTCTCTTTATGGATATAAGTGTATTCAGGCTATGTTTCCTGCAAAACTTTTGTATCAACTCTATGAACGTTATAATACAAAACTTTTATATAATAATGTAAGATACTTTCTCGGATTAAAAGGCGCAAAAGAGAAACAGCCAAATGTTGCTATGCTCAATACTCTTCGTAAAGAGAATGAAATGTTTCTTGCATATAATAATGGCATCACAGCTTTAGCAACAGGTATCGATTCAAATTTTATAACAGATAAGACTGATATAACAGATCCTGAAAGTCCAAACTCATCACAATACATTTCAATGGGTATTCTGAAAAAGATATCAGACTTTCGTATCATCAATGGAGGACAAACAACCGCTGTATTATACAACGCAAAAAATCTGAGTAAAGGAACAAATGAGACGGATAAAAAAGTTAGCTTATTGGGAGTTTTCGTACAGGTCAAACTTATTATAAGTGAAGAAATAGAGAAAATATCAGGAAACATAGCCCTTTCTTCCAATTTTCAAAATAGAGTAAAGTATTCTGATTTCTCGGTGGGTAATGAATTTAACACTAAAATGGAGATATTATCCAGAAATATTATTGCTCCTAATCCTAATAAGGATCTTATTTATTGGTTTTATGAAAGACTCCGTGGACAATATGACGAGCAGAAAAAACATCTTATTATAAAAGCGGATAAAGATTATTTTAATTCTAGATTTCCTAAAAACAAAAAATTCTCAAAAGAAGATGTAGCCAAAATATGGTCAAATTGGGACCAAAGACCTTTTGATGCGGTAAAAGGAGCGAGTACTACCTATGGTGCATTCATGAAGGGTATTATAGAAAGGAGTGTCGTTCCTGACGAGAATTATTACAAGCAAACTGTGGCTCTTCTTATCATATATAAATTCTTAATGTCACGACCTGAGAATAAAAATTACGCAAATGGAAAAGCCACTATTATTGCTTATGCTATGGCAATGTTAGAATACCAAACAATGAACAAATTTGACTTGTTAAAGGTTTGGGAGAATCAGAGTATATCTGATCACACAAAGATTTATTTGAATAAACTTTGTGATAAATTATATGAGCTTTTAGATGAACAGGCAAGAACATTGAGTACTTCTGTCCTTTCTTATGGAAAGACATCAAAGGCTTATGAATTTATAAAATCACAATCACTTGACATCGATATACATTTACTTGACAACGATTTATTATGACATCATTATTTATCAAACAGATTATTGAGGACTCGTGCCAAGACTATGATATAATTGTCTTAAAAGGTTTCTCTCCCAAACTTATCACTGAGTTGGGAGAACATCTTTTATTGTTGGATAATTACATATTTGAGAATGGAGAAATTGTATTAGACAGAATAAATGCGAACAGTCTTATGCTATCAATTCTCAATTGTAATAGCCATCAAAAGGCTATTTGCACGTGCGAGTCACTAATAATGATGTGCACTCAAATAGCCAACCTAAATATTTTAAACAAAAGAATATGCGTCATAGATAATAACTTTTTTGAACTCTATCCTAATCCAACAACCTCAGATATCCCGGATTTTGATAGTGAAGCTTTTATGGACACAGAAGGCGATAATGCTTTGTATAGCGCATTTTACTCTTATTGCATTAGTGAAAATGGCATGCAACGAATACAGTATATTGACAATTATTCAATGAATAATACTTGTCTCACTGTCAAGAACTTAGCAGAGCCTCAACCTTTATGTGTACAGGAAATAACACAAGATGCAAGTAATATAAGAATTTTATCCACAAAAGATAATTCTTTGAATGCGATATTTGAGGACTTGTATGAGAATATGTCCATAAGTGAAAATGTATTTGCTGTTGAAACAGAAGAAGTCAATGAAGAAAGAATTCTTGCGTTCGCTCAAGCATGTAAGATGTTCGGATGTCCAGTCAAACTTTATATGATTTCACGGGATCTAAATGTTTCACCTAGGCAAGAACTATATGAATTACTTTATAAGACATGGGGATACAATTCATTTCGTGATCTAAAAATCTATAAAGATCTAAATGTTAACCATGATGTCAGTACCATTTCACAAGGTACAATTATCGAAACTGTTATTCAACAAGCAGAACACGCATACAACGGCGAAATTGATAAAGTAAACAATATACTTCTAACATCTCCGACTGGAGCTGGAAAATCTTTATTGTTTCAACTATCTGCCATATATCTTGCAGAACAATTTGGTTTGCTAACAATCGTCGTTTCACCACTTGTTGCCCTCATGAATGACCAAGTGGACGGATTAAATTACAATGGTGTTGCAACTCTAAACAGTAATAAGACTGCTGCAGATAAAGATTCCATATTAAGAGGAGTACGTGACAAAACTATCAATCTTCTTTACCTATCTCCGGAACTATTGTTATCTTATTCTATAACGACATTTATTGGAGACAGAAAACTTGGCTTGTTAGTTGTAGATGAAGCACATACCGTAACGACATGGGGACGTGATTTCCGAGTTGATTATTGGTTCTTGGGTGATTATTTACGCAAAGCAAGGCGTATATTGAAATACCCATTCCCAATTTTTGCATTAACAGCTACAGCTGTTTGGGACCCAACAGGAAAAAACGATATGGTTTTTGATACTATCCGCTCCCTTAATATGGATCCATGCATAAAGTATATTGGCGTAGTACGAAGAGATAACATCTCATTTGCAATCAATATGTCTAATATATCCAACAATTACGAAGAAAAGAGACGTGCACTTACAATACAAAGAATTCGAGAAGCCTTGATGGATAATCTGAAGACAATTGTATATTTCCCTTTTAAGAGAACAGTTGACTCTATTGTATTAGGTGACGAAGTAAAAGACATTTCTTCGAAGATAGCTCGTTATCATGCTGAGTTATTCCCAGAAGAAAAGATAATTAATGCTGTTGCCTTTCGTAATGGAACAAAACCTATAATGTGCGCAACTAAAGCTTTTGGAATGGGTATTGACGTATCAGATATACGTGAAGTATATCATCATGCACCTACAGGATGCTTATCTGATTATGTGCAAGAAATAGGACGTTTAGCAAGAGATCCGCAAATAAAAGGTATTGCAAAAATTGATTTTTCAACAAAAGACTTTAGGTATATTAGAAAGTTACATGGTTTATCTGCCATTAAACCCTATCAGTTAATGCAAGTATTAAAGAAATTAATGGCTATCTATAGGATTAATGGAGAGAAAAGAAATATGCTCATTTCATCATCAGACTTTAATTACATATTTCCCCTTTCAACCCCTGAAAATGTTGACCAAAACTTAAAGAGTTGCCTATTACTTATTAGCAATGACTTATTGAACAAACTGCGTTTCCATGCACTAATCGTGCGCCCAAAAAGTTTATTTAGCAAATGCTATGTAGAAGTGCCGTTAAGTGAATCGAAAAGTTTCTATCGACATAACAAGAATTATTTAAGACACATTACGGATACTATCTTTATTCTTGATGCAGACAAAATATGGAATGAAAAATATACAAAATATAGTTTTCCCAAGTTCAAGTTTAAACTTGCAGAAGGTCAAATATTTCAAGGATATCATGTCCAGCTCAGAAACAAAGTCACATTGTGCCTACATGATGATGTAGTTAAAGTAAAGAACTCAATAATTGAATTCTTCCATTATGCTCATCATTTTCTAAACGAAATGAGTAGCCAACATCATCGTATAGATTTCAATACAATAAAGTCTTCGTTACCTCAGAGCTATGACAGTCTCAAAAGAGAACAATTCTTAGAAACATTTCGCATGCTCTATACCACACCTAATGCGCTTGGCGGAGACGTCGCAGCTTATTGTAGTATCTTTATTTCAAGAGAGGGACAACAAACACCCCGTGAATCTTTTCAGTTGATGCAAAGTGGATATGAGAATGTTGCCAACTTATATTTGACAGCATACGATGCTATAATAAATAGTACTGAAATATGTTGTTATTGTGACACTAATGACAATATTGTCAAGCTAAGCGAGTTTCTAAATAGTTTAGGAGTTGCTGATTACCAACGCCAAGGAGGTGACCAACCTGCAATCTTTGTTCGTATCAATAATCCATACTACCTTAATATGCTTATCCGTAATAGGAGTTATGAAAATGATATTTTAAATAGCATATATGAGAAATATCGTTACTCTGAAAGAATATTTACTTATTTCTTCACAACACCAATGACAGATGAGCAGCGATGGGATTTTATAGAAGAGTATTTTCTCGGAGCAAGCGAAGAACGTCTTTTGAATTATATTTAGCCATATTATGCATATATATTTTGTAAATCAGTATTCAAAAATTGTTGGTCCTTTTGACATAACGGATTCCAATCACCAAAAAAATATTCGTAATGGCGATGTGATTATTCGAGATACCAGTGACGGATTATGTTTCTTGATTGTCACTTCATCAATAAACAAATGGAATAGATGCAAATGTATTGATACAGTCCAAGACCATCTAAAGAGAGAGGGAAACTTCCTTCTTTTTTCCTTTGATGGTATTAGTAAAAGATTTGGTGACATACAAGCTTTAACAGAACTCTGTCAACTATTTCAAAATCCACCATGTCATGACTTCTTTGAAAACGCTCTTTCAATTTTGACTTATAAATGCGATTTATGGGATATTAGTATCTTCAAAGATATACATTCCTTAACTCCATTTGAAATATATAATGATAATGCTGATAAGTCTATAGTAATAGATAAAAAACCATACTCCCAATATTTATTTGAAGATTATTTTGATACTAACATGCACTCTACGTTTCTCAAACTTGTTGGACAGAATACACCATTGAGAGATGTATATAATAAGATTAGAAGACAATATCCCAAAGAATTTAGGTCTGCATTGATGTCGTTTATTCGTGATCATCCTAATTCAACTATATATGATAAAATAAAATAAACAAAAAAATCACGAAACATTTTGCTATGTCGAAATATATTTATACCTTTGCAGTATTATAAACAATAATTGATATGCAGCTGAATTTGGATTATAGCTTATGCGAGGGCTACAAGAGTAATACGCAAAAGATGAGAGTGGTCACAGAAAAGTGGGTAGAACAGAATATGTTCTGCCCCATCTGCGGACGCCCACATCTACATCACTATACGGCCAACAAACCGGTGGCTGACTTTTGTTGTGAGGATTGCCATAACGATTTTGAACTGAAAAGCAAGAATCAGGTGGCTCTTGGTAAAGTGATTAATGATGGGGCATACAACACTATGATGGAGAGACTCAACGACTTGCATAATCCAAACTTCCTATTCATGACTCACACGGACGAATATGTGAGAAACTTCATACTTATCCCAAACCATTTTTTCACTCCCGAGATTATCATTAAGCGCAAACCATTAGCAGATGATGCGCGCAGAGCAGGATGGGTGGGATGCAATATCAATATTGCCGACATTCCACAAAGCGGAAAGATATATATTGTAAAAGACGGGGTGGAAATAGACCGTAACAAGGTGATTGACGACTATGCTAGAATAAGGTCGCTGGCAACGAACAGCCTTACTTCAAGAGGTTGGATGCTGGATGTGCTGTCGTGCGTGGAAAGAGTGAAAGATGACGTGTTCACACTTAAGGAGATGTATGATTTCTGCGACGAACTTCAGGAAAAGCATCGTGACAATGCTCACGTTAAAGACAAGATAAGGCAACAGTTGCAATTTCTGAGAGACAAGGGTCTTGTGGAATTTTTAGGAAGAGGTAACTATAGGCGCTTGTAATTCATTGATTGTTATTTTGTGATCAATAATTAACAATGCAGGTATTGCATATTTGTCTTATATTGACAATAAAGTTATTGATAATCAACTAATTATCTAATTGATCTTTTTTGATCACAAAAGTCAAACTATGATCTTTTGTGTATTTTTTCAAGATATTCCACTACCTTTGCAGCCGCAATGGAATATCAGTTGGACATACACAAGGATAAGGCATTTTATGTGTCACAGAGAAAGGATTTCACCCTCATCAAGGGTGACTCGTTCTCTGTTATGCCCGACTTTGATTTTAAGTTCGACATGATATTTGCCGACCCTCCTTATTTCCTTTCCAACGGCGGAATATCCTTGCAGAGCGGAAAGGTGGTGTGCGTGGATAAGGGAGAATGGGACAAGGGAAAGACTCCCGAGGAAATGAGAGAGTGGAATATGCAGTGGCTCGGGATGTGCAGGGATAAGCTGAAGGAGAACGGCTCGATATGGATTTCAGGCACATATCATAATATCTTCTCAGTGGCCGACTGCCTGACGCAACTCGGCTACAGGATTCTTAATGTCATCACTTGGCAAAAGACCAATCCGCCTGTGAACATCTCGTGCCGGTTCTTCACCTATTCAACGGAGTTTGTGATATGGGCGAGGAAATCAAAGAAGGTGGCGCATAAGTTTAACTACGACGTGATGAAACGGCTGAACGACGGGAAGCAGATGACCGACGTGTGGCGACTGCCTGCCATCGGCAGATGGGAGAAGTCGTGCGGCAAGCATCCAACGCAGAAGCCGCTCGCCTTGCTGACGCGTATCATACTGGCATGTACTGACGAGGGCGACTGGGTGATGGACCCCTTCTCGGGCAGCGGAACGACGGGTATTGCCGCCAATCTGTGCGGACGACGATTCTGCGGCATCGAGCGCGAGGAGGAGTTCTGCCGTATGG
The DNA here is from genome assembly GCA_022771625.1 of Prevotella sp. Taxonomy (GTDB): domain Bacteria; phylum Bacteroidota; class Bacteroidia; order Bacteroidales; family Bacteroidaceae; genus Prevotella. Next base: position 17,021 of record JALFCW010000084.1, read on the forward strand.
CGAGGGCAAGGCGCGAGGAGATAGAGAACCTGAGGATTAAAGCCGACCTGAGAAATCACATCGCCGACCTGCGCACACTCGGCTCAGAGCCTATGCAGGACATATTTGCATGCGAGGCCGTGGCTGGGGGAAGACTACCATTCGATTAACGTAGTGTGAGATTATCATTTCGTCTGCCTTTTAGAACGTTCCATTATTGCAGTAAACATCGACTTTGCAGTTTTTAAATTATAACGGGGAGCATTAGTTTGCTCTGCCTCTATACGCATCTGTTCGAAACGCTCTGCCGACTGACCTGTCAATATGGGTATTGGCCTTGGACTATACATAATCTTATTATATTTCTAATGAACAATTATCAAATAAAACATTTTGAGGCATATATAACACCTTCGCTGCAAAGTTACTGCTTTTTCAGGGAAAACAAATGATTTTTTGGGAAATATCGTGTTTTGTTATATATCTTTAACGTATTATCATACTCTCATTATATTTCGTATGCATGAGTAGTTAGTATAGCCTGTTATTGCTCTAATGTTTTGGTTCGAAGGCTTCGGATGGAGATACGAAGCTTTCGTATCTCCGTTCGAAGCTTTCGGATGGACATACAAAGCTTTGTGTGGATACAATGATAGCCTGTTGAGAACATAACTGAAGTTAAGTTCTGACAGTTTCTCAACAGCCGTTCAGTTAGTTACTAAATAGCCTATTCACTCAATGTCACTACAGCCTATTCACTCAATGCCATTACCGTTGTTTTTTCAATGTCACAACACTCTGTTCATTCAATGTCACTACAGCCTGTTCTTTATGTCAAGAGATGAACATACATAATACAAATACTCTTAGTATCTGAAGTTCTAAATCACTTGTCAAAATGTTAAATATGTTTATATATAGCATATCCGTTACAAAAAGATTCGGTCGTTTGCCACTTTTTCGCTACCTTTGCAGCGTTGTAAGATAAACGTTCAAAAAGAGCTACGCATTATGAACAACATCTATTTCCCAGACGAAGAGATAACTTTCAATGATCTCTATTTTGTATGCTATATGATAGAACGCACAGCACGCCATCTTCATCAGCGTAATAACTATGTTGTAAAGAAGTTAGGTAAGGCGGCTCTAGAGCGTCAGCTATCCATCGCAGGAACATTGCATTGTCTTAACCCAGAGCAGGTGGTTGCTGACTGGAAGGAAGAGTATGCACTTGAATCAGGAAACTTTGATGTAACATCCATAAATCCCCAATTCACAGACAAGATTCCATCAGAAACCCAAATGGGAAAAGTATATGCACGACTGGTTTATTCAATTACACCTTCAGGAGGCAACTTTGCTGATTCTATCATCAGCGTCTATGCCTCTCCTATCTGCGAAACGATAGACAACTATAATAGCAGTGCCTACTATGAACCAAGTTACGTTCAGACAAAGGCATATTTGAATGGAACTTTTTGATAATAGAACAGCCCGCAGAACTTTTATGTCTGCGGGCTGCGCTCTTTCTTATTCCCACTCGATTGTGGAAGGTGGTTTTGAGGAGATGTCATAGCATACGCGATTGACTCCCTTAACCTTGTTGATAATCTCATTCGACACTTTTGCCATAAAGTCGTAGGGCAGATGAGCCCAGTCGGCGGTCATGGCGTCGGTGGAGGTGACGGCACGAAGAGCAACTGGATGCTCATAGGTGCGCTCGTCGCCCATAACACCCACACTGCGGACAGTGGACAGAAGCACTGTGCCTGCCTGCCAAACCTGGTCGTAGAGCGATACCTCTATCTCGCCGTCAGTCATCTCGGCGGGCACTCCCGCTGCTAACACCTTGCGGGCATCTTCGCCAGAGAGGCGCACCTTGTAGTCGCGCAATCCGCGGATATAGATGTCGTCGGCATCCTGAAGTATGCGCACCTTCTCGGGAGTGATGTCGCCAAGGATACGTACGGCAAGACCTGGACCGGGGAAGGGATGACGGGTGATGAGGTGCTCGGGCATACCAAGTTGGCGACCTACACGGCGCACCTCGTCCTTGAACAACCACTTCAGGGGCTCGCACAACTGGAGATGCATCTCCTTGGGCAGACCGCCTACGTTGTGGTGGCTCTTGATAACCTTTCCGGTGATGTTGAGACTCTCGATACGGTCAGGATAGATAGTGCCCTGGGCAAGCCACTTGGCACCTACAATCTTCTTTGCCTCGGCATTGAACACCTCAACAAAGTCGCGACCGATAATCTTGCGCTTCTGCTCGGGGTCGGTCACTCCTGCAAGGTCGGAGAAGAACTTCTCACTGGCATCAACACCAATGACATTAAGTCCGAGGCACTCGTAGTCGTGCATCACATCGCGGAACTCATTCTTGCGCAACATTCCATGGTCAACAAAGATACAGGTGAGGTTCTTGCCAATGGCACGGTTGAGCAATACGGCACATACCGAAGAATCCACTCCGCCGGAGAGACCGAGGATTACCTTGTCGTCGCCAAGTTCAGCCTTCAGCTCTGCCACTGTGGTATCGACAAACGAGGCGGCACTCCAACTCTGGGTGGAACCGCAGATATCAACCACGAAGTTCTTCAGCAACTGTGTGCCCTGAAGAGTGTGGAATACCTCGGGATGGAACTGCACTGCCCATATAGCCTCCGACTTAGATGCATAGGCAGCGAATTTCACATCATTGGTTGAAGCGATGCACTCAAAACCCTCGGGGATGGCAGTGATGGTGTCGCCATGACTCATCCACACCTGGGAGTTCTGTTCAAAACCCTTGAACAGGGGATTTGTGGTATCTACTGTGGAGAGATGGGCACGACCATACTCGCGAGAGTCGGCCTTCTCTACCTTGCCTCCGAGAGTGTGCGAGATGAACTGCGCACCATAGCAGATGCCCAATACGGGCAGGCGACCTACAAACTGGCTCAAGTCAACCTTGAAAGCCTCAGGGTCGTGCACCGAATAGGGTGAACCGCTCAGGATGACTCCAATCACCGAGGGGTCGTCCTTAGGAAACTTGTTGTAGGGAAGAATCTCGCAGAAGGTGTCGAGCTCTCTGACACGACGGCCGATAAGCTGGGTCGTCTGTGACCCGAAATCAAGAATAATAATCTTCTGTTCCATTGTTCTTTACATTATTATATTTATATATGAATTATTTTTTCAGCCTCACTGAGCGAATCGAGCTTTCCTACATCGAGCAGACGTAGGTTGGTGTTGAGAATGCCCCGGATGTCAGCCTTTTGGCAAGCATCGAGATAGAAGTCGATGATGCCAAACTTATCTGGCCACTCTGCCATCAAGGGGAACAATCGCGGCGAGAATACATGAAGACCTGAGAAAGCCGCCCTCAATCCCTCGGTGGATTGGAAGGACTGCGGTTTCACCTCCCCAGTCTTAATATTTATCCACGCCCTGAGCCTCATCTCATCATTAAAGATAAGATAGCGCGATGTCTCTCGCTCGCTCACCATCAGTGTGGCATCATGTGAGATTGCCGACTCATAGAATGTGGAGAGATCCACATTATGTAATATGTCAACATTATGAATGAGGATGGGCGACGAGGGGTCGAAGAGCGGAGCAGCCTTGCGTATGCCGCCACCAGTGTCGAGCAGCGCGTCGCTCTCATCGCTTATGCGGATGTCAAGACCGAAGTTGTCGTTGGTCTTGAGATAGTCAATTATCTGCTCCGCAAAATGGTGTACATTCACCACAATGCGCTCAAATCCCGCCGACTTGAGATTCATAATAACCCGATGGATAAGAGGTTCTCCCCCTACTCTCACCAATGCCTTTGGCATCGTGTCGGTCAGTGGACGCAAGCGGGTGCCAAGTCCCGCCGCAAATATCATTGCCTGTTTCATTTTTCACTCTTCAATCTTCAATTTTCAATTTTCAATCTTCAATCTTCAACCTTCAACCTTCATTTTTCGCCTCAAGCTCAAAATGGATATTCTGTTCGCGATGGATTATCCTCACCTCCACTCCGAATTTCTCATGGATATGCTCGGCTAGATGCTGTGCGGAATAAACACTGCGATGCTGACCGCCGGTGCAACCGAAGCAGAACATCAACGAAGTGAATCCTCGCTGGATATAGCGACGCACATGGGCATCGGCCAGTTTATACACAGAGTCGAGGAAAGTGAGTATCTCACCGTCATCCTCAAGGAATCGGATTACCGGTTCGTCAAGACCAGTGAGTTTCTTATATGGTTCATATCGTCCGGGGTTGTGCGTGCTTCGGCAGTCGAAGACATATCCGCCGCCATTGCCCGAGGGATCGTCGGGTATGCCCTTGCGATAGGAGAAGCTATATACGGTGACAACAAGCGGACCCTTGCCATCGTATTTCGAGAAGGTGGCAGGACCATCTTGAGGATGGGCGGGATAGATGTTCTTGTCGGTCACCTTGTATCCGTCGGAGCGGTTGGCTGCAGCCTGCTCAATCATTGCAAACTGCGGCAACTGTGTGATTTTCTCCAGCACCTCCACCATATATGGATATGGAAATTTGTTGTCGTGGAGCAATTCGCGCAGATTCTGTATTGCGGGTGGTATGGAGTCGATAAAATGTTTCTTATGCTCAAAATATCCGCGGAATCCGTATGCGCCCAACACTTGCAATGTGCGGAAGAGCACGAAGAGACTCAGTCGCTGGGCGAAATGTCGCACAGAGGGCACCTCGGTGTAGTTCTTCAGTGAATAATAGTATTCATATACGAGTTCGCGGCGCAATTTATGCGAATACTTTGCCGATGCCTGCCACAGGAATGAGGCGAGGTCGTAGTAATACGGGCCCTTGCGACCTCCCTGGAAATCTATAAACCATGGATTGCCTTTGGCATCGAGCATGATATTGCGGGCTTGGAAGTCGCGATAGAGAAAAGACTCCATCTTCTCCTCGGTGAGGTCGTTGGCAAACATGCGGAAATTGGCTTCCAGTTTGAGTTCGTTGAAATCAATGTCGGTGGTCTTCAGAAAGCAATACTTGAAATAGTTGAGATCGAAGAGCACACTGTCGGTGTTGAATTCGGGCTGGGGATAGCACTGCGTGAAATCCAATCCACGAGCACCGCGAATCTGCACGTTGGGCAACTGGCGTATGGTGCGGATGAGCAGTTCTTTCTCCTTCACATTATATCGCCCTCCTGCCTCGCGACCGCCCTTGAGCGCATCGAAAAGCGACACACTGCCGAGGTCTTGCTGAAGATAGCATAATTCGTCGTCGCTCACCGCAAGCACCTTGGGCACCGGAAGGCGGCGCTGGTCGAAATGATTACTCAGATATATGAATGCGTGGTCCTCGTCGCGACTTGTGCCTACTACTCCCACAACGGTAGCTCCGTCCTTGTCGGCAAAGCGGTAGTACTTGCGGTTGCTGCCCGCCCCCGGGAGTGCTGTCACGCTCACCGGGTCGCTGCCCGCCCATTGCCTATATAACTGCAAAATATTATTTTCAACGTCCATAACTAATATAATAATGTGCAAAAGTACTCATAATTTCCGATATAACCAAGAAAAAGGCGAAATTTTTATTTTTTTGTTTCAAATCATAAAAAAAAGTGCCAAAAAGTTTGCAGATTAAAAGAAAATGTGTAACTTTGCAGCCGTAAACTTACAAAAAACAGAAAAATGAAGAGAATGAACAACAATACTTGGTGGTGGCGCAACTCGAGATTCAAATAATCGCGGGCTTTGTTGCTATACCCATATTTCAAGATATATGAGAGGCTCATCGCACACGCGGTGAGCTTCTTTTTTTAGGACTGATTATTGAGAATGACTGAACAAAAAAATATAATATAAAAAAGATATGAAGAAATCGTTTTTAGTAGATGAGAAAGGCTTTTACGGGGAATTCGGAGGTTCGTATGTTCCGGAAATCCTGTATGCCACAGTAGAGAAACTGAGGGAGCAGTATCTGCCCATACTCGAATCGAAAGAGTTTCAGGATGAATATATGTCGCTGCTGCGCGACTATGTAGGACGTCCGTCACCACTGTATTTCGCACGAAGGATGAGCGAGCGCTATGGATGCCAGCTCTATCTGAAGCGCGAGGACCTCAACCATACGGGTGCCCACAAGATCAACAACACCATCGGTCAGATTCTGCTGGCCAAGAAGATGGGAAAGAAACGTATCATCGCCGAGACGGGAGCCGGACAACATGGTGTGGCTACGGCTACGGTATGCGCATTGATGGACATGCCTTGCGTGGTGTATCAGGGTGCTCTCGACGTGGAGCGTCAGCACACCAACGTTGAAAGAATGAAGATGCTTGGAGCGGAGGTTAGACCGGTGAAGACAGGCAACTGGACGCTCAAGGACGCCACCAACGAGGCAATACGCGACTGGTGCTGCCATCCTTCCGACACATTCTATATCATCGGTTCTACTGTAGGTCCTCATCCCTACCCCGACCTTGTGGCTCGACTGCAGAGTATTATCTCAAAGGAAATCAAAGAGCAGTTGCAGGAGAAAATCGGTCGCGACTATCCCGACTATCTCATGGCTTGCGTGGGCGGAGGTTCGAATGCCGCCGGAACGATTTATCATTATATCGACGACGAGAGGGTGAAGATTGTTCTTGCCGAGGCTGGCGGACAGGGGGCAGAAACAGGACATACCGCTGCCACCATACATGCTGGACGACTTGGCATACTGCACGGCTCGAGGACATTAGTGATGCAGACTCCCGACGGACAGATTATCGAGGCGGAGAGCATATCGGCTGGTCTTGACTACCCCGGCATAGGTCCTATGCATGCCAATCTCGCATCACAACATCGTGCCACAGTATATTCCATCAACGACGACGAAGCTGTGAAAGCAGCCTACGAACTCACCCGTACTGAGGGTATCATACCCGCACTCGAGAGTGCTCATGCCTTGGGAGTGCTGCCCAAGATGAAGTTCAACCCCGAGGATGTGGTTGTGCTCACCGTAAGCGGACGTGGCGACAAGGATGTGGAAACTTATTTGTCAAACAAACAAATGGCTGGAGAATATGGAAACTTTTAACTACAAGACATCGAGCCGAACACTGCTGGCTGACTTATATACCCCGGTGGGCATATACATGAGACTGAGGGATATATATCCGCAGAGCGCACTGATGGAGAGTTCTGATTATCACGACTCCAACAACAGTCACTCCTTCATCGGCATCAACCCTATAGCGTCGGTAGCTATCAGTCATGGCGAGGCTATATGCACATTCCCCAACGGCGAGGTGACTCGACATGAGGTTAATCGCGAATATCGTTCGGACAAGGCTATCAACTCGTTCATACAGAGATTCAAGGTGGAGGGAGAATATGCCTCCTACTGCGGACTGTATGGATACACGGCTTTCAATGCAGTGAGATATTTCGAGGACATTCCTGTTAAGGATTCCACCATGGAGAAGAACGATGCTGCCGACATGATGTACATTCTATATCGTGACCTTATCGTCTTCGACCATTTCAACAACAAACTTACTATCATCACTCTCGGTGATGAGAATGCTCTCGACGACATCTTCCGACAGATGAACAAGGCGAATGTGCATGCCTATGACTTCCATCCTGTTGGCGACACTACATCGCCACTGACCGACGAGGAGCATAAGGCCAACATACGCAAGGGTATCAAGCACTGTCTGAGAGGCGATGTATTCCAGATTGTCATTGCACGCAGGTTTATCCAGAAATATGAGGGCGACGACTTCAAACTCTATCGTGCTCTGCGCTCTATCAATCCCTCGCCTTATCTGTTTTATTTCGACTTCGGCGGATTCCGTATCTTCGGTTCATCGCCCGAGACGCACTGCCGCATAGAGGGACGCAAGGCGTATATCGACCCCATTGCGGGTACTACTAAGCGCACTGGTGACGCAGAGGCCGACCGCAAGGCTGCGGAATATCTGCGCAACGATGCCAAGGAGAATGCAGAACATGTGATGCTCGTGGATTTGGCTCGCAATGACCTCAGCCGCAACTGTCATGACGTGAAGGTGGACTTCTATAAGGACCTTCAATATTATTCGCACGTGGTGCATCTCGTATCTCGAGTGAGCGGTACGCTCGACGAGGGAGCCGACCCCATCAAGGCTTTCATCGACACATTCCCTGCAGGCACTCTCTCGGGAGCACCCAAGGTGAGAGCTATGCAACTCATCAGCGAGATTGAACCTCACAACCGTGGAGCTTATGGCGGTTGCATCGGATTCATCGGTCTCGACGGTTCGCTCAACCAGGCTATCACCATCCGCACCTTCGTGTCGCGCAACGGCGAACTATGGTTTCAGGCGGGAGGCGGTATCGTGGCAAAGAGCAACGAGGAATACGAACTGCAGGAGGTTAACAACAAACTCGGTGCTTTGCGCCGTGCAATATTAATGGCTGAAGATATGTAGAGATATGAAGATAGTTATCATTGACAATTACGACTCATTTACTTATAATCTGAGTCATCTGATAAAGGAAATCGGCGCCGAAGTGACGGTAATACGCAACGACCAGTTTACGCTCAACCAACTGGAGCGCTTCGACAAGATTGTGCTTAGTCCTGGACCTGGTATTCCATCTGAAGCAGGACTATTGCTCGATGTAATTAAGACATACAAGGGTCGCAAATCGATTCTCGGTGTATGCCTCGGTCATCAGGCTATCGGCGAGGTGTTTGGCGGCACTCTCGAAAATCTATCAGACGTGTTCCATGGTGTGGCTACCGAGGGTACGCAGTTCTCGAATGACTATATCTTCGACTCGCTGCCCAAGCGCATCACTATGGGAAGATACCACTCATGGGTGGTGAGCCGCGAGAATTTCCCCACATGCCTTGAGGTGACTGCCGTGAGCGACGAGGGACAGATTATGGCCCTGAAGCATAAGAATTATGACATCCACGGCATACAGTTCCATCCCGAATCCGTACTCACACCCGAGGGCAAGACTATATTAAGAAACTTTATCGAGCGCTAATAGAGTTAGATATTTAAATATTTACATTTTCCAATTTTTCAATATCAAAGAAATGCAAACAATGAAAGATATCCTCAACAGAATGTTAAATCATGAGGAACTGACAAGGGAAGAGACCAAGAATATTCTTATTGGTATAACAAAAAGTGAATTTCCCAATGAGCAGATCACCGCACTGCTGACTGCCCTGCAGATGAGGGGAATTACGGTTGACGAATTGCTCGGATTCCGCGATGGTATCCTTGAGACAGGAGTACCTGTGCCTCTCGACTGCGACAGATATATCGACGTGGTGGGCACTGGTGGCGACCGCAAGAACACATTCAATATATCCACCACTTCGTGCTTCGTTATTGCGGGTGCCGGATATAAGGTGGCCAAGCATGGCAACTATGCAGCTACAAGTACCAGCGGAGCATCGAATGTCATCGCCAATCACGGTGTGAAATTTACTGACGACATCGACAAACTCAACCGTTGCATCAACGAATGTGGTATCGTTTATCTGCATGCCCAACTCTTTGCAAAGGCAATGAAGTTTGTAGGTCCTATCCGCAAGGCTCTGCAGTTCCCCACTTGCTTCAACCTGCTGGGTCCGATTGTCAATCCGTCGAAACCGCAATGCCAGTTGCTCGGCGTGGCTAATCTCGACCAGATGAGATTATATAATAATGTATATCAAAAGATTGGTATTGACTACGGTATCGTAAACAGTATCGACGGATATGACGAAATCTCGCTTACTGGCGACTTCAAGGTGACAACCAACAACTACGAGCGTATCTTCAAACCATCCGACCTCGGATTCGGAATCACCAAACCAGAAGAGCTTCGTGCCGGTGCCGACGAAAAGGAGGCTAAGGAGATTTTCGACAATGTGCTTGCCAACACTGCCCTGCCCGCACAGAAGAACGTGGTGCTCGCCAATGCCGCATTCGGAATCCAGGTGCTCGAAAAGGGAAAGAAGGACATTGAGGAGTGCGTGGAGATTGCTCGCGAGTCAATCGACAGCGGAAAGGCTCTCGCCACATTCAAGAAATTTATTGAACTCAATTCCTAATTCATAATTAAAGAAGTATGGATATATTAGAAGAAATTGTGGCACACAAGCGCGCTGAGGTGGAACGCCTTAAGGAGCAACTCTCTGAGCGGGAGATTCACTCACGCGTGGAGGCTCTTATGGCAACTCCCGAAGGCAGCCTTGTTCCGTCGATGAAAAAGGCTATCAAGGAGTCTTCTACGGGCATCATCTCGGAATTCAAGCGCAAGTCGCCATCCAAGGGTTGGATAAAGGAGGAGGGCAAGGCAGGAGTCATCCCACTGAGCTATCAGCAGAATGGTGCTTCTGCCATCAGTATCCTCACCGACTATGAATACTTTGGCGGTAAGGATGAGTTTATTGTCGAGGCACGAAAATCGGGGGTTACTATCCCAGTGCTCTACAAGAACTTCGTCATCGACGAATACCAACTCTTCCAGGCTCGACTCTGCGGAGCATCGGCTGCACTACTCATTGCTGCTGAACTGTCGAAGGGGGAGTGTCGCACACTGTTGCGCACTGCCCACGATTTGCAACTAGAGGTGTTGCTTGAAATGCATAGTGAGGAGGAACTGGAATATGCCGATCTCGAACCCGACCTCTGCGGCATCAACAACCGCAATCTCGGCACATTCATCACATCGGTGGATAACTCCTTCCGTCTCGCCTCACTTCTGCCCAAAGACGCAGTGAAGGTGAGCGAGAGTGGTATATCAAATCCCGATACCATCCGACAACTGCAGGCTGCTGGATTCAAGGGATTCCTCATCGGGGAATGTTTTATGAAAGAAGATAATCCAGGTGAGTCGCTGGCTCATTTCATATCGCAAATATGATAATAAAAATATGTGGCATGCGCGAGCCCGACAATATCCGCAACGTGGCAAAGACGGGAGTGACATGGATGGGGATGATCTTCTGGCCAAAGTCATCACGCTATGTCTCCGACCTCCAGGCTGCCGACGCCATTCCCGAGGGTATCACCCGTGTGGGAGTGTTTGTAAATCAGCCTAATGAGGAGATAGTACGCATTGCCAATAGATGCCATCTCAACATCATTCAGCTCCACGGCAGTGAATCGGTTGCCGACATCATGGCATTGCGCAAGATGCTGTCTGGGGACACTAAGGTGATGAAGGCTATCAGCGTATCTGACGCTAACAACGTGAAGAAGGCTGACTGTTATGCCGATGTTGTTGACATTCTATTGTTTGACACAAAATGCCAGACAGTAGGAGGCAGTGGCAAGCAATTCGACTGGTCGGTGCTCGATGGCTACAACGGCGCTCTTCCCTTCCTCCTCAGTGGAGGCATCGGTCCTGACGACGCTGAGCGACTCGCATCCTTTCATCATCCCAAGATGATAGGCATCGACCTCAACTCGCGCTTTGAGACTGCACCCGGCATAAAAGCTGCAGCCCCCCTGGCCTCCTTCATAAAAGAAGTATCCTCTCACCCTACATCACCTACACCCACCTACAAAAAAAAAGAAAATTATGAATAAAATCAATGAATTATTCGCCAACAAAGGCGACAAAAAATTACTTTCGCTTTACTTCTGTTCGGGTTGCCCAAAGCTCGACTGCACAGGCGATGTTATCAAGGCAATGGAGCGTCGAGGTATCGACTTCATTGAAGTGGGAATCCCATTCAGCGACCCAATGGCCGACGGACCTGTTATCCAGGATGCTGCCACCACGGCTCTGCGCAATGGACAGACTCTCAAGAACCTTTTCTCACAACTCACTGCCATCAAGGATGAGGTGAGCATTCCGCTGATTCTCATGGGATACCTCAATCCCATCATGAACTACGGATATGACGCCTTTTTCGCTGAGTGTGTGGCATCGGGGGTATCGGGAGTCATCATCCCCGACCTTCCCTTCAAGGACTATCTCGACGAGATAAAACCAGTGGCTGACAAGTATGACATCCGAGTCATCATGCTCATCACTCCCGAGACGAGCGAGGAACGCATCCGATTTATCGACGAGCACACCGACGGATTCATCTATATGGTGTCGTCGGCTGCCACCACGGGAGCACAAAAGAGCTTCGACGAGGCAAAGCAGGAATACTTCCGTCGCATCAATGCCATGAACCTACGCAACCCACGAATGATTGGTTTCGGTATTAGCAACAAGCAAACACTCGAAAGTGCCCAGGCCAATGCCGCCGGAGCTATCATCGGCTCTAAGTTTGTCACTCTGCTCAAGGAAGCTGACGGAGATGCTGACAAGGCACTCGACCGCCTCTTCGCAGCACTCGCAGAATAGTGATTCTTAATAAACACAGAGTCACGGGGGTATTTGATTAAACACAGAGTCACAGAGACACAGAGTTTTTTCTCTGTATCTTCAGAAAACGTATTATTTTTCTCTGTGCCTCCGTGTCTCTGTGTTCTTTTTATGAAAAAAAGCAATCTTTTCTTGGTTATATGGAAAAAAAAGCTTATCTTTGTCCCCAAAAACTTAAATCTTTAATAAAACAAATTAAAAAAGTATGAAGTACATCAAGTTATTGCTTGCTCTTCTGCTATTACCCGCCGTGGCTCTGGCCGACGGATGGGACACTCAATACAAGCAGATAGAACAGAGCATCCGCCAACCACAGTTTGGCGACAAAGTGTTCAACATCACTAAGTATGGTGCAAGTGTGAAAGCTACTGCTGCTGCCAACCAAAAGGCTATCAACAAAGCTATCGACGCTTGTTCAAAAGCAGGTGGCGGTCGTGTAGTTGTGCCCGAGGGTACATTCAACACTGGTGCCATCACACTCAAGAGTAAGGTAAACCTTCATATTGAGAAGGGCGCCGTACTGCAGTTTGCATTCCAACCCGAACTCTATCCTATCGTCCCTACTCGTTGGGAAGGTCTTGACTGCTACAACCTGCAGCCTTGTATCTATGCCTACAAGCAGAACGACATTGCCATCACCGGTGAGGGAACTATCGACGGAGGTGGCGAAAACAGCACCTGGTGGAAATGGTGCGGTAAGGATCATTACGGATGGAAACCTGGTGAAGTGGGACAGAATATGGGCGCGCGTGCACGTCTGCTGAAGTATGCTGAGGATGGCGTGGATATGAAGGAGCGCCGCTTCACGGCTAAGGACGGACTTCGCCCACAGCTCATCAACACCTATGATTGCGATGGCGTGCTCATCGAGAATGTCACATTGCTCCGCTCGCCGTTTTGGGTAATTCATCCACTGCTCTGCAAGAACGTCACTGTGCGTGGGGTGCATATCAACAACGATGGTCCTAACGGAGATGGTTGCGACCCCGAATCATGCGACGGCGTGCTCATCGAAAACTGTTTCTTCAACACTGGTGACGACTGTATCGCAGTGAAGAGCGGACGCAACAACGACGGACGCCTCTGGAATAAGCCAAGCGAGAATATCATCATCCGCAATTGTGAGATGCAGAACGGACATGGCGGTGTGGTTATCGGTAGTGAAATTACCGGTGGATGCCGCAATTTATTTGCCGAGAACTGTAAGATGGACAGTCCTGACCTCGATCGTGTTGTGCGTATCAAGACCAACACTTGTCGTGGAGGTATCATCGAGAATATATATGCCCGCAATATCGAGGTGGGACAATGTGGAGAATCGGTGCTTAAGATCAACCTCGACTACGAACCCAAGGAAATATGCTGCCGTGGATTCGCTCCTACAGTGCGTAACATCAATATCGAGAACATCACTTGTAACAAGAGTAAGTATGGCGTGCTTATCGTAGCTCTCGACAGTGTGACCAACGTATATGACATCAACGTGAAGAACTGCCACTTCAAGGGAGTGGAAAAGGGTAATAAGATTACGGGCAAGACTCGCGACGTGAAATTCGAAAACCTATTCATCAACGGTTCGCTCAGTTTGCTGAAGAAACCTTATAAGAACTACAGTGAGTGGTTGACTTATTCGGAGATGAAGCGAGTGCCGCAGTCATATATGCTCGACTTCGCCAAGAGTCCACGATGGAGCTATGTGATGGGTATCGAACTCGAAGCCATGCTCGACACATATCTAAAATATGGTGGCGATGACATACGCAAATACTGCCAGCTATATACCGACACGATGATCAACGACAAGGGTGAGATTCGTTCGTATAAGTTGGAGGATTATAATCTTGATCAAATTCGTACGGGCCATTTTGTGGCTCGTATGTATGAGAAATACCCCGAGGCTAAGAATCTCCAGGCCATGCAAACTCTCATGAAGCAGCTCGACAAGCAACCACGCACCAAGGAGGGAGTGTATTGGCACAAGGCCATCTATGCCTACCAGGTGTGGCTCGACGGAATCTTCATGGGACTTCCCTATCGCTGTCTCACTGCCCGCAATCTGCTGAGCGCAAAGAAGGCTAAGAAAATCTACGATGATGCCGTTGACCAAATCAGTAAGACTTATGAGCGCACTCTCGACCCAAAGACTGGCCTCAACCGCCATGCTTGGGACGAAACCCGAGAGATGTTCTGGGCAGACAAGGAAACGGGACTTTCACAACACTGCTGGGGAAGAGCACAGGGATGGTACACAATGGCTCTCATCGAATTGCTCGATGCCATGCCAGAGGACTATGAGCGCCGTGGCGAGGTCATCGAACTCCTCCGCAAGGACCTCGATGCCGTTATCAAGTGGCAGGACAAGAAAACCGGACTTTGGTATCAGGTTATGGATCAACCAGGACGCAATGGCAACTATCTTGAATCAACTTGCTCATCGATGTTTGCCTACGTGTTAATGAAGGCCACCAACAAAGGCTATCTCGGCGACAAGTATTTCTTGGCAGGAAAGAAGGCTTATCAGGGAATACTGAAGAACTTTATCCGCGTGAATGCCGACAAGACGATATCGCTCACCAATTGCTGTGCAGTGGCTGGCCTCGGACCGGGTATGAGCGAGCATGTTAAGAAGGCAGCACCAAATGTTAAGGAGAACAAGCGCCGCGACGGTTCATACGACTACTATCTCAGCGAACCAGTGCGCGACAACGATGCTAAGGGTGTCGGTCCGTTCATCTGGGCTTCGCTCGAATATGAAAAGAAATAAAGGAAAAAAATATGGAAATGAAAAACAAACTATTACGCTCATGGGGACTCACAATCCCCATGACTCTCTTTTGGGGTGTATTCAATCTCTCTCCTATTCAGGCACAGGACGCTCCGGCTTTCCCCGGTGCTGAAGGTCATGGTCGCTATGTCACGGGAGGACGTGGCGGCAAGGTGATTCATGTTACTAATCTTAACGACAGTGGCACAGGTTCATTGCGCTGGGCTCTGTCGCAGTCGGGCACTAAGACCATCGTCTTCGACGTTAGTGGTTATATCGACTTGAAGTCGCAGCTTAATGTCAGCTCCAACACTACTATTGCCGGACAGACTGCCCCTGGCGATGGTATCACTCTTCGCTACTACACACTCTACTTCGGCAAATGCGATAATGTCATCGTTCGATTCATCCGTTGCCGACGTTCACAGGTTAAGGATGTCAACGACGGCGCTGATGCCACATGGGGACGCAACCGCAAAAACATCATCCTCGACCACTGCTCATTCTCTTGGAGTATCGACGAGGTGGCATCATTCTACGACAACCTCAACTTCACTATGCAGTGGTGTAACGTCACCGAGGCTCTCGCAAATCCTGGTCACTCAAAGGGTGCCCACAGCTATGGAGGTATATGGGGTGGAAAGAATGCTTCATTCCATCACAATTTCCTCGCCCACATGCAAAACCGTGTCCCACGCTTCAATGGTGCACGATACAATTGGGGCGGATATGACAAAACACTCTATGAAAACTCTATTCAGGCTGAGCGCGTAGATTTCCGCAACTGTGTGATGTACAACTGGGGTGATGGCAACGGATGCTACGGTGGTCCTGGAGGTGGATATATCAATATGGTAAACAACTACTACAAGGCTGGTCCTGGAACAAAAAACAAGACTCGAGTCACGCAGGTATCAGTGTCCGACGCTTCAAATGGCGGCGACAATCCCTTCCCTGGCTATGCCTCACGATACTATATCAACGGTAATTACGTGACAGCAGCTTCTTCTCCTGAGAACTACGACTGGCAGGGAGTTATTTATGACTCTGGTCTATACACCATTAATGGTGAAAAATACATTGCCGATCCGAATCATTACTACGGAGAAAACCAAACATACGAGAAGAACACAAGTAGCGTTGACTGCATCCGCCTTAAGCTCGACGAACCAATTGACGCGGGCGAGGTGACAACCCACAATGCACAGACGGCATACGAGAAGGTGCTGAAATACTGCGGTGCCTCTTATGTCCGCGACGCCTGTGACATAAGATATGCCGAGGAGGCAGAAAACGGGACAACCACCTTTATGGGAGCCATTGTGAAGCGTGCCGGCATCCTTGATGTTATCAACGACCCAGAGGGCACAGAGGACCCAACAACAGCCTCCTACCCCACTCTGCGCGAGGAAAAACGTCCAGCCGACTTCGACACTGACGGCGACGGAATACCCGATGAATGGGAAAAAGCCAACGGACTGAATCCATCTGACGATAGCGACGGAAATGCCTACACCATCGACAGCGAGGGATACTACACCAATCTCGAAGTATATCTCAACAGTATTGTGGAGGATATCATGAAGGGCGGTAATGCCGATGCGGAGAATGCCGTTGACGAATATTATCCCAAATACAACTCTGCCAGCGGAATAAAGGGTATCAATAGTAGTGTTGCATTGACCAAGACAACATACACAACATTGTCTGGTAAGATTATCAGCGAGGCCGATGCCGTGAACGGTGTATTTATCATGGTAGAGCACTTTGCTGACGGCAGTAAGCGCACAAGAAAACTTGTGAGATAACTAACAATCTTAGAGCGTTTCTTCAACGCTCTAAGAACATAAAGGAAACGGTCTAAGAGCGTAATCCAAACACTCTCAGACCGTTTTTCTTATTATTACCTCAAAGATTTATTCAGCTTTCTTTGCGGCTGGTTTCTTTGCGGCGGGCTTCTTTGCTGCGGCTGGTTTCTTTGCTGCGGCAGGCTTTTTAGCTGCTGGCTTATCAGCATTTGCCTTCTGTTCTGCAGCCTCCATCTTCTCGATCTTGGTCTTCAGACGAATGATCTCCTTGTCCTTAACCTCAATTTCCTCACCCTGGTTGCGGATAGTGGTGAGAAGACTGTTCAACTGGTCGTTGTCGATTTCCTCTGGATAGAGACTGTTTACTCTGTTGATGAAGTCACCAAGGATGTTCATATAGTTGGTGAACGCATCGAAGGCGCTGGCATAGATACCTCTATCCACTGCCACTCCCGAAGGTTTGGTGGAGATGAAGTAGAAGTTATTGGTAGCCTGCAGATAGTCCCAGTCCTGGTTGATACGTGGGTCGTTGGCGATGCGCACGCGGTCGGCTACGCTGTAGAGCTTGTTGAAAGCCTCGCGCTGCATGGGGTTACCCAGCCAGCAAGACACATCGCGCTCCTCGTCCATCCAAGAGAGAGTATCAGGAACATCGAGCTGGCCCACAGACTTCATCTTGGCGCACACCTCTGAAGGAGTGGAGAAGGTGATGCCCTGTGCCTTGGCGCAGGCGGGCAATGCCTTGAAGAACTCGAGGATGTTGCTCGACAGAGGCTGGGCCACGCCGATGGCAGAGAGGTTCATGAAGATGCCATAGAACTGCTCTTCCTCGGGACACTCGGCTATCTTGCGGATATAGTTGTCGGCGAAGAGTGGGTAGCCCTCCCAGTCGCTGTTGTTGAAACGCAGAGAGATGTCGTCGCTAAGGTTGACGTCGCGCAAGAGCAACTTGAGCTTGGGGTTGAGGGCACAGTGGTAGATGTAGTGGGGAGATTTCCATCCCAACACATGCTTGGCACCCTCGGTGAGCATGCCCTTGAAGCCCATGTTGGCTGCCTGCATACCGATGTCATCGCTATAGATGAGGCCGGAATTGCGCAGCACCTTGGGAGACTGGTTGAAGTACTCCTTGATTTTCTCCACCTGCTTCTTGACATCGGTGATGAAGCTCTCCTCATTGGCCAGTGATGAGAGGCCATGAGAATAAGGCTCGGCGAGGAACTCCACGCAGCCGGTGTCATTGAGCTCCTGCAGCTTGGCAAGCACCTGGGGCGCGTGCATCTCCAGCTGCTCGATACCTACGCCCGAGAGCGAGAAGGCTACCTTGAAGGCCTTGCCATGCTCCTTAATCATTTCGCCAAGGGCATTGAGGGCGGGCATGTAGCTACGCTCGGCGATATCGGTGATATCGCGCTCGTTCTCGTAGTCATCATAGTAATAATGGTCGGTACCGATATCAAAGAAGCGGTATCTCTTAAGATGCGTAATCTGATGTATTTCGAAATATAAACAAATTGTCTTCATAATCGTTGTTTGTTAGTTGTTAGTTATTGCCATTGAGCGTGCGCTCATATAGTTCTCGTATCCATGCGCCTACCTTCTCCCAAGTAATCTGGTCGACCTCGTTCTTGCCTTCGGTCTGCAGATAATGGAAGAGGCTCTCGTTGTGGCAGATGGAGTAGATGGCGTCGGCCATGGCGTGGATGTCCCAGTAGTCTACCTTGATACAGTTGTTGAGTATCTCGGCACAACCGCTCTGCTTACTGATGATAGAAGGAGTGCCACACTGCATCGCCTCGAGCGGAGAGATACCGAAAGGCTCGCTCACTGAAGGCATCACGTAGACATCAGAGTCCTTGAGACACTCATAGACCTGCTTGCCGCGCATGAAGCCAGGGAAGTGGAAACGGTCGGCAATGCCGCGCTCGGCGGCGAGGTAAATCATCTGGTCCATCATATCGCCCGAACCGGCCATGCAGAAACGCACGTTGCGGGTGCGGTGGAGCACGAGGTTGGCGGCTTCAACAAAATACTCAGGTCCCTTCTGCATGGTGATGCGGCCAAGGAATGTCACTACCTTCTCCTTTCCGGTGTGGTCGGGACGAGGAATATCGGCCAGCTCCTGACGCAGGGGATACACAGCGTTGTGCACGGTGAAGCACTTGCGGGGGTCCTGATGATACTGGTTGATGACGGTCTGGCGGGTAAGCTCAGATACGCACATGATGCAGTCGGCGTTGTCCATACCGTCTTTCTCTATCGAGAAGACTGTAGGGTTGACCTTGCCACGGCTACGGTCGAAGGCGGTGGCATGGACATGGATGCCCCGGGGCGTGCCCGACACCTTCTTGGCATGGATGCCGGCGGGATAGGTAAGCCAGTCGTGGGCATGGATGATATCGTAATCGAACGTGCGGGCAACGACTCCGGCGATAATCGAATAGTTATTGATTTCCTGATGGAGATTGGAGGGGTATCCACCGGCAAACTCCATCGCACCGAGGTCATTGACGTGCATATAATTGAAATCAGAATAGATGTGGTCGCGCAGGCGGAAGTAGAGGTCGGGGTCCATAATGTTACCCACCTTATTCTTCACATAGTCGTAATCGACATCGCGCCAGGCGATAGGCACACAGTTCATCGCCACGATATTGGCAGCGCTGCGGTCTTCATCGCCCCATGGTTTGGGCAGACAGAGTATCGTCTCTATATCACCCTGGGCGTGCAGACCTTGAGATATACCATAGTTGGCGGTAGCCAGTCCACCATATACATGAGGAGGATACTCCCAACCAAACATTAAAACTTTCATTTGCGGTCCTCCTATTATTTATATGAATACTTTTCCAGCAACTCCATTGCCCTGAGAATCTCTGCCACGTTCATGGCAAACGAGATAGCGCCTCTGCCCTGGAATGGCGGGTTGCCATCGAAGAGCTCGGGGATAGTTCCGATGCAATGGTTGGACATTTCGTCTTCGTAGCCCACCATCTGGCGCTCGATGAAGCTCAGACGGGTGCGCCTGTAGAGGCGCAGACAAGCCTCCATATAGAAGCCGCCGAGCCAAGGCCATGCCGTACCCTGGTGGTAAGCATAGTCGCGCTGTGACTGAGGACCTACATACATGGGGTTGTAGCCACCACTCTTGGGCGAAAGCGTACGCAGACCCTTGGGCGTGAGCAGTTCACGGGTACAGATGTCAAG
>JALFCW010000092.1 GCA_022771625.1 Prevotella sp.
GCAGTTTGAGGTGATACAGTATCGCCTTGAGAACGAGTACAATGCGAAGTGTCGTTGGGAGCCTGTGCATCTCTACAAGGCGTGCTGGATAGAGAGCGACGACCCTGCCGAACTCGACAACTTCAAGAAGCGCAAGTATCAGTATATGGCTAAGGACAAGGAGGGACGCGATGTGTTCCTCGCCGACAGCGGATATGTGCTGAGTATGGCGCAGGAAGATTTCAAGCACATCAAATTCCATTTCACATCTGAGTTCTAAGGTTCATGGCACGGACAAAAAATAGACAGGTTTTTATAGACCACAGATGTTTTTTCAGACCACAGACAGGTTTTTATAGACCACAGATTGGCACAGATTAACACAGATTAAGAGCCAAAGGCTCTGATTATTATTGATTATTGATTGATGATTATTGATGATAATAATCTGTGTTAATCAAAATATCTTTAGATATTAAAAATCTGTGTTAATCAAAATATCTTTAGATATTAAAAAAATCTGTGTTAATCTGTGATAATCTGTGGACAAAAAAACTCAGTGGACAACAAAAAACATCAGTGGACATTAAATAATTATCTGTGGATAAAGAAAAGAAGAATATGAAGACAGAAGAAGATATAAAGAAGGCAGTGGAGGTGATGAGAAAGGGTGGAGTGATACTCTATCCCACCGACACCGTCTGGGGAATAGGTTGCGACGCCACCAACGCCGAGGCAGTGGCAAAGGTATATAAAATAAAGCATCGCGACGACTCGAAGGCATTGATATGCCTCGTGGATAGCGACAATAGATTGCAGAGATACGTGAGAAACGTGCCCGACGTGGCATGGCAACTCTTTGAGTGTGCTGACAAACCGACTACCGTCATCCTCGACGGAGCAGTGAACCTGGCAGAGAACCTCATCGCCGACGACGGTTCGATAGCCATGCGAATAACATCTGAACCATTCTCGAAGGAACTCTGCTACAGATTCCAGAAACCCATCGTCTCCACATCGGCGAATATCTCCGGCGAACCGACAGCGCAGAACTATTGCGATATCTCGCAGGAGATTATCGACGCAGTGGATTACGTGTGCTGGACACGCCGACAGGAGCACAAGCCCCATAAGCCGTCGAGCATAATCAAACTCGGCAGTGGGGGAGAGGTGGAAATCATTCGCAAGTAAGAAAGATATGAAAGAAGTAAAGGAAGAAACGGGTTGGTTCAAGAGGTTTTGCGACTGGCGTGAAGAGCACGTCAGCGAAAGGAGTTTTATACTTATTTTGGGATTCCTCGTCGGTCTGTTCTCCGCAGTGGCGGCATTTGTGCTCCACGGACTAATCAACCAGATTGTTGCACTGCTCACAAGCTCATTTGACAAGACAGGAGCCAACTGGCTATATCTCGTCTTCCCCGTTGTGGGTATCTATCTCACCTCGCTCTTCGTGAGATATATCGTCAAGGACAATATAAGTCATGGTATCACGCGCATACTCTATGCCATAAGTAGCAAGAAGAGCCGACTGCGCGGACACAACTGCTGGTCGTCGGTGGTTGCATCTGCCATAACCATCGGCTTTGGTGGTTCGGTGGGAGCCGAGGCTCCTATTGTGCTCACTGGTTCGGCCATAGGCAGCAACTTGGGACAGGCATTCAAACTCGACAACCGCACACTCATGCTCTTGATGGGTTGTGGTGCCGCCGGTGCCATCGCCGGTATCTTCAAGGCCCCGATAGCAGGACTCGTGTTCACGCTTGAGGTGCTCATGATCGACCTCACCATGTCCTCTCTGCTGCCTATCCTTGTGTCGTGCGTCACGGCTACATGTTTCACCTATATCCTTCGCGGAAGCAGTGCCCTCTTCACATTCCACCTCGATGCCGATTGGCCTGTGGAGCGCGTTCCGGCATGTATATTGCTCGGCATATCATGCGGACTCGTCAGTCTGTATTTCATCCGTACGATGACTGCCGTCGAGGATATGTTCGGCAAGTTCAAGGACAAGCCCTACATCAAACTCCTTATCGGCGGTGCCATCCTCAGTCTGCTCATCTTCCTCTTCCCCTCGCTCTATGGCGAAGGCTACCGCTCCATCAACCTTCTGCTCAACGGCGAGACCGAGGCCGACTGGAACGGAATCATGAGCAACTCGCTCTTTGCCGGCAAGGGAGACATGCTGCTGATATATGTGGCACTGGTGCTGTTTACAAAGGTGTTTGCCACATCCGCAACCAACGGTGGAGGAGGATGCGGCGGTACATTCGCACCAAGTTTGTTTATCGGCTGTTTCACGGGATTCCTCTTCTCGCGACTATGGAATATCTATCAGATAGGAGTGTTCCTGCCAGAGAAAAACTATGCCCTGCTGGGTATGGCGGGAGTGATGTCGGGAGTGATGCACGCACCGCTCACTGGTGTGTTCCTCATTGCTGAGATTACCACGGGCTACAACCTCTTCATGCCGCTGATGATAGTCTCCGTGTGCGCATACCTTACTATATATATATTCGAACCGCACAGTATTTACGGTATGCGATTGGCGCGCCAGGGAAAGCTCATCACCCACCACACCGACCATGCCGTGCTCACACTGATGAGTCTTGACAGTGTTATCGACCGCGACTATCAGGGGGTGAATCCTGACATGGAACTGGGGCAGATTGTGCATAAGATTAGCAGAAGCAGATATAGTATTCTTCCTGTGCTCGATGCTGCAGGCAACTTGCTTGGCGAGATAAACATCGGAAAGATTAGGCATGTGGTGTTCCGTATTGAGCTCTATCATCACTTCAAGGCTCATCAGTTGATGGCGCCTCCTGCTGCCACTCTCAGCGACGATATGCCGATGACGAAGGTGATGAAGACCTTTGAGTCCACTCATGCCGACTGGCTTCCAGTGCTCGACAGCGAGGGTCATCTCAAGGGATATATCTCGCGCCAGCGAATGTATGGTATGTATCGCAAAATGGTGAAGGACATGAGCGAGGAGTAGGTTTTTTATAGACCACAGACAGGTTTTTATAGACCACAGATTAACACAGATTAGCACAGATTAAGAGCCAAAGGCTCTGATTAGGTTGATTAATGATTACTGATTATTGATTGATGATAATAATCTGTGATAATCAAAATATCTTTAGATATTAAAAAAATCTGTGTTAATCTGTGCAAATCTGTGGACAAAAAGAAATCAGACCACAGACAGGTTTTTATAGACCACAGATTAACACAGATTGGCACAGATTAAGAGCCACAGGCTCTGATTAGGATGATTAATGATTACTGATTACTGATTAATGATTATTGATTATAATCTGTGATAATCAAAATATCTTTAGATATTAAAAAAATCTGTGTAAATCTGTGATAATCTGTGGACAAAAAAACTCAGTGAAAAAAAACTCTGTGGACAACAAAAAAACTCAGTGGATAAAATAACTCTGTGGAAGAAATAAAGAATGAAGACGATATTAATCCTGGTGGGAAAGACCACCGACAAACATTTCCAGGCAGGCATCAGCGACTATGCCGAGCGCATCAGCCACTATATGCCCTTTGAGATAATCACTATCCCCGAGCTCAAAAACACAAAGAGCCTGAGTGAACAACAACAGAAGACAATGGAGGGAGAACTGATTATGAAACAACTGCAACCATCCGATACCGTCGTTCTCCTCGATGAGCACGGCAAGGAGATGCGCAGCATGGAATATGCCTCGTGGTTGCAACGCACTGCCAACAACGCGCGCCGCCTCGTATTTGTCATCGGCGGTCCCTATGGTTTTTCGCCGTCTGTATATGAGCGCGCCAACGACAAGATATCTCTCTCGCGCATGACATTCTCACATCAGATGGTGAGACTCATTTTCACCGAACAGCTATATCGAGCATGCACAATAATCAAAAACGAGCCCTATCATCACGAGTGATGGGGCTCGGTTTTTTTTCAAGCGTCACATGTCACATGAAAATCGTGAAGAAAATGAAATCGGAGATGATATATGGTTAACGTTTTTTATCTAAAATATTCATAATGAAAAGAACATCTTTTTCATTTCATTCGTATCTTTGCAGTATAATTACGCGAATAATTATCAATAAAATATTAACCTATTAACACAAACGAAGATTATGAAAATTGGTATTCCTAAAGAAATTAAGAACAACGAGAATCGCGTTGGAATGACTCCTGCAGGAGTGGCTGAACTAGTGAAGCACGGACATCAGGTGATGGTGCAGCACACAGCAGGAGAGGGTAGTGGATTTGCCGACGAGGATTATGTGGCTGTAGGTGCGGAGATTCTGCCTACTATCGAGGATGTATATGCCTCAGCCGACATGATTGTGAAGGTGAAGGAACCTATTGCCCCCGAATATCCCCTCATCCGCGAGGGACAAGTGCTTTTCACATATTTCCATTTTGCAAGCGACAAGGAACTTACTCTCGCCATGATAGAGCGTAAGGCCATCTGCATAGCCTATGAGACTGTGCAGACTGCCGACGGCCGACTGCCTCTGCTCATACCGATGAGTGAGGTGGCTGGAAGAATGGCTACTATCAATGGTGCTTATTATCTTCAGAAGACAAAGGGCGGAAAGGGTAAACTGCTCTGTGGTGTGCCTGGTGTGGCTCCTGCCAAAGTGGTTGTTCTCGGAGGCGGTATCGTGGGTCAGGCTGCAGCAAGGGTGGCTGCAGGAATGGGTGCCGAGGTGAAGATAATGGATATCTCGCTGCCTCTGTTGCGACAACTGTCTATCGATATGCCTGCCAATGTGACAACTATCTACTCCTCACGCCATAACATAGAGCATGAAATCAAGGATGCCGACATCATCGTGGGCAGTGTGCTTATCCCTGGCGACAAGGCTCCGCACCTCATCACGCGCGACATGCTAAAGTTGATGCAACCGGGAACGGTGCTCGTGGATGTGGCTATCGACCAGGGTGGATGCTTCGAGACATCACGCCCCACAACACATAGCGAACCGACATACGAGATTGACGGTATTGTTCACTATGCAGTGGCAAATATCCCCGGTGCTGTGCCTAATACCTCTACCATCGCCCTCACCAATGCCACTCTGAAATATGCCGTGGCTCTGGCTGACAAGGGATGGAAAAAGGCATGCGACGATGATCCCGCTCTCGCCAAGGGTGTGAACATGGTGGAAGGCAAAATCACATTCCCGGCTATCGCTGAGGTGTGGGGACTAAAATAGCTGTAGCTCGGAGTAGATGCGCTGAACAGGAAGACCCATCACGTTGAAGTAGCTGCCATTAAGTGAAGTGACACCAACGTAGCCTATCCACTCCTGAATACCATAGGCACCAGCCTTGTCGAATGGACGGTAATGCGAGACGTAGTAGTCAATCTCCGACTCTGAGAGACTGCGGAACGTGACATCGGTGGATACAGAGAACTCGCGTCGCTTGTCCTTAGTCATAAGACACACTCCTGTGACTACCTGATGGCTCTTGCCACTGATAAGTCGGAGCATTGCCTTTGCCTCGGATTCGTCATGCGGTTTGCCGAGTATCTTTTTATCTACAATAACTACTGTGTCGGCAGTTATCACGAGGTTGTCCTCGTGGATTGCCGACACGTAGGCGTCTGCCTTCTTGGAGGCGATATATTGCGCCACTTTCTCGGGAGCCAATGTGGCGGGGTATGACTCGTCGATTCCTTTTATCACTTTCACCTCGAAGTCGAGGTCGAGGCCTGCAAGCAGTTCCCGTCTGCGAGGCGAATTGCTTGCCAAAATTATCTTTTTATCCACTGATTTATTTTTTTTATCCACTGAGTTTTTTTCCACTGAGTTTTTTTCCACTGAGTTTTTTTGTCCACAGATTATCACAGATTAACACAGATTTTTTTAATATCTAAAGATATTTTGATTATCACAGATTTTTAAATATCAAAGATATTTTGATTAACACAGATTATTTTAATATCTAAAGATATTTTGATTATCACAGATTATTATCATCAATCAATAATCAGTAATCATTAATCAATCTAATCAGAGCCTTTGGCTCTTAATCTGTGCTAATCTGTGTTAATCTGTGGTCTTAAAAAATATCTGAGGTCTTAAAACCTATCTGTGGTCTGAAAAAACAATCTGTTGAGAAAACTACCACCCGAAGGCCTCTTGGCCGTTGAGCCACTTGCCTTGAGCGCGAAGCACTTGCTCAATCACATCTCGCCCGCATCCACATCCGCCGTTGCGCTGACTCACGTAGATGCTCAGAGCCTTGATGTCGCTGCAGGCATCCGCAGGACATACAGGACATCCCACACGATGCATAATCTCGTAGTCGGGAATGTCGTCGCCCATATACATTATCTCGTCGTCGTGCAAACCATATTTCGCCAGAAACTCTTCGTATTTCTGTATCTTGACAGCACATGCCATATACACATCCTCAACACCAAGATTGGAATAGCGCAGGCGAACACTCTCGGTTTTGCCACCAGTGAGAATCACGATGCGCAAACCCATCTTCATCGCAAACTGTATGGCATATCCATCCTTAATGTTCACAGTGCGCATAGGTTCGCCGTTGGGATGAAGGGGAATAGTCTCGCTGCTGAGCACACCATCCACATCAAATATGATGGCGCGTATTTTCTTCAAGTCGTAGTTAATCATTATCTTTACTCTTTTGATGAATGCTTTCGCTCATTAATTTATAAATCTGTTGTGACATTGGATTGGAGTCGAGCAGACGACTCTGTGAGTCGATCACATTGCGGTCGAATCTCACGGCAGGACCAGTTTGAGCCTTGGCAGGAGGCAGTTGGTGCACCTTCCTAGCCGTCTCGTCGATAAGCGGCAGGAGGCAGTCGAAGGTCATACCGCTCATCTCCACCATGTCGGCAGCCAACGCATAGCAGTGGTTGGCAAAGTTGCACGCAAACACAGCAGCAAGATGCAGATAACGGCGCGAGGGAGAGTCGAGTTGGCGCACGTCGTTGCTCACACTCGCGGCAAGACCTTCGAGCAGAGTCATAGTGTAGGAGTCGCTTGCCTCAAGGAATACAGGAATTACCGAGAAATCCACAATGCGCGATTTCGAGAAGGTCTGCATGGGATACAACACTCCATATCTGGCGGCATGGCCCTTGAAGATGTCAATCGACACACTACCTGCGGTGTGAACGAACACTGCATCATTGCGACCACTGCATAGTGAGGGAATGATGTCGGCAAGCACCGAGTCCTTCAGTGCCAGTATGTATATGTCAGCATCTCGTCGCAATGTCTCAATATTGTCGGTAGGCAATGCCTCCACTTGCATAGCCAAGGCATCCGCCGACACCCTCGTGCGACTATACACCTCGATGATGTCATGGCCTGCCGAATGAAGGGCCTTAGCAAGATTTGTGGCAAGATTGCCAGCACCTATCATAGATATTTTCATACGTATTGAAATACTAATTCTTCATAAATCAATGCAAAGGTATAGAAATAATGTGAAAAAACGTGCAATTTATTGTTTTTTTTGGAATTATTTATTATTTTTGCGGCGTGAAAGAGTGGAAGATAGACATATTGGCAAGTTCAAGTGCCCTGCCGGAATGGACATCCGAGGATTTCTTCCATAGCAGGCAACTGTTTCTCATCTACGAGCAGACACCACGTCATTCCCCGTATATGGTGGTAGCCAGGGATGAGGGCGGCAAGATTGTGGCATGCCTTCTTGCTGTTGTGAGGGCAAGGGGCACGTGGATTCCGCCTTTCATCTATTGGCACTGCAGAATATATGGTGAGGGAGCATACGACGACAGTCTGGAGAAAGTGGAAAAAGAGCAGATATTCGGCAAGATGATCCGTGCCATCACCCAAAGGATGAGGTTGCGGGTGTTTTATATAGAGTTGAGTAATCTTTCTACGAAGATGTTCGGATACAGGGAGTTGCGCAGCGAAGGATATTTCCCTGTGGCGTGGATGAGTATCCACAACTCGCTGCACAGCAAACCAGCCGAGGAGCGCATCGACTACAAAATGAAGAAAAAACTTGCCAATGCAGTGAAACGAGGAGCAATAACCGAAGAGGTATCATGCGATGCCGACCTTGACAGGTTTATCAAACTACTGCACAATCATAACCTGCTCAAACCCAAGCGATATATCCCTTCCAACAAATTCTTCCATCTCATCAGCAAGAGTGAGAATTGCCATCTGCTATTGACAAAATATAAATCAAAGGCCATCGGATGTGCTGCCCTTATTTATTCCGGGGGAAACGCATATCTATGGTATTCAGCCTTCCTGAGAAAGACATATATGAAATTACACCCCGACGACATCACCCTGTGGAATGCCATCAAGAAGGCACAGAACGACGGATGTGCACATATCGTCTTCCTCGATGTGGGTTTGCCTTTCCAACGTAATTCTCTGCGTGACTTCATCTTGAGGTTTGGCGGCAAACCAATGAGCACCTATCGATGGTTCTTTTTCACCAATTCGTGGCTAAATAAGCTGTCGAAATGGCTGACTAGAGGGTGAAATAATAGATAATCGGCATTTTTTTCTTTAAAAATTTGCATATATGGAATAAAATGCATACTTTTGCAGTCGAAATTAAAATAATAAAAACAATATAAAACGTTTGCCTATTGAAGAGACTATACCCAAAAAATAAATAATAAGGTATATGAATGAATACAAAAAAATGACCGACGAAAGTTTGGCCATGAGCTATATGAGCGGAGACGTGAAAGCCTTCGACGAGATACTGTTACGCTATCAGTCATTGCTTTTCTCGTATTTCTTATATATGGTGAAGAATGAAGACGAGGCAAACGAATTGTTCCAAGAGACATTCGTGAAGGTTGTCGTGCATTTGCAAAAACAAAAGTACAGACCTATTGGTTTGTTTCGCTATTGGCTTTACCGTATTGCCCACAATGCCATTACTGACCGCTTGCGCAGGTGTGAATACAGACTTGTGAAGGATGCCAATGCAGATAACGACCTCACGCGACTCAACAGCGAGAATATCACTATTGAGTCGCATGAGGGCGACATGATACGAATGCAAACATTCGACAAGCTGCATGAGATGGTGGAACAACTGCCTGCCGAACAGCGCGAAATAGTGTATTTGCACTATTTCGAGGGATTGACCTTCAGGGAGATAAGCGAGATTATGGGCATAAGTATCAATACGGCCTTGGGACGTATGCGCTATGCCATCCTCAATCTCAGGAAGAAGGCTGACATTAAAGTTCTCTGAGCGAGTGGATAATAGCCTCGGGGGTGGCACTCTTAAAGATATAGCTGCCACTCACGAGCACGTCAACACCTGCTGCAACAAGACGTGGGGCTGTCTCTTCCTGCACACCTCCATCCACTTCTATCAGAGTGTTAGCTCCCTTCTCCTCAATCAGTTTTCTTAGGCGCTTCACCTTGTCGATGGTGTTCTCGATGAATTTCTGACCTCCAAAACCGGGGTTGACGCTCATCAGAAGCACCATATCCACATCCTTGATGATATCCTCGAGCACCGATACCGGTGTGGAAGGATTGAGCGTGACACCAGCTTTCATGCCGGCATCATGTATTTCCTGGATGGTGCGGTGAAGATGGGTGCTTGTCTCATAATGAACATTCATCATCATGGCTCCCAATTTGGCTGTTTGCTTGATATACAGTTCGGGATGAACAATCATGTAGTGCACATCGAGAGCTTTGGTGCATTTTTTTGCCACGGCTTCGAGCACGGGGAAACCGAAGGAGATGTTTGGTACGAACACTCCGTCCATCACGTCGAGGTGAAGCCATTCGGCCTCACTGCGGTTGATCATTTCTATTTCGTTGTCGAGATGCAGAAAATCTGCTGCTAGCAACGAGGGTGATACTATTGTCATAGTCTTTTTTTTATGTAATAAAGTTTTATTAGTTAATACACAGTGGCACATAGGTGCCGTCAGTAAGTTTTATTGTCCTATATGAATAGGCAATTTTTCTAATCAGTTCGAGTGTCTTTTCACTCGGTGATGGCAGCTGGGTAAAATACTTCATAGGCAATATGCTTTTGTTTGATAATTCTATTATAACAAACGCACTACTCCTCGAATTATTATATTATCTTACCAGTTTTTTCATTCCGTTGAGGAAATCCTGTGCCTTCATGCGCTTCTTTCCAGCCAACTGCACCTCTTCGAGTTGCACAACTCCGTCGCCTGTAGCCATAAGCAGTCGCTTGCCTTCAACAATGATTGTTCCGGGAGCGGCTCCGCCATTCTTTCCATTCGCCACCTTTGATGTGGCATAAATCTTCAGCACAGTTTCCTTGCCTTCGCTGTCGGTGAGGGTAGTCCATGCCCCGGGATATGGACTAAGTCCACGCACGAAGTCATACACCTGTTTGGATGTCTTTGTCCAGTCTATCTGGCATGTCTCCTTGAATATCTTCGGGGCGGGAAGCAGTGCCTCACCGGCAGTCATCAGTTCCTCTTGTGGTATGGCCTCGGGATGTCCGTCGCTCTCCACGATGCGCTCGAGAGTCTTTATGCAGATATCGGCGCCGAGGTGCATCAGTCCGTCATACACGTCCTCCACGTTGTAATCGTCGTGGATGTCGAACGGCAACTGCATTATCACCTTTCCTGTGTCGATGTCGTGGTCGAGGAAGAAGGTGGTCACTCCTGTGCGAGTCTCGCCGTTGATCACAGCCCAGTTGATAGGGGCTGCACCGCGATACTGCGGTAAAAGGGCTGCATGCACATTAAACGTACCGTATTCTGGCATATCCCACACCACCTCGGGCAGCATGCGGAAGGCCACTACCACCTGAAGGTTGGCATTGTATGAGCGCAGTTGGTTGACAAAATCCTCATCCTTCATCTTCACGGGTTGGAGCACAGGCAGTCCGTGCTCCACGGCATATTGCTTCACCTGTGATGGTTGCAACACACTGCCGTGGCGTCCTACTGGTTTGTCGGGTTGCGTCACCACTGCCACAACGTTATATCCGCCCTTTACGAGGGCATCGAGGGTTTCCACCGCAAACTCCGGTGTTCCCATAAACACTATTCTTAAATCTTCTTTCTTCATATTTTGATCCACTGATTTATTATTTTTTTCCACAGAGTTTTTTTTCCACAGAGTTTTTTATCCACAGAGTTTTTTTGTCCACAGATTATCACAGATTAACACAGATTTTTTTAATATCTAAAGATATTTTGATTATCACAGATTATAATCATCAATCAATAATCAACCAAATCAGAGCCTTTGGCTCTTAATCTGTGCCAATCTGTGTTAATCTGTGGTCTATAAAAACCTATCTGTGGTCTATAAACATAGTGCAGCCAAAATCTGTGTAAATCCACTTGAAATTTTCATCTGTGGAAATCTGTGGAGTAAATCTTATCTTGTAGCATGGAAGCCCTCGATGTTTTCATATCTGCGGCGCATCATGCGAGTGTAGATATTTCGCAACCAATAAGGATGTGCTGCTGTCATCACTACACCAATGACAATCATGATGATATATCCGATGGTGTCGCCGAAGAGGGCAGTGAACGCAAGGGCCAGGAATACAGGCACGAAGAACACTACAAGTTCGATGATGAACTGCAGTTTGTTCTCGAAGTTTCCCTTCGACGTTATCTTCTGGTTGAGTGGCAGTGACTGCTTGTTATACACAGCCAACTGAAAGAGCAATCCATAGGCCACACCAGTTGTGATAAACAGGTAGGCGAGAATCATCAATATAGAGAATCGTCCTGACACGATTGGCGGAATGAGCAGTAGCAAAGGCAGCACAAGCACTATGCAGAAGAAATAATACTTGGCGCGCAGCAAGTCGAGGATGCTCTCGCGACGTGTGAACAGGAAGTCGATATAGTTGCCCTCGGGACCCATAATCTTCACGAGATTCACCGCTCCGAAGAACACGAAACAGTAGAGACACCAGATGTTCACGGCAAAAGCGCCAGTGTAGGTGTCGGTGAAGGCAAGTAGCAAACTGAGCATGGTGATTACCAGCAGTCCCTGGATATATCTCTGACGTATGGCCTTGTTGCGCATGGCACTCTTCACCTCAAGCGACAGATATTCGCCAATCATTCCGAATTGCTCAAGGAATGAGAATCGGGTAGTGGGCGAGAAGGTCTTCTCTTCCTCTGCAGCCACTTCTGAGTCGGCAAGGCGGCGCGATAACCAACTGTTCACCACAAACAGTATGCATATCAGCACTGCCACTACAGCGGCGCAAGCCCATGAGAATCCGTAGTCAAAGATGAACTCAACAAGTTTGATAAATCCCTTTTCCACTCCGTAAACCAGCATCGGTATTCCGATGGCAGCGCCATATACAGCCAAAGGTAGCGCCCACCACCATATCTTCTGATTGACGAGTGTGCGCACGAGCATATACCATAGCGCATTGAGGATGACTATCGCTTGGCAGAGCAGAATCAGAGCGATGGTCTCCAATCCTCCCAATCCGCCGCACCATACAATGAATGCGTAGGGCAGGATGACGGTGAGCCAGATGATGTTATATGAGCTTATCATCGACATCACTATGAAGCAGTCAACGATATGGCTCTTTTTGATGGGCATGAGCAGATAGGGTTTGATGAGCAGCGATGGGGTCTGTTGTCCACCGAATCGCATACCGAAATCCAATATCATGAGGAATGCCATCATGATAAAGATAGCCGACTCGTCGCCACCTCGTGCCGACCATCCTATGAAGGTGCCTATGCCAATGAAGTAGATGCTCATGAAGGCAAGGCCGAGGTAGGCGAAGACCTTGGCATACTGGTTTTGTTCGAACATTGGGTTGCGCTTCTCGCTCAATTTCATGTTGCGGCGCAACAGTCTGTATAATTCTATTCTATTCATTTCTATCCACCGATTGTCTTTTTATCAAATCACCTCAAATCCACTACCTCAGCATTCGGATAATCCTTGGCTGGGAATGTGAAGGTGGCATTAGAGATATTCGCCTTCTTAAGCGAGGAGATCTTGATAGTAGTCCACTTAGTGCCTTGGCGCATTTTCACCTGCGAAGGAGCATACGTGGTCTTGTTCACCGTGACATACATCTCCTGTATTGAGCGTTTCTTGTCAGTAGCCTTCAGATGCACCTCATATCCCTGGGATGTGGTCTTCATCGTATAGGAATATCCTTTCTTGTAGATATTGATGAAGTTGTAGGGGTTGATGGCCTGCAGTTGAGCCTCCGTGGGATTGCTCACGTTCACCTCCTCCTGGCTCTTCATGTATGTCCACTGCGTCTTGCCGTTAAACCATATTATTGCTTGAGGTGTTGTGGCTTGAAACATGCGTCCCTTAACAGAGATACGTCCCGACGTGCTGCCAATGCTTTTACCCGTTACCGTGAAGTTGGCAGTCACTCCGCCCTTGTTGCTCAGTGCTGCGGCAGTCTTGTCGAGCACCTGCTTTGCTGTCTGTGCCGATGTGCATATCGCAACCATCAGCATCAGAAATAAATTCATTATCCTTTTCATAATCATATGTCTTTAACTCCTTTAACTTCCTTAACTCCTAAAATTCGTCAATAGATTCTCAAGCGACATCTCGTCCTGGATGAGCACCTCGCGGGGCTTGCTTCCCGATGCAACTCCCACGATTCCCGCCTTCTCCATTTGGTCCATGATACGTCCGGCACGGTTGTATCCGATGGAGAACTTGCGCTGGATAAGACTCGTTGAACCCGACTGACTGAGTACGATGACGCGTGCGGCATCCTCAAATAGCGGGTCGAGATGCTGCATATCCACATCCGCAGCTCCGCCCATTTCGCCGTCGCCGGTGTCGGGTTCTGGCAGTTCGAACGGAGTGACATAGCCTTGCTGCTGTGCGATAAACTGGTTGATGCGCTCCACTTCGGGAGTGTCCACAAATGCACACTGCACACGCACTGGTTCGTTGCCGTTGAGGAAGAGCATATCTCCACGTCCGATGAGCTGGTTGGCTCCTGGACGGTCGAGGATAGTCTTCGAGTCGATCATGGCGCTCACCTTGAATGCGATACGTCCGGGGAAGTTGGCCTTGATATTACCCGTGATGATGGTGGTGGTGGGTCGCTGTGTGGCAATCACCATGTGAATACCCACGGCACGAGCCAACTGAGCAATACGAGCTATCGGCAGTTCGATTTCCTTGCCGGCAGTCATTATCAAGTCTCCAAACTCATCGATTACCACTACGATATAAGGCATGAACTTGTGTCCGTTTTGCGGATTGAGTTGGCGGTCCTTGAATTTCTTGTTGTATTCCTTGATATTGCGTGCTCCTGCAATCTTCAGCAAGTCGTAGCGTGTGTCCATCTCCTTGCATAGCGAGTTGAGCGTGCGCACCACCTTGGTTACATCCGTGATTATTGGTTCGGCACCCTCGTCGGGCACCATTGCGAGGAAGTGCTTTTCGAGAGGGGTGTATATCGAGAACTCCACCTTCTTTGGGTCGATGAGCACGATTTTGAGTTCGGCGGGATGCTTCTTATATAATAAAGAGGTGATGATGGCATTGAGTCCCACCGACTTACCCTGTCCTGTGGCACCAGCCACGAGCAGGTGAGGAATCTTGGCGAGGTCGAACATAAACACCTCGTTGGTGATGGTCTTTCCTACGGCGCAAGGCAGTTCCATCTGCGATTCCTGGAATTTCTTTGAGTTGAGTATCGACTCCATCGACACGATATTCGGTTTGGCATTTGGCACCTCAATACCGATGGTTCCCTTTCCAGGGATAGGTGCGATGATACGTATGCCGAGAGCTGAGAGCGAGAGGGCGATGTCGTCCTCAAGATTGCGTATCTTGCTGATTCTCACGCCCTGAGCAGGAGTTATCTCATATAGGGTGATTGTTGGTCCCACGGTAGCCTTGATACTGCTTATCTCCACACCGAAGTTGCGCAACACCTCCACAATACGGTTCTTGTTGGCGTTCTGTTCCTCCATGTCGATATAAGGCTTACCGTCGTTGTCGTAGTGCTTAAGCAAGTCGAGGGTGGGGTAGCGGTAGTTCTCGAGGTCGAGTTTGGGGTCGTATGCCTCCATCTCCTTGTTGCCCACAGTCACGAGTGATTTTCCGCTCGCCTTGACTTCGTCTTTCATCTCCTCAACGTCGAGCTTGATGTCGCCATCCTCCTCTTCGGGGGGAGCAACATTCTCGTCGGTTGTTTCTTTCTTGATGTCGTCGATAGGTGTGTTGTCAACATTGTTTTCGTTGGCATTGTCAATGTCAAACTCTACCGTCTGCTGTTCAGGGTCGTCAAACACCTTCGGGTCGGGTTGGGTGGTTATGATCTCCATATTAGCCACATCCTCGTGCTTACCTCCGCTCACCTCAAATTTCACCTTATTAAATATAAGAGAGGGATTGAGTATCTTGCGTATCACATAGATAGTCTCCATACTGAGATAGGTGAGGAATGCTATCGCCGTGATGAGCAGCAGGGCAGTGAGACCAGGAGCACCCACAAGGTTTTCCGTCCATTGGCATGCATATTTTCCGTGGTCGCCACCAGGGTTATAGCAGCTGTCGGTGAATATGGGCGAGAGGAACTTTGCCAAAGTGACAGATGCCCATATCATCACTATCGACGTGCCGAGAAACCACTTTGAGAGGACTATTGTATATACCCTCATCATCTTTAGCGAAGCCAATATGAGGAAGAACGGAATGGCGAAGGCTGCCAGACCGAAACATCTTTTTATGAAGAAATATGCGATGTATGCTCCCAACGAACCGCATGAGTTGACAAACTCGCCTTTTTCGTTCATCACCTCACCAGGGCGCGGCGACTCTATCATACTGAGGTCGATGTTGCCAGTGTTGATAAATGACACGAATGCCACAATCATAAATATCCCCAGACTGAGTAAAATCAGTCCTACTATGAAGTTCAGTTTTTCGTTCTTGAACATGTCAAATCCAGTAACTGCATCGAACGAAGATTTGGTAGAAGTTTTCTTTTTTTTAGCCATTTTTTCGTTTATCTCTGTAATATTGTGCAAAAGTAACTCATTTTTTTGAGAAATCAGCCGTTTTCATCATTTTTTTTATTAATTTTGCATCTTGAAATCAAAATAAGATGAAAAAAGTCATATATAACAAGTTCGACAAGGCACGAATCCAGCAACTTCCGCGTGCTTTGTTTGAGGGACGGATAGAGGTTGTCCTGTCGGAGAGCGAGGCTGCCAAGGCGGTGGATTATCTGCTTAAGCAACCCGTCATTGGCATCGACACCGAGACGCGACCCTCTTTTCGCAAGGGAGTGAAGTATTATGTATCGTTGTTGCAGGTATCTTCCCGCGACATCTGTTTTTTGTTCCGTCTTAAGTACACTGGTATGTGCGAGTCGATCATTCGCCTTCTTGAGGATACAACCATTCCCAAGATTGGTCTGTCGCTCCATGACGACATACGCCAGTTGCACGAAGTGGCGAAATTTCAGCCTGGCTATTTCATCGAACTCCAGGACAAGGTGAAGGACTTTGGTGTTGAAGACTTGAGTTTGCAGAAACTCTTCGCCAATTTCTTTGGCGAGCGCATCAGTAAGGGACAGCGCCTCACCAACTGGGAGGCTGACATCCTCTCCGAGAGTCAGAAACGCTATGCCGCCACCGATGCCTGGGCGTGCATCCTCCTCTACGAGGAGATGGAACGCTTGCTGCAGACGGGTGATTTTGAGGTGATTAGGGATGAGGAAACTATGGAGGTTTTATAGACCACAGATAGTTTTTTCAGACCACAGATTAACACAGATTGGCACAGATTAAGAGCCAAAGGCTCTGATTTGGTTGATTATTGATTAAGATGATTATTGATTGATGATAATAATCTGTGATAATCAAAATATCTTTGATATTTAATAATCTGTGTTAATCTGTGATAATCTGTGGACAACAAAAACATCTGTGGACAACAAAAATCAGTGGATAAAGAATAATCAGTGGATAAAGATATGTATAAGAAGATATATTTGAAGAAAGGCAAGGAGGAAAGTTTGAAGAGATTCCATCCTTGGGTGTTTTCCGGCGCCATCCAACATCAGCCAGAAGATGTTGACGAGGGCGAGGTGGTAAGAGTCATGACAGCCGGAGGCGATTTCATTGCCGTGGGTCATTATCAGATAGGTTCCATTGCAGTGCGAGTCCTCTCGTTCGACGATGTCGCCATCGACGATGCCTTTTGGTATGCCAAGTTGCAGTCGGCATTCCTTATGCGTCGCTCCATCGGTATTGTCGATAATCCAGCCAACAACACATATCGTCTCGTGCATGGCGAGGGCGATAATGTTCCTGGACTCATCATCGACGTCTATGGTCCTACCGCCGTTATGCAGGCTCATAGCGTGGGCATACATCTCGAGCGCAAGCGCATTGCTGAGCAACTTGTCAAGGTGATGGGTGATAGGGTGAAGAATGTTTATTACAAGAGTGAGACAACCCTTCCCTATAAGGCCGACCTCGGACAGGAAGACGGTTTTATCGTTGGCGGCAGCAAGGACAATGTAGCTCTCGAAAACGGACTGAAATTCCATGTAGATTGGTTGAAGGGACAGAAAACAGGATTCTTTGTCGATCAGCGCGACAACCGTTCGCTGCTCGAGCATTTCTCTTCAGGCAAGCGTGTGCTCAACATGTTCTGCTACACGGGCGGATTCTCTTTCTATGCCATGCGAGGCGGTGCCACACTCGTGCACTCCGTTGACAGCAGTGCCAAGGCCATCGAACTCACCACCAAGAACGTCGAACTCAATTTTCCCGGTGACAAGCGCCACGAGGCATTCTGCGAGGATGCCTTCAAATATCTCGACAAGGCAGGAGGCGACTACGACCTCGTAATCCTCGACCCTCCCGCATTTGCCAAGCACCGCGGCGCTCTCCACAATGCCCTCAAGGGATATACACGATTGAATATGAAGGCGTTGGAGAAAATCCAGCCAGGTGGTATTCTCTTCACCTTCTCTTGTTCGCAGGTGGTCACCAAGGATAATTTCCGCAATGCTGTCTTCACGGCAGCCGCTCTTGCCCATCGCAATGTGCGCATCCTCCATCAGCTCCATCAACCTGCCGATCACCCCATCAACATCTTCCATCCCGAGGGAGAATATCTCAAGGGATTGGTGCTGTATGTGGAGTGATGGTTTTTCAGACCACAGATAGGTTTTTATAGACCACAGATTAACACAGATTGGCACAGATTAAGAGCCAAAGGCTCTGATTTGGTTGATTATTGAATAATGATTGATGAAAATTGATTGATGATAATAATCTGTGATAATCAAAATATCTTTAGATATTAAAAAAATCTGTGTTAATCTGTGATAATCTGTGGACAAAAAAAACTCTGTGGATAAAAAATAATCTGTGGACAAAAAAGCAGTGGATAAAGAAAAGAAATATATAGTAGCTTTGAGTGGTGGAGCAGACAGTGTTTGTCTGCTCCTGAAAATGCTTGATGAAGGACGCCATGTAGAGGCAGCCCACTGCAATTTCCATCTCCGTGGTGCAGAGTCCGACCGCGACGAGTCATTTGTCGTCTCCCTCTGCTCTCGCCTCGGCGTACCCCTCCATCGTGCCCATTTCGACACCCGCGAGTATGCATCATTGCATAAGGTGAGTATCGAGATGGCAGCACGCACACTGCGCTACGACTATTTCGAAAAGTTGCGCCGTGATATTGGTGCCGAAGCAATCCTCGTGGCACATCACAGAGATGACAATGTGGAGACAGTGCTGATGAATATGGTGCGCGGCACAGGTATCCGTGGTGTCGCTGGCATACGTCCACGCAATGGACATATCCTCCGTCCACTGCTCGATATGAGTCGTTCCGACATTGAGGCATACCTTAGAGAGAGGGGCGAGACCTACGTCACCGACTCCACCAACCTTGAGGACGAGGCAACGCGCAACAAGTTCCGACTTAATGTCATTCCACTCTTGCGCACCATTAATCCCCGTGCCTCCGAAAATATCCATTCCACATCCAAGCATCTCGCAGAGGCAGAGCGAATAGTGGAATGGGCAGTGTCGATGGCGAGGGAGGAAATCATCACATCCCAAGGCGACGATCTCATCATCGATGTTCCACGTCTTGAGGCGTTTGTCTCTCCCGAATATCTGCTAAATGATATTTGTCGTGACTATGGTTTCTCGACATCCCAGATTGCCGACATGTCAGAGGCCATCCGCGAGCATCATGTAGGAGCTGTCTTCAGTTCAGCTACACATATTGCGGCAGTGGCAAATATCAACAATCAACTGTGCATTCAAATCTCTAAGACTATTCCCGACCAGAGTGAATATAAACTTCCCGAGGAGGGTATATATAATCTCTCGTCCACCCTCAAAGTCATCATAAAATCAGAGGTAATAGCAGATGACTTTGTGATATCCAAATCGGCGGATTGCGCCACTCTCGACTACCGAAAGGTGGCATTTCCATTGACATTGCGCACCATAAGGGAAGGCGACCGTTTTACGCCCTTTGGTATGAAGGGCAGCAAACTCGTCAGCGATTATCTCACTGACATCAAATGTTCCGTCATAGACAAGCGCCGCCAGCAGGTCGTTGTCGATGCCACAGGCACTATCGTGTGGCTCGTAGGTCGCCGCACAAGTGACAAATGCCGTATAGACGCCACCTCCACCACGGCTCTTGTCATAGCACTGAAGAAATAGCTATATCAGTTTATATCCTATTCCCCTCACGTTGATTATCCTTATACGAGGGTCGCGTGAGAGTTTGCGGCGCAGTTTGGTGATGAACACATGAAGGCTGCGGGTGTTGAAATAACTGTCGTCGCCCCACAACTGGAGCAATACATCCTTGTTGTCAACCACCTCGCCTTTGTTGCGGCATAGGAGGCGGAGTATTTCAGATTCACGATGAGAGAGTGGGATGATCGAGACCATATTATTATCATTTGCATATATCAACTTCTCTTTCATCGTGTCGAGCTGGTAGTCGCCAATGACGTATGTCGTAGGTTCATCTTGAGGAGTCTCCACGGGAAATTTCCTTGTGTAGAGTGAATGTTTTTCGCCTATTCATACTCATCGACAGTATCTGCTCAATCATGCCGCTAAGTTTCTTCAACTGCTCAAGCGACATCTTCAGATAATTTTCACGTGTCTTGCGGTCGAGGTCGTCGGCAAATTGCAGCAATGCGTCGTTGGCAGCGTAAGCCACTGATACAGGAGTCTTCAGTTCGTGGGTGATATTATGGGTGAAATCGTCCTTCATCTCCTCAATCGACCGATGGCGGAGCATAGTCCTGATAAGATACCAAAACACGAAGACAAGCACGAGAAATGTGGCGGCAGAACTG
>JALFCW010000117.1 GCA_022771625.1 Prevotella sp.
TCCTCTCGAGGTGGTAGGCAAGGAAGGCAACAACTATACATTCGAGGGTAAGCTTGAGCTGAGCAACGCCGGCAACTATAAGACTGCCGTGCGTATGTTCCCGAAGAACGCCAACTTGCCTCACCGTCAGGATTTCTGCTACGTCAAGTGGTTTGAGATCCCCGCATCATGCTAGTGGATTAAGTTATAGCATATTATTTTGCCCCTCAGTCGATGTGAATCGCTTGAGGGGCCTTTTTTTTGTCCACAGATTGAATCAGTGTATAAAGTTATCTGTAGATAAAAAAAAGACGACTCCAAATGATTGGAGTCGTCTCTTGTACGCCTGCAGGGGCTCGAACCCTGGACACCCTGATTAAGAGTCAGGTGCTCTACCAACTGAGCTACAAGCGCATCGTTTGTTGGTGCTTTCGGTTTCAGTACGCCTGCAGGGGCTCGAACCCTGGACACCCTGATTAAGAGTCAGGTGCTCTACCAACTGAGCTACAAGCGCATGCCTGATTTCCGAATTGCGGGTGCAAAGGTACGAACTTTTTTCGAAACTGCCAAATGTTTTCCCGTTTTTTTTCTAAAAAAGCGGCATTTTTTTTATTTCACCTTGTTTTATATATATAATTAGTTAAAAAAACGGCAGATATTTGGCTTTTTCGGTAATAATGACTACCTTTGCACTCGTTAAGTATATATGAAGAAAAACATAAGGAATGATATCAGTAGAATCGCTTAAAGTGGAATTTGGCGTAAAGCCATTATTCAGTGGCGTCAGTTTCGTAATCAACGAGCGCGACCGTATAGCATTGGTTGGAAAAAACGGTGCTGGAAAATCGACTATGCTCAAGATCTTGTGTGGAATGCAGAAACCGACCGAAGGTCAGGTGGCTGTGCCCAACGGGTGTACTATCGGATATCTGCCACAGGTGATGATACTTCAAGACGACACCACCGTCAAGGAGGAGGCACAGAAGGCATTTGCCGACATAAGGAAAATGGCTGCAAAAATTGACGAGATGAACAGGCAGTTGGCTGAGCGCACCGACTACGAGAGCGAGGAGTATGCCGAACTGGTGGAGCGCTTCACGTCGGAGCATGACAGATATATGATGATGGGTGCCGACAACTATGAGGCTGAGATTGAGCGCACGCTGGTGGGACTTGGATTCAAACGCGCCGACCTTGACCGTCCTACGAGTGAGTTCTCGGGTGGATGGCGCATGCGCATCGAACTGGCAAAGATACTCTTGAGCAAGCCCGACGTGCTGTTGCTCGACGAGCCTACCAACCATCTCGACATACAGAGCATCCAGTGGCTTGAGCAGTTCCTCATGCAGTCGGCAAAAGCTGTCGTACTGGTGAGCCACGATCGTGCTTTCATCAATAATGTCACCAACAGGACGCTTGAGATTTCATGTGGTAAGGTGATTGACTATCGAGTGAAATACAATGAATATGTGGAGCTGCGCAAAGAGAGAAGGGAGCAGCAGATGAGGGCATACGAAAACCAGCAGAAGGAGATTGCCGACCTGCGTGACTTTATCGAGAGATTCAGATATAAACCCACAAAAGCAGTGCAGGTGCAGAGCCGCATCAAGCAGCTTGAGAAGATAGTGCCCATTGAGGTTGACGAAGTGGACAACTCAGCCATGCACCTCAAGTTTCCTCCCTGTCTGCGCAGTGGCGACTTCCCGATTATCTGCGAGGATGTGCGCAAGGCCTATGGCGAGCATACCGTGTTCAGCAATGTGACGCTGAGTATAAAACGTGGCGAGAAGGTGGCTTTTGTGGGAAGAAACGGTGAAGGAAAATCAACACTCGTGAAATGTATCATGAACGAGATACCCTTTGATGGTAACCTGAAGGTGGGACACAATGTGCAGATAGGATATTTCGCGCAGAACGAGGCACAGATGCTTGACGAGAGTATCTCTGTGTTCGACACCATCGACAGGGTGGCCAAGGGAGAGGTGAGACTAAAGATCAACGACATCCTCGGAGCCTTTATGTTTGGAGGCGAAGCATCGGAAAAAAAGGTGAAGGTGCTCAGTGGAGGAGAGCGTAGTCGTCTTGCAATGATTCGCCTGTTGCTCTCGCCGGTCAACTTCCTTATTCTCGACGAGCCCACCAACCATCTTGACATGCCGTCGAAGGATGTTCTGAAGGAAGCGATAAAGGCATTCGACGGTACAGCCATCATCGTCAGTCACGACCGTGAATTCCTCGACGGACTTGTAAGCAAGGTATATGAGTTTGCTGACGGTAGGGTGAGGGAGCATATCGGTGGTATCTACGACTATCTGGCATCTATCGACGATCCGAGTGTGGCACCAGTCAAGGCAGATGATAAACCGTCGGCTGCGACTCCCGCACCACAGTCACCCAATGCCTCAGGCAATAATTCTGCCGAAAAGGAAAGTTATGCCGAGCGCAAGGAAAGAATGAAAAAGATATCGAGGGCAGAGAAAGCCGTAAAGGAATCGGAAAACAAGATAGAGAAGATGGAAGCTCGGCTGAAAGAACTCGACAATATCCTATGTCATCCAGAGAATGCCTCCGACATGACCATCATCACCGAATATACCTCGACGAAAAGAGCTCTCGATGAGGAGGTGGAAAAATGGGAAACATTGTCCATGCAACTTGAGGAAATGAAGAGTGAAAAATGAAGTATGAAGAATGAATAATTATAAAACTATGAAAAAGATTATCCCAATTGTTGCCTTATGCTCGATTGCAATAACGGGCATGGCACAGAGTGACCTTGGTACCGGTCTGAATGGTGCCGATTTCGACAAAAGTGTGCGTCCTGCCGACGATTTCTATCAGTTTGCTTGCGGTGGATGGATGAAGAACAACCCACTGCCTGCCGCTTATTCGCGCTATGGCAGTTTCGACAAACTCGGTGAGGACAACGTGAAAAGAATCAACGGTATCCTCAACGAACTGAAAACTAATGTTTATGCCGAGGGTACAACAGAACGCAAACTCAGTGACTTGTATAAGCTCGCCACCGATGAGAAGCGCAGAAGTGCTGATGGCATAGCTCCTGTTATGCCTATGCTCAACCGCATACAGGCTGCCAAGAGCATCGATCAGCTTGTGGCTCTGCAGAAGGAGATGTCAACATATACAAGCAATGAGTTCTATGGCATTTATATCGGTGCCGACGAGAAAAACTCCAAGCAGAATATCGTAAATGTATTCCAGGGCGGACTTATTCTTCGTCAGAAAGAGTATTATCTCGACAATGATTCTGCCACTGCCGACATCCGCGAGGCTTATAAGCAGCATGTGGTGAATATGTTTAAATTCTTCGGTTATAGCGAGAAGGCATCACAAAAGAAAATGAAGAACATTCTTCGCCTTGAAACAGAACTTGCAAAGGTGTCGAAGAGTAATTCGGAACTGCGCGATCCCGAGGCCAACTACCATAAGATGACCCTCAAGGAATTCAATGCCCGCTACCCCCATCTCTATATGGAGCAGATAGCAAATGCCGGCGGTATTGAGAGCAAGTATATGCAGGAAATAGTGGTGGGACAACCCGAGTTTCTTGACGGTGCCGACAAGCTGATGGCCACCCTCAAGGCAGAGGAGTTGCGCGACTATATGCAGTGGCGTCATATCCTCTCGGCAGTGAGCTATCTGAGCGAGGATGCTATCGCTGCAAACTTCGAGTTCTTCGGCAAAAAGATGTCGGGACGCAAGGAAGATTATCCTCTGTGGAAGCGTGCCACTGCACAGGTGGAGGGACAGATGGGCGAAGCCCTCGGTAAGATTTACACCGAGAAGTATTTCCCTGAGTCGTCAAAGGAGAGAATGAAGCAACTCGTGAAGAATCTCCAGGTATCACTCGCAGAGAGAATAGAGGCGCAGACATGGATGAGCGAGGAGACAAAGAAAAATGCACTCGACAAGCTCAACTCCTTCTATGTGAAGATTGGTTATCCCGACAAATGGACCGATATGTCGAAACTTACTGTAGATATGAAAAAATCATACTATGAC
The DNA here is from genome assembly GCA_022771625.1 of Prevotella sp. Lineage (GTDB taxonomy): Bacteria > Bacteroidota > Bacteroidia > Bacteroidales > Bacteroidaceae > Prevotella. Next base: position 4,003 of record JALFCW010000117.1, read on the forward strand.
AATATTGTGGAATGTAAAAAGTTTTGGAATGAGTATGAGATAAATAAGAAGGCCGGTAAGCCAGTGGATAAGGATGAGTGGCACATGACACCGCAGACCGTGAATGCCTACTATAATCCTACCACCAACGAGATATGCTTCCCTGCTGGTATCCTTCAGCCGCCATTCTTCGACGCCAATGCCGACGATGCCTTCAATTATGGTGCCATAGGTGTAGTCATCGGACATGAGATGACTCACGGATTTGATGACTCCGGTCGTCATTACGATAAGGACGGTAATATGAATGATTGGTGGACCACGGCTGATGGTGACAACTTCACTAAGCGTGCCGATGATTATGCTGCATATTTCTCAAATATCAAGGTGCTTCCCGACCTAAATGCCAACGGAAAGTTCACCCTTGGTGAGAATCTTGCCGACCATGGAGGACTGATGGTGTCGTTTAATGCCCTGAAGCATGCCATGCAGCAGCAGCCATGTGGCGATAAGGACGGATTCACTCCCGAGCAGCGATTCTTCCTTGCCTACTCTGGCGTGTGGGCAGGAAACATCACCGAAGCAGAGATTCGCAACCGCACAAAGAGCGACCCACACTCACTTGGTCGTTGGCGCGTAAACGGAGCCTTGCCACACATCGATGCATGGTATGAAGCCTTCAACGTGAAGGAAGGCGACAAGATGTTTGTGCCAAAGGCAGAACGCCTCGAACTTTGGTAATTATTGCGCATAATAATACAAAACAGTGCCCTTTTAGCTATAAAATATTGGCTAAAGGGCACTTTTTTTTAATAAATAAGATATTTATTGCCTAAAAATTTTGTTATTTTGATTTATTTTATTACCTTTGTCCCAATAAAAACGAAAAAGGCTAATAGTCAAAATGAACAAAGACCATACAATAAACAATTCAGAGGTTCAACAACTACAGAGTCAGCTGTATAGAACCCAGGAAAATATTCCCAGTGCCGAGCCCGAAAGTGCAGGCCAATATGCTTATGCACAAGCCAAGGCGGAGCCTATGCCACAGCAGGGCGCTTCTTTATGCCCGATTTGCGGTTCGGTGCTTCCTCAAGGTGCCGATTATTGCGAAAATTGCCGCAGGTATGTCAAAAATGATGTTTGCTCGTTCTGCGGAGCACCATTTTCGGGCGACGGAGCATATTGTCCCGAATGTGGTAGTCCAAGAGGCGGTATTGTCTGTCCAGAATGTCATACTCTCAATGAATTTGCTTTCTGCAAGAAATGCGGTTATCCCCTCACCTCTGATGCCAAGGAACAGTTGGAATACCTTCATCATACTCCAGAGTTTAAACGTCTTCAGGAACTGACCAACGAAATGTCACGACTTGAGAATATTGAACCGTTCAGTTGTGAGGCCGACCAGGAGAGTTGCAAGATAAACGAACAACTCAGAGTAAGGGTTCTGAAAATGTTGGCAGAGGACAAAGGCGAACCAACTCCCGAAATACCTCATCTTAAGGCTGAGAGAATGACAGAGGCGCAACTTGAGACAAAGAAAATGGATCTTGCGAGAATGATTACCGAGGCGCTTGGTGAGATGTCCACCAAACCGCAACCTTCGCCAGTCAAGGCACGCAACTATGCCATGGCTATGAAACCGGCAGGAGTGCGCCTTGCTTGGGTATGCAACTACAAGCACGCCATGCATAGCGGACCTTGTGGTTGTGCCAAACCACAGCTTGGCGGACGATGGGTGATACTGGGACATTCTGGTTCTGGTCAAAATACAACAACTAAAAACAATTAGATTGGTGGCTAATGGACACGATAGACAAAACTTTTAGGTCGGATGCGACAATCACTCCTGACACTACATTACGCCCTGACACTACATTGGCGGCAAGCACTTTGAAAACTCAAGTGGATGCCCAGGGGACTGTTAATGCCTCTGCGACGACTGTCATACCCGGTGGCAATGCAGATACAGCTGCCCCTGTTGAATCTTTCTTCATTCGTGGAGAGAGATACATCAAGGTGGAAACACTTAGTGACAATTCCGGAGAGGGACAGGTGTTCCTTGTTGAAAAGGATGACAAGAAACTCGTGCTCAAAGTGTATTATCCTAAGTTTAAGGTCAAAAAGAAGTTGATGAAACTTATCTCGACAATAAACTTCGAGATGATTGTCAAGACCTACGACTTCGGAAAGGTGTATGTAGATGGAGTATATCGTGATTACGAACTTATGGAATACCTTGAGGGAGGTACTCTCGACAAATATAAGATTAATGGCGATATCGACCAGTTCCGCAGAATTGCCTTGCAGGCTGCCGCCGCCCTTGAATATTGCCATAACCTAAGAATAATCCATAAAGACATCAAACCTGGAAATTTCTTTTTCCGCGATAGTGAGCACACCCTGCTTGTGCTTGGCGATTTCGGTATTTCGTCAGTAATGAAGGACAATGAGGCGCTTCATCGCACTACCCAGGCGCGCACTCCGGTATATGCCTCTCCGGAAATGTATGCCGATGTTATTGACGGTGTGGTGGAATTGACGCCAGCCACCGACTTTTATTCTCTTGGTATCACCCTGCTAGCCCTGTGGTATGGTCGCAGTCCGTTCACCAACAGTGAGCGAACAATCATGAAATACAAGAACGAGGGCCGAATACCCAAGATTGACTCATTGCCTGAGAGAGTAAGGATGATTATTAAAGGACTTACCGCCGTAAACACCCAGACAAGATGGAAATATAAGGAGGTGGAACGTTGGTTTATGGGCGAGAGTCCCCAGGTGGATGAGACATCTCCATTCCTCAAATACAAGGCCTTCGTTTTTGATCCCGAGCGTAATCTCGTTGCAGAGAGTGCTGCCGACCTGGTGCCTATGCTTATAGAAAATGAGCGCATAGCAAGAGGTTATCTCTATGGTGGTCGTCTGGCAAATTGGTTTGAGCAGTGCGGAAATGAGAAGGTAAGCATTGCCCTGAAGGATATAGTAAAGAACAGATATCCTGCCGACCCACAGGCTGGACTTATTGCAGCTGTATATGCGATGGAGCCAACATGGCCTTATCGTGATGTCAACAACAAGGAGTGTATAGATATTCATGCAGTAGCCTTGTCGATGATTAGCAATATGTCGGAATATACCATAGTGTTGCGCAATCCGCATGACCGCCTGTGGATATACCTTGAGAGCCGTACCGACTGTGATGTTGACAGAATGAGAAAATACTTCCAGCAGGGCACCCAGCAGGAGATGGCATTATCAGTAATGAAGACGGTATATGAGATAGATCCCAACATGCCCTTCATTGTCAATCATAACACCAAGACCCTAAAGGATATCGTGCGTTGCTTCGGAAACGAGCAATTGACCGAAAACGATTGGCGCAGTCTTACCGACGGTCGCCTCTTGTCGTGGATGTATTGCCATGAAGACCGTATGGCATGCGAGGCCCTTCGAATCCTAACCGAGGGTAAGGAGTTCTCCAAGCATTTGGCATATAAGGTATTGTATAATATAGACCGCAATGCAGCTTACGACCTCAAGGATGCCGACACACCACAGAAGGTGGGAGAGATGTTGGCTGAGAAACTTATCAAATGGCAGTCTGTAAGCGATAGGGATTTTGATGAGTATATCTCTGAGTTTAGTGATCCCAATGGCCGTTTCATGTATTTTGCACAAATGCACGGATGGGTTAGCGAGATGGCTGAGGCACAGAGATGCTTCGACCTCAACTCTGACGAAAACCGTCAACGTCTCGGTTCCTATGATATGCGCACGGCAGCCTATCGCTTCTGCCGCATACTTGGTGCCACACCACTTTATCAGTTGCCTTCGGGAAAAGTGCTTAATGACGGTCTGAATATCGACACCAAATTCACTGCTGAGGTGAGACAGGAGGTGAGACAAGGACATTTGCCACAGTGGCTTTCGGCTTTCTATCATGAGGATCCTAATGAAGATTTCACTGAGGAATATAGCTATGAGCACCGACTGGAAGACTGGCTGAATGCCGTAGGTTCCTACGACCCGCAATATGTTTTCTATCGTCGTTTTGTGCAGGCGAAAGAAGACACTAAGCAGCATTTCGACCATATCAAGAAAGAGTTCAGCAAGGCGCAAGTGCGCCGTGGTATATGGCGTGTGTTGTTTTTCTCGCTCTGCGTACTTTGGTTGTTGGGAGTGATCGTAGTAGGATTCCACGACAAGGAAGCCATGCTCATCAATGGGTTTATGACCATTTGCCTTCCTGTAGGTGGAGTAACGGCATTGATATGTGCCATGAGGGCATTCTTCCGTGGTTACGGATTCCTGTTGTGCACATTCTGGGGAGTATTCGGATTCTTGACATCTTTCCTGCCGTTGTGGCTTCTTAAGTATATTGATGTGAGCATGCCGTCGCTTTTCACGGTGAGTGTTGTGCTTATTACATTATTATATATGGTAATATGCCATTTCTCAGAAAACCGTACCGACAAGGTGTATGACAGGGAACTCATCAACGATGTTATTGACGATGATGTAAAGTCGTTGCTCCTCGAACCCCTTTATTATACTTTCAAAACAAAGTCGTATAAGTTTAAGGGATCGAAGTTCGGAATGCTTGAAGATGTTGAAAACCAGTTCCAGGCGGCAGCCAGCGAGTCGGTGCTGCATTATATGATGTGGACATTGATGATAGCGTTGCTGCTGGGCGAACTGATAGCATATAACTATTTGATTTAACTAAAGTTCTTATAATTAATGAAATGTGAACATTGTCATAAGGAAAACCGCTCTATAGCCAAGTACTGTCGCTGGTGTGGACATGCTCTTGCATCGGAGAACGTATTGAGTCAGATAATCGGTCTTAATGAGGTGAAACAACAACTCAAGACGGTTGTCAATACCTATACGTTTCTTCATTCGCGTAAGGACATTGCCAACGTGAGACTTAGCGTCAACGCCATAATAGTGGGTGAAACGGGTACTGGAAAGACGATGCTTGCGGAGGTTATCCGGGATTATTTTTATCAAAACAAGATTATTCCGAAGCAAAAACTTACAATGGTCGATGCTGTTGACTATAAGCGCTTCGTGGATAAGTGGGACGATAATATCAAGAAGGCCAAGGGTGGCGTCTTGTTTTTCGACAACGTGCAGAAACTTCTGCCCGACCGTTATTCCAATCAGGTTAATCCGCTCGACAAACTGTTTGTCGAGATGGATCATTGGGAAGACGACCCGATAGTGATTATATCCGGTTTGACTAAAGGATTGGACGACTTCCTCGCAAATAATCCTGCCATATCCAATCGTTTCAAGTATAAGTTCTATTTGCCCACTCCGGGCTTTATGGAACTCTACGAGATATGCCGTCAACAGCTGAAGTCGAAGTATGGAATAACGAGCTATACTCCTGAGGCTGAGAAGAAACTGAAGGCTTACTTCAAGTATAGGGTGAAGATAAAGGACGAAACATTCGGTTTTGCCCACGAGGCCATCACCCAAGCCGAGAACATATTCACGTCGTTCATTAGTCGTGGACTTGAGGCTACTGTCGTAGAGGAATCCGACATTAAGGAGTATGTACCCGAAGACCGTCCGCTTGATGATATTCTTAAGGATATGGACAGCTTCATCGGAATGAACGAGGTGAAGAAGGCTGTCAGAGAGATTGCATTCTCCGTGAAGAACGGTTTGGAGCGACAGGACCGTGGACTCGGTGGCGGCGAGAAGATGTCAATGCATGTGGTGCTCACCGGAAATCCTGGTACAGGAAAGACCACCATCGCCCGTAAACTGGGTGAGATACTCGCAGCTATAGGCTATCTCGAAAGCGGTCATGTCGTCGAGGTTGACAGGTCGAAGATGGTGAGCCAATATCAGGGCGAGACCCCAAAACTGGTAAATCGTCTTTGCGACAAGGCAAAGGGCGGAATCCTGTTTGTGGATGAGGCATATACCCTGGCACCCCTCAACCAGTCGGGCGAGCGCGACCAGAGTGGCGCCGAGGCTCTTGAGACACTCATGAAGCGCATGGAGGACGACCGCGGCGATTTTGTTGTCATCACAGCAGGCTATCGCATGGAGATGGACAATCTCTTCCGTATCAATCCGGGATTCAAGAGTCGTTTCAACTATTTCCTCAACATCGACGATTATTCTCCCGAGGAACTCTATGAGATTCTCCTATGTTTCGCCCGCGAGAAGAAGTATATCATTTCTCCACAGGCTGAGGACATTATCAAGACCGTCATACGTGAGAATTACGAACATCGCGACAAGGATTTCGCCAACGGACGTACGATGCGCCAGCTGTTTGACGCGATATGCAAGCGACAGGCTGAAAGACTTCAAAAGAACGACTTGCAGCAGACGAGTGATGAGGAACTCATGACGATATTGCCCGACGATGTGCCTTACGAGAAACCAAAGACTGTGGATTTCAATGACTGTCTTAAGGAACTCAACGGACTTGTAGGACTAAAGAGCGTCAAGGAAGAGATTACCAATCTTGCCTCTTATCTCAATCTTCAGATACAACGTGGCGAGAGCAACACCTTCCAAGGCAAGCACTATATCTTTACGGGTAATCCCGGTACGGGTAAGACTACCGTGGCAAGAATAATGGCCAAGGTGTTTAAGACCTTAGGTATCTTGTCGAGAGGACAACTCGTTGAGGCCGATCGCTCGAAACTGGTGGCAGGATTTAGCGGACAGACAGCGATAAAGACCAACCAACTTGTTGATTCCGCCATCGGCGGCGTACTGTTCATCGACGAGGCATATACTCTTGCATCAAGCGACAACGACACCTTTGGCTCAGAGGCTATCGACACACTGCTAAAGCGACTTGAGGACGATCGTGGCAAGTTTATTTGCATAGTGGCCGGATATACCCGCCAGATGCACGACTTCATCGACTCCAACCCCGGTATGAAGAGCCGTTTCACACAGACCATCAATTTCGAGGACTATACATCGGAGGAGCTTACGCAGATATTCCTCAATATGGCATCAGCCCGCAAGTTCTCGATGGATGATGAGGTGAAGGCAGGAATAAAACGAATGTTCGACCAGATATACCTCAGGCGCGACCGCAATTTCGGTAATGCGCGTGAGGCAAGGAAGATGTTCGACGAGACTGTAGAGAATCAGAGTCACCGCCTTGTTGAGGAGATGTCCAAGCATACTCTTACAGACAGCGACATGTACACCATAGTCATCGACGACCTGCCCTCCAACAAGGGTCAGGCAGTTCGACCTCTCGACGAGGTGCTCAATGACATGGACGATTTCGTGGGTATGCGCTCGGTGAAGAATCTCATCCGCCGTCTTGCCGTGCAGAGTATGTTTATGAAACAGCGTTCGGCAAGCGGAATTGGTAATGTGCAGCAGATAGTGATGAACTTCGTGCTCACGGGTAATCCCGGTACGGGTAAGACCTCTGTGGCGCGACTTATGGGCGAACTGCTTCAGAGCATGGATATACTGCCTACCAAGAATGTGGTAGAGGCAAGTCGCGCCACAATGGTGGGCAAGTATATGGGCGAGACTCCCAAGCTTGTCAACAAATTGTGCGACCAGGCTATGGGTGGCGTTCTCTTCATTGACGAGGCATATAATATATGTAATGGTGAAGACCAGTATGGCCAGGAGGCTGTTGACACTCTTATGAAGAGGATGGAGGACGACCGTGGCAAGTTTGTTGTCATTGTAGCAGGCTACAAGGACCGCATGGATATATTCCTCAACACCAATCCCGGTTTGGCGAGCCGCTTCACCCATCGTCTGCATATCGACGACTACAACGAGGATGAGCTTGTGTCGATATTCAAGAAGATGGCTGCAAAGCAAGACTATGAACTGTCACAGGATGCCGAGTTCAAACTGATGGGCGAGGTATGCCGTATGGTTATGAACAAGCGTGAGTCATTCGGCAATGCCCGTGAGATGCGTAACTTGCTCGACACTACCATCGGACGCCTGTCAGAGCGTGTTGCCTCGATGCCTCCGCATAGCATCACGGCAGAAACATATAAGATGATTACTGCCGAAGACATTCCCAGTGGTGGGATGTTTTGATAAAAACAAGTATTGAAATTTATTAAAAGCGATATAAATATATGATAACATGTCCGTTTTGCAAGGAAGAGATTGAGGAGAGATCTTACTATTGTGACCAGTGTGGACAAGCGCTCTCCTACTGCAAGAGCTGTGGTCATGTCGGTTCGGGTCGCCGCTGCACGTATTGTGGCGGTATAATGCAGTCGGCACAAGAGATTGAGGCTGCCGGACAGCGCACCACAATGGCTGAGAGTATGACGTCAGCTACTCCCGTCACATCGATCTCGCGTTCGAGTATAGATATTTCCCAATCCCTTGTCGATCCCAATGTGCCGCGCCTCACCCTTGTAAGCAATCAGCTCAACATAAGCATACAGGGTATCAACGGTGCCATCATCGGTCGCCGACAAGGACCTTATCGCCAACTCTTCGAGAAGGACATGTATGTATCTGGCGTGCATGCCCAACTGTTCTATAGTCAGGACACTGGTTGGTGCGTGATGGACAAGCACTCATCCAACGGCACATTCATCAATCGCAAGCGCCTGCAGACCGATGTGGGAATGCCGCTTAAGAACAATGATATCCTGTCGATTGCAAATATTAATCTGCAGGTAATTATTAACTAATAAATCCATACACAAAAAAAATGAAACTACAGATTACAGCATCAAGCAATGTGGGTCTTGTAAGGACCAATAATGAGGATATGATACTCGTGCGCAATAAGTATATTCGCGACGAAGATTATTCCGCAGAGATTGATATGTCGGTGTGCGACCGACTGGCTGTGTGTGTAGCCGACGGAATGGGAGGCTACGAGGCTGGCGAGGTGGCAAGTCAGGAGGTTCTCTCCAGTCTTCACTTCTTTCTCAGCGACCTGCCCGAGAAACTCAACGACCAGGACTTCAACGAAGCCATCGTGGAATGGCTCAACAGTATAAATAATATTATCAACTCAAAGGGCAAAAACGATGATGCCTATCGGAATATGGGTACGACGCTCGTGGGATTGCTTTTCTATGAGGGACGTGCTTATTGGATAAACTGCGGCGACAGCCGTATCTACCGTTTTCGCAATGGTGCGCTCGAACAGTTGAGCACCGACCACTCGTTTTCTGCCTTATATGGTGAACAAGGCCATTCCAGTGCCATCACCAACTGTATTGGTGCCGGTTGCACCACAACATTTATCGATATGCAGGAAATCACCGCCGACCTCCTTGTCGATGACGTGTTCTTCATCTGCTCTGATGGCATGACCGACATGGTTGACGACTGTCATATTGAGCGATTGCTCGATATCGACTGCAATGCCAGTCAGCTTTGTCATGCCGCCATTGACGCCGGAGGATATGACAACTGCTCATCGTGTGTAGTAAAGATTGTATAAATAAATATATTAAGATGCCACTTAGATTACCGGATAAATTACCAGCAATAGAGCTGCTCAAGCGCGAGAACATCTTTGTGATGGATAACACTCGTGCCACCACTCAGGACATACGCCCATTGAAAATAGTGATTTTGAATCTCATGCCACTCAAGATCACTACCGAGACAGACCTCATTCGTCTGCTGTCGAATACACCGCTGCAGATGGAGGTTAGTTTTATGAAACTCAAGAGTCACACACCCAAGAACACTCCCATCGAACACATGATGATGTTCTATCGTGACTTCGAAAAGATGCGTGACGAGAAATTCGACGGCATGATCATCACAGGTGCTCCCGTAGAGCAACTCGACTTTGAGGATGTCAACTATTGGGACGAGATTACAGGTATCTTCGCTTGGGCCCGTAATCACGTCACGTCCACCATATATATATGTTGGGCTGCACAAGCCGGCTTATATTACCATTATGGTATTCCCAAGTATCCGCTTTCCAAGAAGATGTTCGGCGTGTTCCGCCAGCACACCCTCTGCCCGCATTTGCCTATCTTCCGCGGTTTCGATGATGTGTTCTATATGCCTCACAGCCGTCATACCGAGGTGCACAAGGAGGATATTCTCGCCAATCCCGAACTCACTCTTATTGCCGAATCACCCGAGAACGGGGTGAGCATGGTGATGGCACGCGGGGGTAGGGAGTTCTTTATCACTGGTCACATGGAATATGCCTCCAACACTCTCGACATCGAGTATAAGCGCGACAAGGGCATACGTGATGATGTTGACATGCCCGTAAATTACTATCGCGACAATAATCCCGCCAACGAACCGCTCGTCACATGGCGCGCCCATGCCAACCTGCTGTATCATAATTGGATCAACTACTATATTTATCAGGAGACTCCCTACGACATCAGCCAGATACAATGACAATGCAAGTTCTCGAACTGTTAGCTCCTGCGCGCGACGTGGAATGTGGCAAGGCAGCCATCGACCATGGAGCCGATGCTGTGTATATCGGTGCAGAGCGGTTTGGTGCGCGTGCTGCCGCAGGCAATTCGCTCTCCGACATTGCCGAGTTGTGTAGCTATGCCCATGGCTTCAGGGCTAAGGTGTATGTCACTGTCAACACTATCATTTACGACAACGAACTGGAGGCTACACGCCGCCTTCTCCACAACCTTGCCGATATCGGTGTGGATGCCATCCTTGTGCAGGACATGGCATTGCTCGATATGCTTGGCTCACTGCCGGTGGAGTGTCATGCGAGCACTCAAACCGACAACCGCACTGCCGAGAAGGTGAGATGGCTTAAGAGTTTGGGATTCAGTAGGGTAGTGCTTGCACGCGAACTGTCCATCGACGAGATTCGCGAGATACACGAGTCGGTGCCCGATGTAGAGTTGGAGGTGTTTGTGCATGGGGCTTTGTGTGTAAGCTATAGTGGATTGTGCTATGCCTCACAGTATTGTTTCGGACGCTCAGCCAATAGGGGCGAGTGTGCACAGTTCTGCCGTCTGAGCTTTGACATGGTGGATTCCGATGGCACTGTTATGGAGAAATCACGCCATCTTTTGTCACTTAAGGACATGAAACAGATTGACAATATTGAGGCTCTTGCCGAGGCTGGTGCCACGTCGTTCAAGATAGAAGGCCGACTCAAGGATATGGTATATGTGAAGAATGTCACTGCAGCCTATAGTCAGAGGCTCGACGCACTTGTGGAGCGTTTCCCCGATCGCTATCGCCGTGCCTCACTTGGTAGGAGCCGACATCTGTTCACTCCCAATCTGTCGAAGACATTCAACCGTGGATTTACCACCTATTTCGCCTCTGGAAGACGCCCTGACATCTCGTCGCCCGACACTCCCAAGGCTCTTGGCGAATATGTGGGAAAGGTGAAGGAAATCCGTGGACCGTGGTTTACTGTAGCAGGTCTTTCGGCTTTTGCCAATGGCGACGGACTCTGTTTTATCAATGATGAACGTCAACTTGAAGGCTTTCGCGTTAACAAGGTGGAAAACAATAGGTTGTTCCCATTGAATATGCCAAAGGGAATGCGAAAGGGCACATCCCTATATCGCAACAACGACCAGGAGTTTGAACGCTTGCTTTCCCGTCCTTCGGCAGAGCGTAAGATAAAAGTACATTTGTCGTTTTCTGCTGATGGCAATAAGTTGTGCCTTAAGGCAGAGGCAGATGAATTCTGTGGCATTGCCATTGAGGATATTCAACTGCAGAAGGCTGAAAAGCCGCAGCACGAGAATATCGTGCGTCAGTTGTCCAAACTTGGCGGCACCTCGTTTGTGGCTGACGGTGTCGATATACCCTCTTCGTTTGATTACTTCGTACCGTCGAGCCTCTTGGCAAAGATGCGTCGCGAGGCAATAGACAGTCTTGATGAAAAGATACGACATACGGAAAGGCCGCACAATAATGTTGGAGTAGGGGATAATGTGCCACATCTTTATCCCTCGCGCTACACATATTTATATAATATAGCCAATGCCAAGTCGCGTGAGTTCTATCTTGCTCACGGACTCCATGCCTTCGACTCGGCATTCGAGAAGTCATCACCCTCAGAAGGCATCGTGATGCAGTGCCGCTATTGTCTGCGCTATGCCATTGGCTATTGCGTAAAGCGAGGCGGACGTCCCTCGCCATATCGTGAACCTTATTTCCTCTGTTTGCCCGACGGACGCCGCTTCCGTCTTCAGTTTGATTGTGCTAAATGTCAGATGAATGTGTGCTATGATGAGAAATAATCCCTTGCGTCTGCTTCTGCCAGTGGTGATGCTGCTTCTGTCAATCATGTCGCTCACTTCCTGTTATAAGTATGAAAATGGCTTCACTGACATTCATCACTACAATCGCAACTACAATTTTGTGGTGAAGGTTGACTCAATGATTATATATGAGAATCCCGATACATCCATCTACGACTCCACGATATTATACCGTGGCGACCAACTTGTCGTGGCGGAGATAAAGACCATTTCCAATGACACCATCGACAGTGTGTGGGTGAAACTCGCCCGCGACCAAATGTCGCAGGGATGGACTCGCGAGTGCGACCTCCTCAACAGTGTAGCCCCCGACGATCCCATATCGCTGTTCATAGATATGTTCTCCAATAACCACCTGCTGCTTTTCCTTGCACTTGTGGTCATAGTCACTGCGAGCTATGGTCTGCGCAAGCTATATCGTCGCGATGCCTTCATCGTGCATTTCCACGACATCAGTTCGGTGCTCCCCACACTGCTCACCATCCTCGTGGCAACATCAGCCACAGTCTATGCCACGATACAGAATTTCGTACCCGAGGATTGGAGGCATTTCTATTTCCATCCCACCCTCAATCCCTTTGCCGTAATACCCGTGATAGGTCTTTTCGTGTCACTTGTATGGGCATTGATTATCATGGGCATTGCCGTTGTTGAGGATGTGATGCGTCGTCTGCCCTTTGGCAGTGCCGTTCTCTATCTTCTCGGTCTTGCGGCAGTATGTGCTGTGGATTACGTCGTATTCAGCATTTTCACATTATATTATATAGGATACGTCCTGCTTGTGGTATATATATGGTTTGCCATACGTCGCTTGCGTCTTGTTCTCACCCGGTATATCTGTGGTAATTGTGGCAAACGTATCCCCGGACTTGGCAAGTGTCCGCATTGTGGGGCAATCAACGAGTGACCGCAGAATCATAATATATTAGGATTGCACATTCAGTCAGATCTTCGTACCTTTGCACCCGAAAATTTGATTGATAATAGAAATGATACGAAAAACTCTTCTCGCGGGATCAATAGTCTTGTTCCCGTTTGTATGTGCAAATGCCTTTGAGCGTGTGGATACGGCAAAGGTATATGACCTCGACGAGGTGATTGTAGTGGCTCAGCCCAAGGAAAGTGTGAAACTGCGTCGCCAACCGCTGTCGAGCTCAGTGTTTACCGACAACGAACTGACATCGCTGAATGTCAGGGACATCTCCGGATTGTCGTATTTCGTTCCGTCGATGTCCATCCCCGCCTATGGTTCGCGACTCACTTCCTCCACCTACATGCGAGGTATCGGCAGTCGCTCTGGCAATCCCGCCGTCGGTGTGTATTATGACAATATCCCGCTCGTCAACAAGAGTTCGTTCAATAGCCACTTCTACGGCATCGACCGTGTGGATGTGCTGCGAGGTCCGCAGGGCACTCTCTATGGCATGAATACCGAGGGTGGACTGATGCGCGTGTATTCCAAGAATCCGATGAACTATCAGGGCACCGACCTCCGTCTCTCACTTGCTACAGGACTCCAGTCGGATGTCGAGATAGCACATTATCATCGTCCCTCCGACAAGTTTGCCTTCTCCACCTCTGCCTTCTATAGTGGTCAGAAGGGATTCTTCGATAATACCTATCTCAATGAGCATGCCGACCTCAGCAATGAGTTTGGCGGCAAGGCCCGATTGGTATGGCTGCCTGCCGACGGTTGGAATATCGACTTCACCACCGACTATCAGTATGTCAACCAAAACGGATTCCCCTATGGTGAATACGATTCAGAGACGAAGCATTTCAATGAACCCCGAACCACCTTGCTCAATGGATATAAGCGACAGATGGTGAACAGCGGATTGCATGTTACTTACACTACACCGTCATTGCTCTTTGCCTCCACCACAAGCCATCAGTATCTCTACGACCAGATGGTGATGGACCAGGACTATCTGCCCGAGGATTATCTGCAACTTGAGCAGCGACAGAAGATGAACGCCATCACGCAGGAACTCTCACTGCGCTCTTTGGGCGGCGGTAAATGGAATCATGCCTCGGGAGTGTTCTTCAGCAAACAGTGGTTGAAGACCGACGGACCAGTTTACTTCGGAGAGGCTATGAACAACAAGATACTCACCAATATGGGTATGCCCGCAGCTATGGCTAAGATGCTTTCCATCAGCGACAACTATGTGCCTGGCACATTCCGCACCCCGCAGTGGAACGTAGGTGTATATCACGAGTCACACATCAAACTCTTCGACCTACTTACGCTCACCCTCGGTCTGCGTTATGACTATCAGAAGGTGTCGATAGACTATGCCACACAGTCGATGTTCACCCTTACTGGCAAGGGTACGATGATGATGCCCGGACAGGGAGGACAGATGATTCAGATACCGGTTGACTTCACAAGCAAGTTTGTGTCGCGTCTTGAGAATCAGACCGATAAGGGATATAGCGAACTGCTTCCTAAATTCGGTCTTACCCTCGATCTCGGCAGTGGCAGCAACCTATATGCAGTTGTCAGCAAGGGATTCCGTGCCGGTGGATACAACATCCAGATGTTCTCCGACATCTTCAGCAACGAGCAGCGTGAGATAGGGAAGGGCTTTGCGGCAATGGCCAAGGGCGATATGACCGTTGAGCATACTGCCGAAGACTATGCCAAGGTGGAGGAGACCATAACATATAAGCCCGAGACCAGTTGGAACTATGAGCTCGGCACTCATCTCAATCTCTTCGGAGGCAAGCTCCATGCCGACGCAGCCGTGTATTACATGCGAGTGCGCGACCTCCAGCTCTCGGTTATGGCAGGCGATTATGGTTATGGTCGTCAGATGATCAATGCCGGACGCAGCAGCAGTTGCGGAGTAGAGTTGTCGCTCCGCGGAACGGCTCTCGACAACCGCTTCACATGGGCAGCCACCTATGGTTATACCCACAGCCAACTGCTCGACTATGAAGACAACCATGTGCCTTTCATCCCCACTCACACCTTCAGTGCCATGACCGACTATCGCATAGGCAAGTTTACCTTTGGACTGAATGTTGCAGGCAATGGACCTACCTATTGGGATGTTGACAATGAGTATCGTCAGAAGCTCTATGCCACCCTCGGAGCTCATGCAATGGTGGATTTCGGTTGCATCAAGTTGAATGTATGGGGCAGAAACCTCACCGACACCAAATACAACACGATGCTTGTCAACAGCAGCATCGACGGCACCAATCGCTCCTTTGCCCAGCAAGGCAATCCCCTGCAGGTAGGTGCCGACCTCATCATGCACTTCTAATCGCCAGCCCTGGAAGGGCGACATAACCTAGGATAGGGCGTGAGCCCTATCTCCTGTGTCCATATCCAACGAAAAAACTATTTAGCCCCGCGGGGGCGACATAATGTCCAAGCCCTGAAAGGGCGACATAACCTAGCACAGGGTGTGAACCCTGTGTATGGCATATCCCACCAAAAAAACTCCTCCCCTCCGCGCGCCAGCGGCGCGCGGAGGGGAGGAGTTTTTTTGATGGGCTTAAATGATAGGGCTCACGCCCTATCCTCCGTTATGTCGCCCCTTCAGGGCTATCCTCCGTTATGTCGCCCTTCCAGGGCTAAGTAATCAATTACAGAATAGTCTTCACAGCCTCAAGCATACCCTTGCTCTGGATGAGGTCGAGATATGACTTGACGAGAGCGTTAAGACCCTCAATCTTGTTGAGATCCTCTGCCCAGATGTCGGTAGCGCCGAGCACACCGTCAGTAACCTTCTGAGTATCACCAGTAGCCCAGAGATTCTTCAGCAAGTCCATAATCTCCTGTGAGTCGTTGGGCACGATCTCCACACCGTCCTCACGCTTGCCACCCTTGTAATATGTGATGATGGCAGCAAGACCGAATACCAAGCCCTTAGGCAGTTCGCCCTTGCGCTCGAGATAAGTCTTCACTCCTGGCAGGTCGCGTGCGCAGAACTTCGGGAATGAGTTGAGCATGATGCTTGTCACCTGATGATCTACATAAGGATTGTCGAAACGCTCGAGCACGTCGCTCGCGAATTTCTCCAGCTCCTCCATCGGCAGGTCGAGAGTCTGCATAAGCTCATCAAACTGCACCTTGTGGATATACTTAGAGATAACCTCGTGGTTGCAGGCGTCGCGCACGATGTTCACACCACTGAGGAATGCCACAGGCGAGAGCACAGTGTGCGGACCGTTGAGCAATGTCACCTTACGCTTGTGATAAGGCTCCTCCGACGGAACGAAGAGTACGTGCAAACCAGCCTTGTCGGCAGGGAACTCCTTGGCTACTGAAGCGGGAGCCTCTATCACCCACAGGTGGAATGTCTCGGCCTGAACAACCAGGTTGTCGCGATAGCTGATCTTCTCCTGAATCTCGGCAATCTCCTTGCGGGGGAATCCCGGAACGATACGGTCAACGAGTGTTGCATATACACCGCAGCTCTCGTCAAACCACTGCTTGAACTCCTTAGGCAACTGCCACAGTTCGATATACTTGTTGATGCAATCCTTCAGCACATGACCATTGAGGAAGATGAGCTCACAAGGGAAGATGATAAGTCCCTTTGTGGGGTCGCCGTTGAATGTCTGCCAACGACGATAGAGCAACTGCACGAGTTTGCCGGGATATGAACTGGCAGGAGCGTCGTCGAGCTTGCAGGCAGGATCAAAGGCAATACCAGCCTCAGTGGTATTTGATATTACGAAGCGAATCTCGGGCTGGTCGGCAAGAGCCATAAACGCAGCATTCTGAGAGTAGGGGTTGAGGGCGCGGCTGATGACATCGATACGCTCGAGTGTGTTCACCGGCTTACCGTTCTCACGTCCCTGCAGGTTTACATGATAGAGGCAGTCCTGGGCATTGAGCCAATCCACCATACCTTTTTCTATAGGCTGCACTACGACAACCGAACCGTTGAAATCGGTCTTCTGGTCCATATTCCAGATAATCCAATCTACGAATGCACGGAGGAAGTTGCCTTCTCCGAACTGAATAACCTTTTCAGGCATAACGCTCTTAGGCGCGAATTGTTTGTTTAATGGTTTCATATTATTTTTTTTTGAATTGTTTGTTTCAAGCAGATGTGCCTTCGACTGTTTTTTCGTCTGCAAAGGTAGTAATTTTTTTGTAATGTTGTACAAAATATATTGATTTTTTAACGTAAATGTTTACGATATACATTATTTTATAATAACACAGAGACACAAAGTCACAGAGTAAATGATAAATCTCTCTGTGCCCCTGTGTCTCTGTGTTTATATAAATCAGTTCTCAGCAGGCTTCTCGCAACTGCAATTATTGATTCTTCCCTTCACCTTGTCAACGTATGCGTCGATTACAGCTACGGCCACGATGTTCACCACCTCGCGTACAGACGAACCGAAGTCGATGAAGTGGATAGGCTTGTTCAATCCCATCTGGATAGGACCGATAATCTCCACATCCGAGTTCAATGCCTGAAGCATCTTGTAAGAAGAACGGGCACTGGTGAGGTTGGGGAATACGAGTGTGTTGACATCCTTGCCATACAGACGGCTGAACGGATACATCTCGTCGCGCATCTCGCGGTTGAGGGCGAATCCTATCTGGATTTCTCCATCCACGTCGAGGTCTGGACAATCATTCTGCAGTTTTGCCACGGCGCGTCTCACCTTCAGTGTACCCTCAGTGGCATCCGAACCGAAGTTGCTGTGACTCACCATTGCCACCACTGGTTTCTCGTTGAAGAATCTCACTGCCGTTGATGCCAACTTGGCGAGATCTACGAGTTTGTCGGTATCAGGATTGTTATTGATGAGAGTATCAGCGATGAACAGAGGTCCGCGTGCAGAGTTGATGATGTGCATTGTTCCGAAGTTCTTGTATTCCGGACGTATTCCGATAATCTCCTTTGCCACCTTGATAGTATTAGAGTACTTGGTGTAAAGACCAGTGATAAAGGCATCAGCCTCGCCAGTCTCTACCATCATCATACCAAAGTAGTTGCGCTCAAACATCTTGTCGTTAGCTTCCTGGTATGTATATCCGTCGCGCTGGCGCTTCTGAGTCAGTATTTTGGCGAAACGCTCACGGCGCTCTGCCTCGTTGTCGTGGCGCAGGTTGATAATCTCAATACCGTCCAGACTCAATTCGAGTTCCTTGGCGAGCTTCACGATGCGCTCGTCGTTACCAAGCAAGATAGGTTGGCAGATACCCTCGGCCTTAGCCTGCACGGCAGCCTTGAGCATTGTGGGGTGAATACCCTCGGCGAATACCACTCTCTGTGGATGGCTGCGGGCGGTGTCGTAGAGCTTCTGGGTGAGCTTGGTCTCCTGGCCGAGCAACTCGCGCAAGCGGTTCTTGTATGCGTTCCAGTCGGTGATTGTCTCGCGGGCCACACCGCTTTCGATAGCAGCCTTTGCCACCGCTGCCGATACCTCGGTGATAAGTCGTGGGTCAACTGGTTTCGGGATGAAATAGTCGCGACCGAATGTCAGGTTGTTCACGTGATATACATCGTTCACCACGTCGGGCACAGGCTGCTTGGCAAGGTCGGCGATGGCATGCACGGCAGCCAACTTCATCTCCTCGTTGATAGCAGTGGCATGCACGTCGAGCGCACCACGGAAGATATATGGGAATCCGATAACGTTGTTAATCTGGTTGGGATAGTCGCTACGACCTGTTGACATCAGCACGTCGGGACGGCTGTCCATAGCATCCTCATAGCTGATTTCAGGCACAGGGTTGGCGAGGGCAAACACGATAGGCTGGTCGGCCATTGAGCGCACCATGTCCTTCGTGAGCACATTACCCTTCGACAGACCTACGAACACGTCTGCACCCTTCACAGCCTCCTCCAATGTATGTACGTCGCGGCGTTCTGTGGCGAAGTATTTCTTCTGCTCAGTAAGATTAGGACGGTCGCTTGTGATCACACCCTTAGAGTCGAGCATGAGGATATTTTCGCGCTTGGCTCCGAGAGCCTCATAGAGCTTTGTACATGAAATGGCGGCGGCACCGGCACCGTTCACCACGATCCTCACCTTCGAGATGTCCTTTCCGTTCACCTCAAGGGCGTTCTTCAGTCCGGCAGCCGAGATGATAGCCGTACCGTGCTGGTCGTCGTGCATCACTGGGATGTCGAGAGTGCGCTTCAGGCGCTCCTCGATATAGAAGCACTCAGGAGCCTTGATGTCCTCAAGGTTGATACCACCGAATGTAGGTGCAATCTTCTCCACGGCCTCGCAGAATTTCTCAGGATCCTTTTCAGCTACTTCGATATCGAAAACGTCGATACCGCCATAAATCTTGAACAACAATCCCTTACCTTCCATCACTGGTTTACCGCTCATTGCGCCAATATCTCCCAATCCGAGCACGGCAGTACCATTACTGATCACAGCCACAAGGTTGCCCTTGTCTGTATATTTGTATGCGTCATCCGGGTTCTGCTGGATTTCAAGACAAGGAAAGGCCACGCCTGGTGAATAGGCAAGACTGAGGTCGGTTTGTGTACGATACGCCTTGGTGGGCTTTACTTCGATTTTTCCAGGTCTGCCATTCTCGTGGTATTCGAGGGCAGCCTCTTTTGTGATTTTTACCATAACTATACTATAAAATTACTCTTATTTTTGTCCATATTGTTTAAATCGAGCGCAAAGTTACAAAAAAATGCCCACAAACCATAACTTTTTAGTATTTTTTTGCGATAAATTGTGATAACGTTTACGCAGATTGCATTATTCCTGCAAATATATTCATATATCTTTTGATACTACGCAACCATAAACCTTCACTTGCGGCCATAGGCATTCATCAAATAAGAGAATTCCGTTGACGCCCGGAAGCAGGGGCAGGCCTTAGGTGTGGCACCGGGCATCTCGTTATGACCACGGATGACGGCCTTGGGGAACTTCTGCTTTAACTCGAT
>JALFCW010000017.1 GCA_022771625.1 Prevotella sp.
ACCAAGTTCATACAACCATGGAAGGTCAGGAACAGAATAAGCGCAACTCCAGTGATGGACATTACAACTTTTCTACCAATAGATGAATTACATAACCACATAAATGATTGAAATTAAATTATTTAACTGTTAGAACTAAAAATATAATCCTTTACTTTTTGAGCTTTTTTAACCATAAAGCGATTGTATCACATAATCCTCTTTAGGTACGTAAACTCTGTATTTTGGCGCAAAATTACTATAAAATAATGATAAAACAAAGTATTTTTGCGCAAAAATCAATTTATTTTTTTAATTTTGCGGCGAAAAAGTGATTTTCGGGCTCTTTTGAGGCCTTTTTAGGGTTATTAAAGATAAAAAATGGAACTTAATTACGACATTGTGGTCATCGGAGGCGGTCATGCCGGATGTGAGGCGGCTACTGCTGCTGCCAACATGGGAGCAAAAACCTGTTTGGTGACCATGGACATGAACAAGATTGCGCAGATGAGCTGCAACCCTGCTATCGGTGGTATCGCCAAGGGACAAATCGTCAGAGAGATTGATGCCTTAGGTGGACACACGGCTGAGGTGACGGATGCTACCGCCATCCAATTCAGAATGCTCAATCGTGGCAAGGGACCTGCAGTGTGGAGTCCAAGGGCTCAATGCGACAGAGGTAAGTTTATATGGAAATGGAGAGAAGTGCTTGACAACACTCCTAATCTGAGTATCTGGCAAGACCAGGCAGACGAACTGCTCGTTGAGGAGTCGGCCAACGGTAAACGGGTTACCGGAGTCAAGACAATCTGGGGAGTCACAATCAATGCAAAATGTGTGATTGTGACTGCTGGCACATTCCTTAATGGTCTTCTGCATATCGGTAGAAAAATGATTGCCGGTGGACGAATTGCCGAACCTGCCGTACCTAATTTTACCCAAAGCATCACAAGACACGGAATACGCACTGCCAGGATGAAGACCGGCACACCTGTAAGAATTGACAAACGATCGGTGGATTTTTCACTAATGGAGGTGCAGGATGGAGAAACCGATTTCCACCAATTTAGTTTTATGGCTCCACACAGACAATTGGCACAATTGCCGTGCTGGACATGTAATACTAATAAAGAAGTACACGACATACTGAAATCAGGTCTTGCAGACTCTCCCCTATTCAATGGGCAGATTCAAAGTATAGGACCAAGATACTGCCCTTCAATAGAAACAAAACTCGTCACGTTTGCCGACAAAGACCAACATCCTCTCTTCCTGGAACCAGAAGGTGTAGAGACAAACGAGATGTATCTTAATGGATTCTCTTCATCATTGCCAATGGAAATCCAACTGTCGGCTCTTAAGAAGATTCCAGCATTCCGAAATCTCGAGGTGTATAGACCTGGGTATGCTATCGAATATGATTTCTTTGACCCTACCCAATTAAAGCATACATTGGAGTCGAAGATTGTAGATGGCCTATTCTTTGCAGGACAGGTTAATGGTACTACTGGATATGAGGAGGCAGCAGGACAAGGAGTCGTTGCCGGAATTAACGCAGCATTGGTTACGGCATTTACCGGGAAACGAATGGATGAAGAAGACAACAAATACAGTTTTGTGATGAAACGCGATGAAAGCTATATTGGAGTGCTCATCGACGATCTTGTCACCAAAGGTGTGGACGAACCATACAGAATGTTTACTTCCAGAGCTGAATACCGAATACTGCTTCGCCAAGATGATGCAGATGCAAGACTTACCGAGAAGGCATACGAAATAGGTGCCGCATCCCGCAAGCGATACGATTGGTGGACAGAAAAGAAGGAGGCTATCGGTGAACTCATAAAATTCTGTGAATCGCATTCAATCAAACCAAAGGATGTCAACTCTACGTTGGAATCGTTAGGAACAACGACACTAAGAATGGGATGCAAACTGATAGATCTTGTTTCGCGACCTCAATTAAACTTTGCGACCCTTTCAGGATTTATTCCCGAATTAAAATCGCAATTGGAAAAACCAAGTAACCGTAACGAGGAAATTGCCGAAGCTGCAGAAATACGAATTAAATACAAAGGATATATCGAGCGAGAAAAAGTCGTTGCAGACAAGATGCACCGACTTGAAGGTATAAGAATCAAAGGGCGGTTTGTATATTCAGAAATGAACCAACTATCTACAGAAGCCCGTCAAAAACTCGAAGCTATCAACCCGGAAACTATTGCACAGGCAAGCAGAATTCCTGGTGTCAGTCCAAGTGATATCAATGTACTATTAGTACTATTAGGTAGATAGAGTTTCACGTGAAACATTTAAGTAAAACAAAATATATTAATTAGTTGATTATGAACAACAAAACATTAATGGACAATCTACGTTGCATACCAGATTTTCCGAAGAAAGGGATTAATTTCCGAGACGTTACTACACTCTACAAAAATCCAGAGTGCATGAGAGTAATGATGGACGAGTTGTACGAACTGTACAAGGACAAAGGCATCACAAAGATTGTCGGCATTGAGAGTCGTGGATTTGTTATGGCATCGGCATTGGCAGTTAAATTAGGTGCAGGGGTAGTACTCTGCAGAAAGGAAGGAAAACTACCTGCAGAAGTGATAAAGGAAAGTTATTCCAAGGAATACGGAACTGACACTATTGAAATTCACAAGGATGCTATTGGCGAAAATGACGTGGTATTGATGCACGACGATTTGTTGGCAACGGGCGGTACGATGAAAGCCGCATGCGACCTGGTGAAGAAGTTTAATCCTAAAAAGATAATGGTAAATTTCATTATCGAAATTACCGACGAGGGATTACACGGAAGAGATGTTTTCGACAAAGACACTGAAATTACAACTCTAATAACAGTGTGATATTACTACAGTCAGCTTGAAAACATAGAAAATCACACCTCCGCCGTAACCTATTATTACGGCGGAGGTAGAAGAACAAAAGTTCCACGTGAAACAAACAATATATAATGACGAAAGAAGAAAGAGAAAAAAGGAGAGAATATCTCTTGCAGATAGTAAGAAGGCTACCTGAAAAACCAGGTAGCTACCAATACTATGATGAGAAAGGAGAAATAATATATGTAGGCAAGGCAAAAAACCTAAAGAATCGTGTTTCTTCATATTTTCACACCGAAGTGGACAGGTACAAAACAAAGGTATTGGTAAGCAAAATATGGGATATCTCATACACAGTAGTGAATACAGAAGAAGACGCACTACTACTAGAAAATAGTCTGATAAAGAAATACAATCCAAGATATAATATACTACTAAAGGATGGAAAGACATATCCATCTATATGCGTGACAAACGAACCATTTCCGAGGATTTTCAAAACCAGAAACATCAATAAGAAATGGGGTACATACTATGGTCCCTACTCTCACATAGGCTCAATGAACGCAATTCTGGAACTTATCAAAAAGCTATACCACCCAAGAACATGCAAGTTTCCGATAACAAAAGAAGGAATTGAAAAGGGAAAATATAACGTATGTCTTGATTATCATATAAAGAACTGCGGTGGCCCATGTATTGGAAAACAAACAGTAGAGGAATATACTAAAAACATAAATCAAGCAAGAGAAATTCTTAAAGGAAATACACGCAGTATTTTGAGAGAGATAAGGGAGGAAATGATGGCTTTGGCGGAAGAACTCAAATTTGAAGAAGCTGAAGCAATAAAGAGAAAATATGAATTAATAGGTTTATACGTGGCCAAAAGTGAAGTTGTTAGTCATGTAATAGATAACATTGATGTTGTATCGATAACAAGTGACGAGAAAACTGCTTATATAAATTATATACATGTCAACAAGGGAAGCATTAACCAGTCTTTTACGTTTGAATATAAGAAGAAATTAGACGAGTCTGATGCAGATCTTCTATCCCTAGGTATTGTGGAAATAAGAGAAAGGTTTAACAGTAAGGCAAAGGAAATAATAGTTCCCTTTAATCTTGAAATGGAGCTTGACGGAATCACTCTGACGGTACCACAAAGAGGTGATAAAAAGACTCTACTTGACCTTAGTTTGATGAACTGCAAACAGTATAAATTAGACATATTAAAGCAGAATGAAAAACTAAATCCTGAGCAAAAAACTACAAGGTTAATGAAGCAGATTCAAGATACCTTGAAACTGCCTACACTCCCCTATCAGATAGAATGTTTTGACAATTCAAATATTAGCGGAACTGATGCTGTAGCTGCATGTGTAGTTTTCAAACAACTTAAACCAAGTAAAAATGATTATAGAAAATACAATATAAAAACGGTTGTAGGACCTGACGATTACGCATCAATGAAAGAGGTTGTAAGACGAAGATATACACGACTTATAGAGGAGAATTTGCGTCTTCCAGACCTGATAATAACAGATGGTGGAAAAGGGCAAATGGAGGTTGTTAGAGAAGTTGTGGAGGACGAACTCGGCCTACACATTCCCATAGCTGGATTGGCCAAAAACGACCGTCACAGAACAAATGAATTATTATATGGGTTTCCACCTGTTGTAGTGGGAATGAATGCTAATAGTGAACTATTTCACGTACTTACAAGAATACAAGATGAGGTACATAGATTTGCAATAACATTCCATAGAGACAAAAGATCAAAAAGGGCACTCCATTCAGAATTAGACGAAATACCTGGAATTGGGCCTAAGACAAAAGAACTATTATTAAAGTCATTTAAGACCATAAAAAAGATTCAAGAAACTGATATTGAGACGATTAGTGAAGTAATTGGACAGAAAAAAGCGGAGCTCATTATTAATTATTTTAAAAATAAAGAAGAAAATAACATATAAATTTTGATACAATAAAAAATAATATTATCTTTGCAGAAGAAATAATAATAATTAAAAGAATAAGAAGATGAGAATTGTAATCCAGCGAGTTAGTCATGCCTCTGTTACAATAGAAGGAAGAGTGAAATCAGAGATCCAAAAAGGGTATCTGATATTACTCGGTATTTGCGAGGATGACTCAACAGAAGATATAGATTGGCTAGTCAGAAAAGTAATAGGTTTAAGGGTGTTCGATGACGAGAATGGGGTTATGAATCGTTCTATTATAGACATAGATGGTGAGATACTAGTAATTAGTCAATTCACCTTATTTGCTAGTTACAAGAAAGGCAATAGACCATCTTGGCTGAGAGCTGCTAAACACGATATCTCTATCCCACTCTACAACGAGTTTTGCACAAAACTTAGCGCTGCTTTAGGTAAGGAAGTGGGTACAGGTGAATTTGGGGCAGACATGAAAGTTGAACTGCTCAACGACGGACCGGTTACTATCTGCATGGATACAAAAAACAAGGAATAATAAGCTTAGAATATGGAATAACATGGAAATGAAAGATATAACGATACATGAAGCTCAAGAAATGGTGGACAACTGGATAAAGACATACGGTGTACGCTATTTCTCGGAGCTAACTAACATGGCAATCCTTACTGAAGAGGTAGGCGAATTAGCAAGAATAATGGCGCGAAAGTATGGTGACCAGAGTTTCAAGGAGGGTGAAAACCATAACCTGGGAGACGAGATGGCAGATATACTTTGGGTACTTATGTGCCTTGCAAATCAAACAGGTATTGACCTTACAGAAGCCCTGAAAAAGAACATAGAAAAGAAAACATCAAGGGACAAAAATAGACACATTAATAATGAGAAATTAAAAAATAAACAATAAGAATATGAGTGAAAATTGTAACTGCGGTCATCATCATGACCATGAAGAAAAGCCTCTCAATAAGTATGAGCAGGCACTTAGCAAGTATCGCACAAATATTTCTGATGAGGAAGTACGCAATGCGGTAAAACAAATTATTGCAGAGAAAGTACATGAGAACGATAATCTCGAAGTTAAGAAATTCCTTCTGGGTAGCGTAGAACTTACAACCCTAAAGACAACGGATTCAGAGGAAAGCGTACTTGCCTTTACTGAAAAGGTGAACGAGTTTGACGAAGCATTCCCTGACCTACCCCATGTTGCAACAATTTGTGTATATCCATGCTTTGCAAAGACTGTTAGCGAATCATTGGAGGTAGATGGTGTTGAAATAGCATGCGTTTCAGGCAGTTTCCCTTCGTCTCAGGCACTTATTGAAGTGAAGGTGGCCGAGACTGCATTAGCAATAAAAGACGGCGCTACAGAGATAGATATAGTTATGCCTGTTGGTAAGTTCCTTAGCGGCGATTACGAAGGAGTTGCAGATGAGATAAACGAACTGAAGGAAGTATGCGGTGAGCAGAAAATGAAGGTTATACTTGAAACTGGTTGTCTTAAGACCGCAGAGAATATTAAGAAGGCATCTATAATAGCAATGTATGCAGGTGCTGATTACATCAAGACCTCAACAGGCAAACTGGAACCGGCAGCAACACCTGAGGCTGCTTACGTAATATGTCAAGCTATTAAGGAATACTATGTGGAAACAGGCGTACAAATCGGTTTTAAGCCCGCAGGAGGCATTAATTCGGTTATGGATGCACTCATATACTACACAATAGTAAAAGAGGTCTTAGGAGAAAAATGGCTAACCAATGAATGGTTAAGACTAGGAACAAGTAGATTAGCAAACATGTTGTTGAGTGAAATCATTGGTAAAGAAACGAAATTCTTCTAAACACAAAATATTATGGAAAAAAGAGGCGTACATGATGTACGCCTCAAATTCATCTATTTCTTTGTATAATAAATTCAACATAATTATAAAGAGCATGTTGAATATCATTATCAATAATATTCTCAGAAATATATGTATTACATGACTCATGAAGTTTTGCCATTACTCGTTCAGCATATTCGATACCTCCATTAGATTTAGTAAAGTCAACAAGACGTTTAATTTCATCAGAAGTAACATTATGCTGCTTAACCTTCAAAGCAATATTATACATCTCTTGATTATTAGTAGAACGAAGGGCATAAATAGCCGGGAGTGTTAATTTGCCTTCCAGCATATCATTTCCTGTTGGTTTACCAATTTCTTCCGAGTCGAAATAATCAAATATATCATCCTTTATTTGGAAAATGATACCAAGTTCTTTTCCGAATTTTTTTGCTTTCTCAATTTGTTCATCAGAGGCATTTGTAGATAACGTAGCTATAGCACAACAGGATTCAAACAAAGCTGCTGTTTTTTGCTCAATAACCTGATAATAAACGTCTTCCGATATATCGGAATTACTGATATTTGACAATTGAAGTATTTCTCCTTTGGCTAAAGTGCGACCTAATTCAGATAGATTTTGTACAATTAAATGATTAGCTGTAAGAGAGATGTTAAGAAGGGCAGTAGAAAGGATATAATCACCCACCAATACGGCTAATTTATTGTTATATTCCGCATTGACAGATTTTTGACCCCGCCTCTCTTCGCTATCATCTACTACATCATCATGAACAAGACTGGCAGTATGTAATAGTTCCAGACCAACAGCAGATCTTAAAGTAACATCTGAGACTTTTCCAAAATTTTTTGCCAAAAGGAAAATTAATATAGGACGCATCTGTTTACCTGTCCTTTTTTTAATATAGGAAAGGACAGATGCAAGGAGACCATTAGAATGCGAAAAAGCATCGTTAAACAACTTCGAAAAGTCATCCAAATCTCCCAAAATTGGGTGTTTTATGATAGATAAATAATCCATTTACTGAATTTTGTGACAAAATTACAGAAAAAATCTCAGATTTGAGAAATTTTTTAGTAATTTTACACGCAAAATAATGAAGATTATGAATAAATTGTTTCTTTTAGACGCTTATGCACTAATTTATCGTGCATATTACGCATTAATTCGCAACCCTAGGATTAATTCTAAGGGGATGAACACATCTGCAATAATGGGATTTGTAAACACCTTGAATGAGGTACTAACAAAAGAGAACCCAACGCATATTGCAGTGGCATTTGACCCATCTGGACCAACCTTCCGACATGAAGCATATCCAGAATACAAAGCACAACGAGAAGAGTGCCCGGAAGACATAAAAAAATCAGTTCCAATTATAAAGAAAATTCTTAATGCATGGAATATTTGTATCCTGGAAGAAAAGGGATATGAAGCAGATGATATTATTGGTACTGTTGCACTAAAAGCTGGAGAAAACGGTTTTCTTACCTACATGCTAACTCCTGACAAAGACTATGGACAGTTGGTAAGGGAGAATGTGTTTATGTATCGACCCAAATTTGGTAATACAGGATATGATATATTAGGTGTAGAAGAGATAAAGCAAAAATACGATCTCTCTACCCCACTCCAAGTTATTGACCTTCTAGGATTAATGGGTGACGCATCTGATAATATTCCAGGATGTCCAGGAGTTGGGGAGAAGACTGCCATCAAACTCATCAAGGAATATGGAAGCATCGAAAATCTTGTAGCAAATACAAATACCCTTAAAGGTGCAATGAAAAAGAAGGTTGAGGAAAACAAAGAGAAAATTGTCTTCTCAAAATTCCTGGCTACTATTAAAACTGATGTTCCAACAACTATTGACTTTGAAAACCTAAAAGTTAAAGAACCAAATGTAGAACAATTGAGAAATTTGTTCGACGAACTGGAGTTTAAGACACTTACTGACAGAATTCTTAAAAAGAATCAAAAAAGTCAAAATAAGGTAGAAAAACAACTTGATTTATTTGCGGATTTTCCCACCGACAGTGAAGAAACTACAGAAAATTCAAGTTTTGAGACCTTAAAAACCATTCATCACGACTATAAACTCGTTGATAATGAAGAAGAAATAACGAGACTATGTGATTTTTTAATGACAAAAGAAATTGTCAGTTTAGACACGGAGACAACTTCTACCAACGCAATTGAAGCAGAATTGGTGGGATTGAGCTTCTCAGTGGAAGAAAATAAGGCTTACTATATCCCAATTCCTCCGAATAGTGAAAAAGCATTGGAGATTGTTAATATCTTTAAACCATTATATGAAAACGAGAAAATACTTAAGGTTGGTCAAAATATAAAATACGACCTGGAGGTATTGGCGAACTATGGAGTAACTCTGTCGGGAAAGATGTTCGACACTATGATAGCTCACTATGTAATCCAACCAGAACTCTATCACAATATGGATTATTTGGCAGAGATATACCTCAAATACAAAACGATCCATATTGAGGAGTTGATAGGCCCAAAAGGTAAGGGACAGAAAAATATGCGCGATTTATCTCCAGAGCAAATTTATGAATATGCTGCGGAAGATGCAGATGTGACTCTCAAACTGAAAAACATATTGGAAAAGGAACTCAAGAAATATGACGTGGAACATTTGTTCTACGACATTGAAATGCCATTAATGCCCGTATTGGCAAGTATGGAGATGAATGGTGTAAGACTTGACACAAAATCATTGCAGGAAACGTCGGAAGTTTTGACACAGAGAATGAAAGCAATAGAGGATAAGATATACCAACTTGCAGGTGAATCATTCAATATAGCATCACCCAAACAAGTAGGAGAAATTCTGTTTGACAAACTGAAGATTGTAGAAAAAGCGAAGAAAACAAAAACTGGCCAATATGTCACAAACGAAGAAGTGCTACAAGGATTGAAACATAAACATGAAATTGTAGAGAACATATTGGAACACAGGGGTTTAAAAAAACTACTCGGAACATATGTTGATGCCCTACCCTCTCTAATAAATCAACGCACAGGACATATACATACATCATTCAACCAGACTATAACATCAACAGGAAGACTATCATCAAGCGATCCTAACCTGCAGAACATACCAGTGAGAGGTGAAGATGGTAAGGAGATTAGAAAGGCGTTCATTCCAGAACCGGGATGTTTATTCTTTTCAGCAGACTATAGTCAGATTGAACTAAGAGTAATGGCACATCTCAGTGATGATGAGAATATGATTGAGGCATTCCGTGAGGGATATGACATTCATGCAGCCACAGCAGCCAAGATATACAAAGAGAATATTGATGACGTTTCGAGAGACCAGCGCACAAAGGCAAAGCGCGCCAATTTTGGTATTATCTATGGTATAACTGTATTTGGTCTTGCCGAAAGACTGGACATCAGTCGCGATGAAGCAAAACAACTCATCGACGGCTATTTCGAGACATTCCCGAAGGTGAAGGAGTATATGGAAAAAGCAAAAGATACAGCACGTGACAAAGGATATGTAGAGACCTTATTCAAGCGCAGAAGATATCTAAAAGATATCAATTCTGGAAATGCAACAGTTAGAGGATTTGCAGAAAGAAATGCCATAAATGCTCCTATCCAAGGTACAGCAGCTGATATTATCAAGGTTGCCATGATAAATATTTATAACAGATTCAAGCGCGAAGGCATTAGGTCGAAGATGATACTTCAGGTACACGACGAACTAAACTTCAGCGTATATCCCGAAGAGAAGGAGAAGGTGGAAAAGATAGTGCTTGAAGAAATGCAAGGAGCATTCAGTATGAAAGTTCCATTGGTGGCAGACTGCGGTTGGGGAAAGAATTGGCTTGAAGCACATTAAAAAATAAAAGATTAATTAAAAAAAATATAAATACTTTGATATATAATAAAAATAGAGTAACTTTGCACACAGAATATAAACGTTTATAAGAAATATGGCATTAAAATGTGGTATTGTTGGACTCCCTAATGTGGGCAAGTCCACACTTTTCAATTGTCTGTCGAGTGCTAAAGCTCAGGCAGCTAATTTCCCGTTTTGTACTATCGAACCTAATGTTGGTGTGATTACAGTACCTGACGAAAGACTTACAAAATTGGCAGAACTGGTGCATCCTGGACGTATTGTTCCTGCAACATGTGAGATTGTGGATATAGCAGGACTCGTGAAAGGCGCAAGCAAAGGCGAGGGACTCGGAAACAAGTTCCTCGGAAACATACGCGAGACTGATGCAATCATCCATGTACTGCGTTGTTTCGAAGATGATAATATCACGCATGTTGATGGTACGATTGACCCTATACGCGACAAGGAAATTATCGACACAGAACTTCAGCTGAAAGACCTTGAGACCATAGAAAGTCGATTAGCCAAACAGCAGAAGATTGCCGCTATTGGCAATAACAAGGATGCCAAGGTGGAAGTGGCTGTACTTGAAGCATATAAAGCAGTATTGGAACAAGGCAAAAACGCCCGAACGGTGGAATTTGAGTCGAAGGAAGAACAAGAAGCTGCACGTAATCTTTTCCTTCTTACATCAAAACCCGTGCTTTATGTATGCAATGTTGACGAAGCTTCAGCTAAAACCGGAAACGAGTTTACCAAGAAGATCGAGGCTTTGGCTGCAGAAGAAGGTGCCGAGGCAATGGTAATTGCTGCCAAGACCGAAGAAGACATAGCAGAACTGGAATCATACGAAGATAAGCAGATGTTTCTTGAGGAATTAGGACTTGAAGAAAGTGGTGTCAACCGACTTATCAAAAAAGCCTACAATCTGCTGAATCTCGAAACATTTATCACTGCCGGAGAAATGGAAGTGAAAGCATGGACATATCACAAGGGATGGAAGGCTCCTCAATGTGCAGGAGTAATCCATACAGACTTCGAAAAGGGATTCATCCGTGCCGAGGTAATCAAGTATGAAGATTATATTCAATATGGTTCTGAAGCAGCTGTCAGGGATGCCGGAAAATTGGGTATTGAAGGCAAAGACTATGTAGTGCAGGATGGTGATATCATGCACTTTAGATTTAACGTGTAATCTTTTTCTTTTTAGAATGTGGTAATGGACAATATACTTTACATCAATTGGAATCCGAGTCTCACCACCATTTTCGGTATGAGATGGTATGGACTCTGCTGGCTATTAGGTTTGCTTGGAGCATACCTGATAGTCAAGCGGTTATACAAGCAACAGGGCATCAAAGCCGAACTGTTTGAACCATTGTTCTTCTATTGTTTCTTCGGAATATTAATAGGAGCACGACTCGGCCATTGCCTGTTTTATCAACCCGACTACTATCTCACGTCATTCAGTCATTTCATCGAGATGATTCTCCCTATACATTTCCTTCCTGATGGAGGTTGGAAATTCACAGGTTATGAAGGACTTGCCAGTCATGGAGGAACACTTGGACTGATGATTGCACTATGGATATATGTGAGAAAGACTAAAGTAGGTATTTGGACCGTACTCGACAATGTGGCAATAGCCACTCCTATAGCTGCATTCTTCATAAGAATAGGCAACCTGATGAACTCCGAGATTATCGGAAAAGTAACAGATGTGCCATGGGCATTTGTTTTCGAAAGAGTAGATATGATGCCACGCCATCCCGGACAACTTTATGAGGCTATAGCTTATGCAATACTATTGTTCATAGGCTTTGCTGTATATAAGAAATATCCACAAAGAGTGGGCACCGGATTTTATTTCGGACTATGTCTAACTTATATCTTTACGGCACGATTCTTTATAGAATATACCAAGGAGATACAAGAAGAATTCGAAGCCTCTCTCCCACTCGACATGGGACAATTGCTCAGTATCCCGTTCGTTATAATCGGTATCGTATGTATGCTAAGATATAAAAGAAATCAAATAAAAACCTAAAGATCATGACAAAATCAATCATTACTACCCTACTCCTGGTTGCTACAATGCACACTCAGGCACAAATTAGGACCAATGAGGGCATCAGTTATCTGATGAACCAACCAAAGGACATGTCGGCCGACTTCAGCGATTTGTCCAACACTTATTTCTTTGCTGACAGTTTGGCTGATTTCAATGCTGCGAAAGCTGAAGGAAAGGTGAAATGGAACAGATATCGCATAGCTCCACGACAGGCATTCAACACCAATGGATTTTGGCCACAAAGACTGCAGATGCTCGACTTTCCCGAAACTGCTTACGACAACGACCCACAACTGAAGTTCCAAGTGAGATTCGTAAGTCCAAGAACTGTGCGCATCACTATGCTCACCACTCCTATCGGACCCAAAGATAATGATGCTGAGGATATTATGTTCTGCAGTGTACCCAAAAACGATAGTAAGGCATGGAAGATGAACGAAACAAAGAAGGCTCTCTCCTACTCTTCCGATTACGGTACGATTGAAATACAGAAATATCCATGGCGTATTGTCCTAAAAGATAAAAAAGGACAAATACTGACAGAAACTCGCACATTAAGTGACAACGACTCCACACAGGTGAAGATATTGCCATTTAACTTCATAAAGCGAGGTTCCGACAATTCACGCAGCATAAATCCTGTGTTCTCACTTGCACCACAAGAGAGAATTTACGGATGTGGCGAGTCTTTTACATCACTAAATAAGGTTGGCCAGAAAGTACAGATATTCGTCACCGACCCCCAAGGTCCTGAAACACCAGGAATGTATAAGCCTATACCTTTCTATTTCAGTAATCGCGGTTATGGTATCTTTATGCACACCTCAGCGCCCGTGACGGCAGATTTCGGAAAAAGTTATATAGGCACCCAGAGTCTCTATATGGGTGATGAAAAGATGGACTTTTTCGTATTTTTCGGAGAACCGAAGGATATCCTTAATGAATATACAGAGATAACAGGCAAGAGTCCGATGCTTCCACTATGGACATTCGGCACATGGATGAGCCGCATCACTTATTTCTCACAAAAAGAGGGACTTGACATTGCGGCCAACCTGCGTAAATATAAGATTCCTGCAGATGTCATCCATTTCGACACAGGATGGTTTGGTGTTGACTGGCAATGCGACTATCAGTTTGCAGCTGACCGTTTTGAAGACCCCGTGGCAATGATGAAACAGATGCGCAAGGACGGATTCCACGTATGTCTGTGGCAACTCCCCTACTTCACCCCGAAGAATAAGTTCTTTGGCGAACTGCTTGATGGCGGTATGGCTGTAAAAAATGCCTGCGGTTCATCACCCTACGAAGATGCTGTACTCGACCTTTCCAACCCCAAAACTGTTAGCTGGTATCAGCAGAAGATTGCCGGACTTATTAAGCAAGGCGTTGGAGCCATCAAATGTGACTTTGGAGAGGCTGCCCCACTCGACGGATTCTATCATAGCGGCAAGGGCGGATTATATGAACACAACCTCTACCCTCTGCGATATAACAAGGCACTTTGGGAGGCTGTTAAGACCAATTCTGCTGATAAAGAGGGTGTTATCTGGGCACGCAGCGCATGGGCTGGTTCACAGCGCTATCCACTCCATTGGGGTGGCGATGCTGCTACAACAAATACCGGATTCATTGGCGACCTTCGTGGTGGATTGTCATTCGGACTCAGCGGATTCTCTTTCTGGAGTCATGATATTGGTGGTTTCGTAACCGAGACTCCCGAGGATCTTTATCGCCGTTGGCTACCATTCGGATTCTTGTCAAGTCATAGTCGTGCCCACGGTGCACCTCCCACTGAACCCTGGTTGATAAGCAAGGGACTCACGGATGCATTCCGCGAGAGTGCCGAGATGAAATACAAACTAATGCCATACGTATATGCCCAGGCAAAGGACTGCTCTGAACGCGGTCTGCCTATGGTTCGCGCATTACTTGTTGAATTCCCCGACGACCCCGGTGCTTGGCTTGTTGAGGACGAGTATATGTTCGGTTCGCAGATTCTCGTTGCACCATTACTCGAAAGCGGGAAATCACGCATATGCTATCTTCCCGCAGGCAAATGGATTGATTATCAAAGCGGAAAGGTGTATAATGGCGGTTATCAGACCATCGAAACCGGAAAGATACCATGCGTCATTCTTGTGCGCGACGGTAGTCTTATCCCCCATGCCCCACTTGCACAACGCACCGACGAAATACGTTGGGACAAGATTGAGATGAAGGCATATCGCTCATCATCCAATATCAAGTGCTCGGGTATAATTTATAAACCAGGAGACGAGAAGATCTCTAAGATAGAAAAATAGAAAAAAGAAATAGAAAAATAGCTAAGAAAGCATGAGAATTAATGCAGACACATATTGCCTGATAATGTGGGCGATGGCAGTTATAGCTGTCATCGTCTTCATTGCCTTGTATTTTGTCAAGGCGGGATATGGTATATTCCGCACTAAACAATGGGGTATATCCATTGATAACAAGGTGGCATGGATAATGATGGAGGCACCAGTATTTATTGTCATGCTTTATATATGGATGAGCAATGGTGCAACCACTGCCCTACCCGCTTTTATTGCTTTTCTACTCTTCCAACTTCATTATTTCCAGCGTTCCTTTGTTTTCCCGCTTCTGATGAAGGGCAAAAGTCAGATGCCTATTGCCATAATGCTGATGGGCATCACATTCAATGTCATCAACGGATTACTAATAGGAACAAGTCTTTTCACTTTACCTCCATCTGCATTTAATGAAGGGAGTGTTTATCTCACTCACCCCACCTCAATTGCGGGAATAGCGATATTCTTCATCGGTATGGGAATAAACATCCATTCCGACCATGTCATCCGCCACCTGCGCCAACCGGGAGACACACGCCATTATCTGCCTTCAAAAGGAATGTACAGATATGTCACCTCGGCAAATTATTTTGGGGAATTAGTGGAATGGACTGGTTTTGCCTTATTCTGCTCCACGCCAGCGGCATGGTTATTTGTGATATGGACAGCAGCCAACCTTATTCCCCGTGCAGCAGCTATTCACAAGCGGTATCGCAAGGAATTTGGAGATGCTGTCGGTCACAGGAAACGTGTTATACCTTTCGTATATTAATACATTAATAATCATATAAAAAAATAATAGAAAACTATGGATTCGAAAATATTCACTCCAATAAAAATAGGACCTCTCACCCTTCGCAACAGAACTATCCGTTCTGCAGCATTTGAGAGCATGTGTCCAGGCAATGCCCCCTCACAGCAATTGCTTGAATACCACCAATCCGTGGCAGCCGGTGGAGTGGGGATGACCACTGTGGCATATGCTGCCGTATGCCAGAGCGGGTTGTCGTTTGAACGCCAGTTATGGATGCGACCTGATATTGTTCCTGGACTTAAAGAATTGACAGATGCTGTGCATAAAGAGGGGGCTGCGGCATCAATACAGTTAGGCCACTGCGGCAATATGTCTCACAAGAGTATATGTGGATGTCTGCCAGTGGGAGCGAGTGGGGGATTCAATCTCTATTCTCCTACGTTTGTACGTGGTCTGCGTGCCGACGAACTACCAGCTATGGCTCGTGCATACGGTGACTCCGTGCGACTGGCCCGCGAGGCAGGATTTGATGCCGTAGAGATACATGCGGGACATGGTTATCTCATCAGTCAGTTTCTTTCTCCCTCCACCAATCACCGTAAGGACGAATTTGGTGGCTCGCTCGAAAACCGCATGCGTTTTATGGACATGTGTATGGACGAAGTTATGAAGGCTGCTGGCAATGATATGGCAGTATTGGTGAAGATGAACATGCGCGACGGTTTTAAGGGAGGAATGGATATTGATGAATCACTACAAGTGGCAAAGCGACTGCAACTGGATGGTGCTCATGCACTTGTGTTAAGTGGCGGTTTTGTAAGTAAGGCACCAATGTATGTGATGCGCGGCGAGATGCCCATCCGCACAATGACCCATTACATGACCTGTTGGTGGTTGAAATACGGAGTGAGAATGGTGGGCAAGTATATGATTCCCACAGTACCATTCAAGGAAGCCTATTTCCTTGAAGACGCTCTGAAATTCCGCGAGGCACTACCAGATATGCCACTTGTTTATGTAGGCGGACTTGTGGCAAAAGATAAGATTGACGAAGTACTCAACAAAGGATTCGTTGCAGTGCAGATGGGGCGTGCCTTGCTCAACGAACCAGGTTTCGTCAACCGTATGAAGGCAGAGGAGTGTGCGCGCTGCAACTGCCATCACAGCAACTATTGCATTGCCCGCATGTACACCCTCGACATGGCATGTCACCAGCATCTGAATGAAGAACTTCCAAAATGTATAAAAGATGAAATAAAAAGAATAGAATCACAGTAATAAAATATCAACATGAAACTAATGAAACGTAACTTATTTCTATTATTAATTGCATTTTATGCATTATCATTGCTTACTGCCTGCTCAGATAGGAGGGCGACAGGAGTGAGTAAGGGTATTGATAGCACCCTTACAGGCGAATATGTATCAAAGATAAGCTTGCAGGAGCCAAAGCGAGCCCTTGCCCTCATCGACAAAATGGAGATGAGAAAGACTGTGTCTCCTTATATTATCAACTATTTGCGTTTTGCCGTTTATTACAACGGATTCTCTGATTACAAGATGGCATACTACTATGGCCAACAAGCCTTGAAAGACTCCATCGCGCTACAGAAAAACGTAAAACACCATTATAGACTATTGAGCACTCTTGCAGGCATCGCCAATTCCACCCACCAATATGCCCAAAGTATAAAATATGCAAAAGCAGCTATTGAGGTAGCACGCAAAAACAACAAGAAAGAGTTTGAAATAGCGGCAACCGAACCGTTGGCATTAAGCCTAATAAGTCTCGGCGACATAAATGGCGGTTTTAAACTCTTTGAAGAGGGGAAAGGTGTTATTATGTCAGCACTTGACAATGAACCCAACTTCCAAATTGCTAATAGTGCCTATTCCTTTGTCGGCAACTATATGTCAAGTCTTCTAAGAGCCAGTAGATTTGAAGAGGCGGCAAAACTGATACCAGACTTGCAACACATCAACCAAATATTGGGAGAAATGAATGTCGATATGGATGGTGCGGTTGAATACCGTCAGATCAATACCTATGGACTGATGATAGAATATTACAGTAAAATAGGCAACAAGAAAGAGGCGGACAAATATCTTGCCAAGATTATGAAGTCAACACTTGCCAACTCAACATTCGTTGAGACTATTCTCTCTGAACATTACTACAATATCAAGGACTTGAAGAACCTTGCAGAGGTGACAAAGAGAATAAGACAAAATGCCATTGCCTCTAACGACACCATCTCGGAAACATTCATAGATTATGTTCTTGAATGCGAGAAATTCATATACAAGGAACAAGGCAAATATCGCGATGCTCTTGCCAAAGCCGAGACAATAAAAAAACTTCAGGACTCACTATCCATTCGACACAACGAAGAGGACGGAGTGAGACAGGCTAAGATATACGAGATACAGGAAAAGGAACGCGAGATTGCCAATAAGAACCAGCAACTCTCTAAGCAAAATAATGCCATAAAGGTATTTGCCCTTATTCTGCTTGTAATAGCTCTCCTTTTTGCCGCCATGGTGATATACAACCGCAAACTCGACAAGCGCAACAAGACTATTGTGAACACCATCAACAATCTCATCGAGAAGCAGGACGAACTGACCCGACTCCGTCTTGGCAATATAGAGACAAATGAATCCGAGACTCAAGAAAATCCCGAGGAACTGCGCATTATCATGGCAGCAGATATGATGAGAAATGAAAATGGCAAGAATCTCAGTGAGATTGCACACGAATGTGGATTCAGCAATACAGACTCTCTGTGCTCCAAGTTCAAGGCCAAGTTTGGCATTTCCCCATTGGATTACATCAAATGGAGTATCAAGATTGGTGAATCCGAGGAACTCAAGAAGGAGGTAATGAAAAAGGGTACGGAATCCGAGCGCATAAAGGACAACTTCATCAAGAACATGTCGCATGAGATACGCACTCCACTTAACCAGATAAACGGTTTCATACAGATTCTCACCAACCCCAAGAGCGACCTCAGAGAGGAAGAAAGAAATCAGTTTAGCAACATTGTCTTCGAGCAGACTTTGTATATGACCAATATGCTCAACACATTCATCGAGATGTCGGAATACGAGAGTAACGAGCAGTCGCACAACATAGAACAGGTGTTTATTGATGAAATACTCGACGAGGTGAAGTCGAAATGCACCAAACCTCATGATGATGTACAGATGCTGTTCCGCAATATCAGTGGAGTGGAAACCATCGTCACAGAGAGGAAAGGCATTGTGCGCATATTGCTCTGCCTCATCGACAATGCCGTCAAGTTCACCGAACAAGGCTGCATCATGGTAGAATGTACAAAAGACGAGGACAACTGCACCATCTTCACAGTGACTGACACCGGACGTGGCATTCCCTCGGGCGAGGGTGAGCATATCTTCGAACGATTCTTCAAGATCAACGAGTTCACCCCAGGTCCCGGTTTGGGCTTGTCGCTCTCGCGCCTCATTGCCAATCGAATAAGTGCCGAGGTATATCTCGACAGGAAATACAAGAAAAATGGTTCAAGGTTTACAATTAAAATATTAACTAATGAAGAAAGTAGCGATAATCACAGGAGCTGACGGATGTATGGGCTCTGAGATAGCACGAGCTGTAGCTATTGAGGGGTATCATGTCATCATGGCTAGCAAAAATTTGGAGAGGGCAGAGGAGAAGCGAAAGTGGATAATATCTGAATCCGGCAATGAAGATGTGGAGATTATCCCTATCGACTTGTCTTCACTTAAGACTGTGAAAGCTTTTGCTGACGAGATAAAGTGTAGGGGAGAGAAGGTGGCATTACTCATGAACAACTCCGGCATACTCGAACAGGAAGGACGCACCATCACCGAGGACGGTATGGAGCGCACTGTGCAGGTGAACTATGTGGGACATTACTTGCTCACCCGTCTCCTTGTTCCGCTCATGGAGCGTGGAAGCCGTATCGTCTCGATGTCTTCACTCACATATATGTGGGGAAGAATATATTTCCCGTCGTTCTTTGATACAGGATGCCGAGGATTCTTCTGGCGCATCTTCCCATATAGCAACTCCAAACTTGCCATCACCTTGTTCACTCTCAAATTAGCAAGGAAACTGAAAGACAAGGGTATCACCGTCAACTGTGCCGACCCTGGTATAGTTGCCACAGATATCATATACTTCAAGATGTGGTTCGACCCTATCACCAAGACTGTCTTCGCCCCCATCATCCGCACTCCACGCCAAGGTGCAGCCACTGCCATCCACCTGCTCTTGTCGCCTGAAGTGGAGGGACAAACAGGCACATTCAACCTCTCGTGCCACATCAAGAAACTGAAAAGGAAATACACCGAAAGTCCACTTATTGACATCCTTTGGCAAAAAACCGAGGAAAGAGTCAAAACTTGGCTATAAATACTATTAAATAATCATATTAAAAAGAATTATCATGAGAAAAATCAGTATTCTAACTTTAATTGTTGCCGGTATTTTATCGACATCTGCTATTCATGCCGAAAACCTTTTTACCTCACTGCTTGGAAAAAGCCAAAAGGAGGTTGACGAGAAAATGGAAATGCTGTGGAAGCACTTCTTCACTCCTGGTGATGTATCAGTCTTCGATGCCGAAGGACAAAAGACCGTATATTACGAAACAGACGACAACATGGCATTTATCTATGACACAGGCAGTAACGACGTGCGCTCCGAGGGTATGTCGTATGGTATGATGATTAGTGTTCAAACCAATCACCGTACCGAGTTTGACAAACTGTGGAGATGGGCAAAGCGATATATGGCTTATCCGAAGAACTCACCCTGGGACGGATATTTCTGTTGGCAATGCTCAAGAGACGGCAAGCAGATTGGCAATAGTAATGCATCAGATGGAGAGTTGTATTTTGCCACAGCCCTCTTCCTTGCAGCCGAGAGATGGAACGAACCGCAATATGCCGAGGAGGCTAATGATATACTTGAGAAATGTATGTCGAAGACAGGCGAGGGTGGGGTATATAACCTCTACAATCGTGACAACTATCTGATAACATTTGTTCCCGACAAGGTGGGCAAGGAGTTCTCCGACCCCTCATATCAATTGCCTGCTTTCCTCGACAAATGGGCAGAGGTAGCAACAAACGACCGCAAGTTCTGGAAGAAGGCTGCCAAGGCTGCACGTCAGCATCTCATTGACTCCGCAGACCCCGTCACCGGTCTTTATCCCGACTACAGTAATTACGACGGTAGTGCATATCGCTGGCCACATGCGGGATATGATACATCTATCTATATGTACGACGCTATAAGATGCGCCATGAACGTAGGTATGGACTATTATCTTTGGGGCAAGGACAAGAAACGTCAGACAGCAGTAATGTCGCGCCTATTGTCATTCTTTAAATCAGATAACTACAAGCATGCAAGATTCAGTCTCGACGGCAAGAAGCGCTTCGACAACTACACTCATGGTATGCTCGGAGCCAATGCCGTGGCTGCCTTCGCTCTCGCCAAGTCATCTGCCGAGCACAAGGAACTTGCCAAGGAGCAGCTTCAGCGCCTTTGGGACAGTCAGCCCCCCACGGGCAAATACCGCTACTACGATGGCATGGTGTATTATCTCTCGTGGCTTCACGTTGCCGGAAGCTTCTCGCTTGACTTCAAATAAAAACAAATGGTGGCCTCGTAAATCCCTACGTGGCCACCATATTCTTAACAATAACTAAAAACCTAAAGTATGTATCAATGAAGCATCTGTATTCTAATAAATCTTATCTGATGTAGGGATGTGTACCCTTTTTCATCATCTTAAAGCATTTCTTGCAAGGGCGATTGTGACTTTTGCAGCAAGTGTTCTTTCTGTGACACTTACACTTGCACACTACCTTCTTCTCGCGCCATGACGTACCCCTGTCGTGGTTGCCATACTTGCAACATTTATTGTCATCGTGACGAACAATAGTCTTATTCACTACCACCACATTGTTGCGGTCGTTCTTCACATTGGTATTGTTCTTGCCACTGGTAGATACTACTATCGTCAGCATCATAACCATCATAATCATAATCTTCTTCATAATCTAAACTTTTTAAATTGTTATACACTTTGTTTTTATTTCTGGTGCAAAGATACGGCGATTTATTGGATTACGAAATTGATTATCCCTAAACTCGTAGGGGTTTTCCCTAAACCTAAAGGGGATATTTCCCCACTAAATAATAAAAAATACTTAATTGTTTTGGCTTACTCGAAAAAAAGGTGTAACTTTGCACTTTGCATTTCCTATATAAGGAATACAAGTGTATAACGAAGAATATTAGGATTACATAATATGGCAGGCAAGGAAAAGGAACTGACCCCGATGATGCGTCAGTATGCAGAACTGAAGGCAAAGCACCCTGATGCTGTGCTGCTGTTCAGATGTGGCGACTTCTACGAGACTTATCTCGAGGATGCCGTGATAGCATCACGTATATTGGGAATTACACTCACCCGACGCAACAACGGCAACAACTGCAAGGGTTCGGAGATGGCAGGATTCCCCTTCCATGCCCTCGACACTTATCTCCCCAAACTCGTCAGGGCCGGTAAGCGAGTGGCTATATGCGACCAACTGGAAGACCCTAAGCTCACCAAGAAACTGGTAAAGCGAGGTATCACCGAATTGGTAACTCCTGGCGTTGCCATGAGCGACAACGTTCTCAACTACAAGGAGAACAACTTCCTCGCCTC
Source organism: Prevotella sp. (assembly GCA_022771625.1). Lineage (GTDB taxonomy): Bacteria > Bacteroidota > Bacteroidia > Bacteroidales > Bacteroidaceae > Prevotella. The sequence continues at coordinate 22,405 of JALFCW010000017.1, forward strand.
TGTGCATTTCGACAAATCCACATGCGGCATATCCTTCCTCGATATCTCCACCGGCGAGTTCATTACCGGTGAAGGTACGCCCGACTATATAGAAAAACTGCTCAGCAACTTCTCACCTAAAGAGGTAATCTTTGAGCGCAACCGCAAACAGCAGTTTGAACAATACTTCGGCAGTAAGTTCTTCACTTTCCAACTCGACGACTGGGTATATACCGAACAAACGGCCAAACAGAAACTTCTGAAGCATTTCGGAGTGAAGAATCTCAAGGGATTCGGTATCGACCATCTCAAGAGCGGTATCATAGCCAGTGGTGCCATTCTTCAGTATCTTGAGATGACACAACACACCCAAATCGGTCATATCACGTCTATCTCAAGAATTGAGGAAGAGAAATACGTAAGGCTCGACAGATTTACTCTCCGTAATCTCGAACTTATTACACCAATGAACGAGGACGGAAAATCGCTCCTTGATGTCATTGACAATACCATATCTCCTATGGGCAGCAGATTATTGCGCCGGTGGGTGGTGTTCCCGCTGAAGAGTGAGAAAAAGATCAACGACCGACTGGATGTGGTGGAGTATTTCTTCCGCGAACCGCAATTCCGCGAACTGCTCGACGAACAACTCCACCGCATAGGTGACCTGGAGCGAGTGGTGTCGAAGGTGGCAGTGGGCAGGGTTACACCAAGAGAGATGGTGCAACTGAAGATAGCCCTCCAAGCCATCAAACCAATTAAGACTGCCTGTGAACACGCCAATAATGATGTTCTCAAGAGGGTAGGGGAGCAGATTAACCTCTGCGAACTTATTCGCGACAGGATAGATCGCGAACTCCATCCCGACGCTCCACAACTTGTCAACAAGGGTGGGGTGATTAATGATGGTGTAAACGAGGAACTCGACCAGCTCCGCAGCATTGCCTATCACGGTAAGGACTATCTCTTGAAGATACAGGAGCGCGAAGTGGAAAAGACTGGTATAGCAAGTCTGAAAATAGGATATAACAATGTCTTCGGATATTACCTTGAGGTGAGAAACACCTATAAGGAACAGGTGCCGCAGGAGTGGATTCGCAAGCAGACACTTGCTCAAGCTGAGAGATACATCACCGAGGAACTGAAGGAATACGAGGAGAAGATTCTCGGTGCCGAGGAGAAGATACTCTCTTTGGAGACAAAACTCTTCAACGATCTTGTAGTGGATACCCAGGAGTATATCCAACAGATACAGACCAACGCCAACCTGATTGCCCATCTCGACTGCCTGCTCTCGGGAGCCAAGACAGCACAGGAGCATAAGTATGTCCGCCCCATTATCGACAATTCAGATATTATCGACATCAAGCAGGGACGCCATCCCGTCATAGAGACAGAGATGCCCGTAGGCGAGGAATATGTGCCCAACGACATCATGCTCGACTCCGACAATCAGCAGATAATGATTATCACGGGTCCAAATATGGCAGGTAAGTCGGCTCTTCTACGCCAGACAGCCCTCATAGTACTCATGGCACAGATAGGTTCGTTTGTTCCCGCCGAAAGTGCGCGCATAGGTCTTGTAGATAAGATATTCACCCGTGTAGGCGCAAGCGACAACATATCACTTGGTGAATCCACCTTTATGGTAGAGATGACAGAGGCTTCGAATATCCTCAACAACGTATCCCCCAAGTCGCTCGTTCTCTTCGACGAATTAGGTCGCGGAACATCCACATACGATGGTATATCAATAGCCTGGGCGATTGTGGAATATCTGCATGAGAATCCGAGGGCAAAGGCACGCACTCTCTTCGCCACTCACTATCACGAACTTAATGAGATGGAGAAAAACTTCAAGCGCATCAAGAACTTCAATGTCAGTGTGAAAGAGATGGACGGCAAGGTTATCTTCCTTCGCAAATTGATGCGTGGCGGTTCGGAACACTCCTTCGGTATTCACGTGGCAGAGATAGCTGGTATGCCCAAGAGTATTGTACGTCGTGCAAATGTAATCCTCAAGGAATTGGAATCAGACAATGCAGGGGTTGGCTCTGCCGGAAAACCGACAGCCTCAATAGCACAAAGTCGCGAAGGTATGCAACTCAGCTTCTTCCAACTCGACGACCCTGTCCTCTGTCAGGTGCGCGACGAGATTATCGGTCTCGACATCAACAACCTCACTCCCGTAGAAGCCCTTAATAAACTCAACGAAATAAAGAAGATTGTAACCGGTAAATAATAAAGATTGTAACCGGCAAAAAATGAATATGCCAAATCATTACAGCACTCTGATAAAGCTCGGCACTCCGATAGTGGTAGGACAAATAGGCAATCTTGTCCTCAATTTCGCCGATACTCTTATGATAGGTCATCACTCTACGACAGAATTGGCAGCAGCCAGTTTTGTTAATGGCATCTTTGTCCTATTCGTTCTCTTCTCTATCGGTTTCAACTTCGCCCTCACACCTGTGGCCGGTCCATTCATAGGTCGCAATGAGAAGGAAGAGGCTGGATGTGTGATGCGCTCATGCCTTGAGGCTAATGTCATCCTGATACTTGTGCTCACGGCTCTCGCCATTGCATTCTATTTCTCCCTACCCTTCTTTGGTCAACCCGAAGAACTACTACCGCTGATGCGTCCCTACCTGATAGTTAATATTCTATCTATTCCCTTTGCCGTCATCGGATGCCAGATGAAACAGTTTTTCGACACAATCGGTTCAACGAAGATTTCGATGTATGTACTTGTCTCTTCGAACATACTTAATATCATAGGCAACTATCTCCTTATCTACGGAAAAGCGGGATTACCGGAGTTGGGACTTCTCGGAGCCGGTATCTCCACTGCAACATCAAGACTTGTTATTGCCATTTCATTCTGTATAATATTCTTTATCGGAAAGAAATTCAGGGTGTATCTCAACGGAGCTATGAAGAATGACACCAGCAAGAAAAAGAAGTTGTTCATGCAGATTAACAAACTGGGATGGACATCTGCAATACAATCCACCATTGAGTGCGGAGCATTCTCACTCGTTGCAATCTTTGTGGGATGGTTAGGCACCAAACCGCTTGCCGCCCATCAGATAATGCTCACCGCCTCGATGTTCTTCTATAACATCTACCTCGGCATTGCCACTGCCATAAGTATTCGTGTGAGCCATTTTGCGGGCATGAAGGAATGGAAATCCATCGTTGAAGTCACTAAGAGTGGATTCTTCATTATCATAGGTATTGCCGCCGTAATGGCGATTCCTGTATATTTGTTCCGTCATGATATCGGTGGTCTGTTCTCTGACGACCCGATAGTAGGCCAACTTGTCGCTGTAACTATTATTCCTCTTATTCTTTACCAGATTAGCGATGCCTTCCAATGCTCTATTGCCAATGCATTGCGTGGACTGGGCGAGATGAAACATCTGATGTGGGCAGCCTTCTTTGCCTATTTTGTTGTCTCATTGCCCTTGAGTTGGCTTTTGGGTAATCATCTGGGCTTTGGTCTTGTCGGCATCTGGTATGCCTTTCCTGTATGCCTTACGGTAGCCGGTGTTCTTTATTTCATCATACTCAAAGTGAAGTTGCCAAGATAGGGTTTAGCTACAAATCAACATCAATCAGCCTTGAAATACATTATGTAATATATGGGCAGGTATATGATGCCGTTTTCTTCAAATACGTTGCGCTCGTTGGAGAAAACGTAGGCTTTGGAGACATTGTAACTCTTGTTGGATATGAATTTGTTTATGGCACTGTGTATCTTGTAGTCCCTGCCTGACTTCACCTCTATGGGAGACACCGTCATGTTCTCGTAATCGTCAATCAGGTAATCCACCTCGCCATTCTGCTTGTTGTCATAATAATACAAACTAAAGCCATGGGCCTTTAGTTCCTGAGCTACTACCGTCTCATACAAGGCTCCGAGATTTACACTCACCGAATCGTCGAGCACTGGCTTTATGTTGTTTCTATAGAGAATACCCGAGAATATCCCTACATCGTTCAGATATAGCTTCAACAAGTTCTTGCCCATATTCTGCACAAGCGGGAATGTGGGCTGACTCACTGCTTTTACGTCCAAGGCAATGCCAGAGGATATTAGATAGTCAAACTCATCCTGATAGTCCTCCATGCGCTTGCCAGTCTTGCCCTCGATTGACTTGGCAACAATACGCTTCTTCTTGTTTTCCATATTCGACGGGATAAGGTCGAAGATGCGTTGTATCTTCAGTTTTCTGCCTGCATCCATCTCGTATTTAGCCGCATCTTCGGCATACAGCTGATGGATGTCACGCTGTATATTCCTGATTGTTACGATATTCTGTTGCGTGACAAATATCTGCACGCATGCAGGCATACCTCCCACAAGAAGATACTTCCTGAACAAGTTGAGAATACGGTTGTGTATGGCTTCGCTGAGAGGTTTGTTTGACTCGAACAATTGCCTCATCTGGTCGAGAGCTATTCTGCCTACTCCATTGGCAATAATAAATTCCTCAAAGTCCATTGGATACATCCTTATGCGCTGTATGCTTCCAATAGGAATGGACTGTGTCTTGCGTAATGTGATACCAAGCATTGAGCCGCTTGCTATATACCTGAATCTTCCGTCTGCCATCAGAAATTTCACAAGAGTCAACAATTGCGGATAAGCCTGTATCTCGTCAATGAATACAAGTGTTGTCTGCTTGTCCTTCATCTTGTCTCCAGCAATAGTACTAAGTGCCATATAAAAGTCTGATACAGTATTCACATCGGCAAACAACCGTTCGCCACGCTTGTCCTCCTCCATATTTATTTCAATATAGTTGGGGAACATACGTTCGCCTACATGCCTAATAATAAACGACTTGCCTACTTGTCGGGCACCGTCAACTATTGGCATTCTGCCTGAGTCATTCCTTAGGCAATCCTCAATCTTTTCTTCTATTTTTCTGTACAACATACACTTTTCCATCATTTTTGACCCTGCAAAAATACACTTTTCCTATAAAATAAGCAAGCAAAAAACACACTTTTCCTATGCGGTTATTGTTTTTTAACTATTGAGGATGATAGCCTTCATAGCTAAATAATATAAAAAAACAGGCTTTTCTTTTGTCGTTTCATTATAATTATGTAACTTTGCAGCGTATTATGCACTGAAGAAAAGAAAAAACGAAATATAATTATGGAATACAATTTTAGAGAAATCGAAAAGAAGTGGCACGAGAAGTGGGTGGAAAACAGAACCTACAAGGTCACTGAAGACGCAAAGCGCAAGAAGTTCTACGTACTCAACATGTTCCCCTATCCCTCAGGAGCTGGACTGCATGTGGGACATCCACTCGGATATATCGCCAGCGACATCTATGCTAGATACAAGCGCCAGCAGGGATTCAACGTGCTCAATCCTATGGGATATGATGCCTACGGACTTCCAGCAGAGCAATATGCCATACAGACCGGTCAGCACCCCGAGGTAACAACCGTGGCAAACATTAATCACTATCGCGAACAGTTGGACAAGATTGGATTCTCATTCGACTGGGACCGCGAGGTGCGCACTTGTGCTCCGGATTACTATCATTGGACCCAGTGGGCATTCATCCGCATGTTCAAGTCCTACTATAGTCTTGCATCACAGAAGGCTCAGCCTATCATCAAGCTCATCGAGCATTTCGAACTGATGGGTACTGAGAATATATCTGCTGCTTGCACTGAGGAGCTACACTTCACTGCCTCGGAATGGAATTCATTCTCAGAGAAGAAGAAGCAGGAGGTGCTCATGAACTATCGTATTGCCTATCTCGGTGAGACAATGGTGAACTGGTGTCCGAAACTCGGCACTGTGCTTGCCAACGACGAGGTGGTAGATGGTGTGAGTGTGCGCGGAGGATATCCCGTGGTGCAGCAGAAGATGCGCCAGTGGTGCCTAAGAGTATCAGCATACGCACAGCGTCTGCTCGACGGATTGGATACCATCGACTGGACCGAGTCACTTAAAGAGACCCAACGCAACTGGATTGGTCGCTCAGAAGGTACAGAGATGGAGTTCTCTGTTAAGGACAGCGACAAGCATTTCACTATCTTCACCACTCGTGCCGACACAATCTTCGGTGTCACATTCATGGTACTGGCTCCTGAGAGCGAACTGGTAGATGAACTGACCACTGCCGAGCAGCGTGCAGCTGTGGATGAATATATTGCATACGTGAAGAAGCGCACTGAGCGCGACCGTATCAGCGATCATCGCGTAACAGGAGTCTTCTCAGGCTCATACGCTGTCAACCCTTTCACAGGCGAGGCTATTCCAATCTGGATTTCAGAGTATGTACTAGCTGGATATGGTACAGGAGCCATCATGGCTGTTCCAGCACACGACTCCCGCGACTATGCCTTTGCAAAGCACTTCAACCTGCCCATCATCCCGCTTATCAAGGGAGCTGATGTCAGTGAGCAGAGCTTCGATGCAAAGGAAGGTATTGTAGAAAACTCACCGAAGAGTGGAGTAGAGACTCTTAACGGCTTTTCCCTCAACGGACTCACAGTAAAGGAAGCCATTGCCGCCACCAAGAAATTCGTCACAGAGAACAATCTCGGACGCGTAAAGGTGAACTACCGCCTGCGCGACGCCATCTTCTCTCGTCAGAGATACTGGGGCGAACCGTTCCCTGTATTCTATAAGGACAACATGCCTTATATGATTCCGAAGGAGAAGTTGCCACTGTTGTTACCCGAGATTGACGAATATAAGCCAACTGAGACTGGCGAACCACCATTGGGACGCGCCAAGAAGTGGGCTTGGGACACCGTGAAGGAAGAGGTAGTTGACAAGTCACTCATCGACAACAAGACAGTATTCCCATTGGAACTCAACACCATGCCAGGTTTTGCCGGTTCATCGGCTTACTACCTGCGCTATATGGATCCCCACAACGACAAGGCTCTCGTGGGCAAGGAGGCTGACGAATATTGGCAGAACGTTGACTTGTATGTAGGTGGTACCGAACATGCCACAGGACACTTGATTTACTCTCGTTTTTGGAACAAGTTCTTGTATGACAGCGGTTATTCTTGTGCCGACGAACCATTCAAGAAACTTGTCAACCAAGGAATGATACAGGGACGAAGCAATTTTGTATATCGTATCAACCAGGAAGGTGCCGACCATCCCACATTCGTATCTCTCGGACTCAAGGGCAACTACGAGGTTACCCCTATCCATGTGGATGTGAATATCGTGAGCAACGACCAGCTCGACATTGAGGCATTCAAGGCATGGCGTCCTGAATATGCCAATGCCGAGTTTATCCTCGAGGATGGAAAGTATATCTGCGGATGGGCTATCGAAAAGATGTCGAAGTCGATGTTCAACGTGGTAAATCCGGATATGATTGTCGAGAAATACGGTGCCGACACACTGCGCTTGTATGAGATGTTCCTCGGTCCGGTTGAGCAGTCAAAGCCTTGGGACACGAATGGTATCGACGGTTGCCACCGATTCCTCAAGAAGTTCTGGGCATTGTTCTGGAACCGCGATGATGAGTTCCTGCCAAATGACGACGAACCGACAGCAGAGCAGCTCAAGAGTCTGCACAAGCTCATCAAGAAGGTGACATTCGACATTGAGCACTTCTCTTACAACACCAGTATCTCGGCATTCATGATTGCCGTGGGCGAACTGGCACAATCAAAGTGCCGCAGCAAGGTGATACTCAAGGATCTCGTTGCCCTTATCTCTCCCTTCGCTCCACATATTGCCGAAGAACTGTGGGAAGCCCTTGGCGAACAAGGAAGTGTGTGCGATGCCGCTTGGCCTCAATACAACGAGAGTTATCTAGTAGAGAGCAGTATGCAGCTCACCATCTCGTTCAACGGCAAGGCTCGTTTCCAGATGCAGTTTGCCGCCGATGCCGACAACAAGACCATTGAGGAGGCAGTATTGGCTGACGAGAAATCAGCCAAGTATATTGGCGACAAGAAGGTGGTGAAGGTCATCATCGTACCTAAGAAGATAGTGAATATCGTTATTAAATAATTATTTATGACACGCGAGGCAATACTATACGAAATAAAAGACTATATTAACATCACGCTGGGCCTGATGTTATATACATTCGGATTCACCGTATTCCTGTTGCCCTACGAAATTGTGACAGGAGGAATCTCGGGTGTGGGAGCTATTGTCTTCTACGCCACGGGATTTCCTGTGCAATACACATTCTTTATCATCAATGCCATACTCATCGTAGCGGCATTGAAGATACTCGGATGGAAATTCCTCACCAAAACCATCTATGCCACCTTTGCACTAACGTTCTTCCTCGAAGTGGCACAGAAAATAGTGCTTCAACCCGACGGGCATTTCTACAAACTGCTTGGCGAGGGCAACGACTTTATGTCGCTGATGATAGGATGTATGATGACTGGTACGGCTCTTGCCATTGTATTCCTAAATAATGGAAGTACGGGCGGAACTGATATTATAGCTGCGGTAATCAACAAATATCATAATATATCCCTTGGCAAAGCCTTGATTATCATTGATATTTGCATTATTGGCAGTTCGATGTTTATCGACAGGTTTGGAGCTATTGATGCCAGATGTCGGATGGTGGTATTCGGTCTGTGTACAATGGTTATCGAGTGCTTGATGCTCGACTGGGTGATGTATTATCAGCGCCAGTCTGTGCAATTTCTTATCTTCTCGAAGAAATACCAGGAGATTGCCCATGCCATTGCAAGCTCTACCGAACATACAATGACAATTCTCGACGGTCACGGTTATTGGACAGGCAAACCTACCAAGGTCATCTGCCTGCTTGCCAAGAAGCGCGAGAGCCTTCAGATATTCCGTCTCATCAAGAGTATCGACCCCAACGCCTTCGTCAGTCAGAGTGCCGCTATCGGAGTCTATGGCGAAGGATTCGACCAAATAAAAGTGAAAGTAAAGAAGAAAGACAAATGAAAATAGTATTTGCAACAAACAACAAGCATAAGCTTGACGAGATACGCGACATTCTCGGACCCTCATTCGAGGTATTGTCCCTGAATGACTTGGGATGTCATGACGACCTTCCCGAAACAGGCTCCACCTTGGAAGAGAACGCACGACAGAAGGCGCAATATATCTACGACAAATACCATTGCAACGTCTTTGCCGATGACACAGGTCTTGAAGTGGAAGCCCTCGGAGGAGAACCGGGGGTATATAGCGCACGCTATGCCGCAATAAAAGACCCTAATGCCGAAAGTCACGACTCGGAGGCGAACATGACGACACTATTAAAAGAATTAGAAGGAAAAACCAACCGCAATGCCCGATTCCGCACCGTCATATCCCTCATCCTTACATCCCCTACCGGGAAACAGGGGGAACATCAGAATTATGATTCTTCATTATTCGAGGGTATCGTGGAAGGCGAGATAATCCGTGAGCGCAGAGGAAGCGAAGGCTTTGGTTACGACCCCATCTTCCAGCCAGAAGGCTATAACAAAACATTCGCCGAATTAGGCAACGACATCAAGAATACCATCAGTCACAGAGCCCGTGCCGTAGCCAAGCTCGCCGCCCACCTAAAAGAAACAAAATAACAATGAAAAAATTCTTCATTACCCTAATAACCTTGGCATCAATATCATTGAACATAACAGCTGCCGTAGGCGACTGGAAAATCTATATGTCCTATAGCGAGCCTCAACAGATACAAGAAACAGGCAACTACCTCTTCGTACAGGCCTCCAACTCATTATATCTATACAACAAGAACGACCAAAGCATCCAGACCTTCGACAAGACCACAGGCATGAGCGACGTTGTAGTAACCAACATATCCTGGAATCAAAAAACCAAGCGTCTCATCGTAGTCTATGACAACTCCAACATAGACCTTATCGACCTGCAAGGCAACGTAACCAACGTGCCATACCTATACAACAAATCCATGACCGAGGACAAAACGGTGAACAGCATAGTGAACAACGATAAATATGCCTATATAGCAACAAACTTCGGCGGTATAAAGCTAAACGTAGCATCAGGAGAAGTCTATGAGTCATACCTATTAGGCCAATCCATCAAGCGTTTTGCCGTTTCAGGCAGCACCATATATGCCCTAAACACTCAAAACAAGGCCATCTCAGCCTCAATGAGTACAAATCTACAAGACAAGGCCAACTGGGAGTCAACCCCCTCATATCCTGACGGCATATTCAACGTGGACAACTCTGCATATACAAATAACATAGAATTGGTAAAGACTTTGAATCCCGGAGGACCGAAAACCAACCAATTCGGATTTATGAAATTCAAGAACGGCGCACTCTACACTTGTACCGGAACAGACTGGAATTTCAGTCAACCAGCAGCTATTCAAGTACTCAAGAACAACGAATGGGATATATATAAAGATGACTATATACCAGAAATGACAGGTCAGAAATACTGGGACATGATGTGCCTTGACGTTTATGGCAACAAACTGGCAGCAGGTACCAGAAACGGAGTTTATATATTTGAAAACGGAACACTGAAAGAATTCTATAATCACGAGAACAGTATTCTTGAAACATTCAGCAACAGCGGCAATCCCAACTACGTGCTTATCACAGGATTGAACTACGACAACAATGGTAATCTATGGATATTCAACAGTGCGGCACCATCACAGTCAATTCTCGAACTCAAGTCAAACGGCACTTTTGTTTCGCATAAACAAAGCGGACTTATGGTACTTGAGGACAGAGGCGCAATGAAAAGCGCACGTAAAATGACCAGTTCGTTTATCGACAGTAATAATAATCTGTGGTTTGTAAACCATGACTGGGTACATTCATCAGCTTTCAGATACGATATAAACAATGACATGTTATATGATTTCTTTACCTATAAGAATCAGGACGATGCAGAGATAAGCAACCTTCACTACTTTAAGTCAATTGTTGAAGACAAACAAAACAATGAATTTCTGATTGGAACAGATGTTGGTCTGCTAATACTTCCCAAAGACTATATCAACGACCCCTCAAAAGGATTTGTGCAGTTTAAAGTACCTCGAAACGACGGCACCAATCTTGCAGACTATCTAATGTCGGGAATTGACATAACATGTATTGCCATTGACGGTGGAGGAAGAAAATGGATAGGCACAAATGGAGCTGGTGTTTTTGTTATCAGTCAGGATAAACTGACACAGACTCTTCATTTAGAAAGCAAGACATCCAAACTTATTTCGGACATTATACTTTCCATTGCCATTGACAACGACAATGGTGAGGTATTCATTGGCACTGAAAAAGGTCTTTGCTCCTATACATCTGACGCTACGACACCTAACGATGATTTGAGCAGTGACAATGTATATGCTTATCCTAATCCCGTGGAACCTGATTATACTGGTATGATTATGGTACGCGGACTTCCTAATAACAGTGACATAAAGATATTGTCATCCAACGGTGCTATTGTGGCTGAAGGAAGAAGCAATGGCGGTTCATTCATGTGGGATGGCTGTAATAGAATGGGTGAAAAAGTTGCATCCGGTGTATATATGGTGGCCATAGCCGGAAGTGAGGGTGAAAAGGGCACTGTATGCAAAATTGCAGTAATAAGATGATACAAAGATATATATGATTTCTGTCTGCATTGCTACATACAATGGTGAAAGATACATCAGACAACAGATTGAGTCTATTGTCTGCCAGTTGAATGTTGATGATGAAATCATAGTGTCGGACGACGGGTCAACCGACGGTACTCTTGATATTGTAAAAGGCATAGGTGACAAAAGGATAAAAATTATTGAAGGACCAGGGAGAAAATCTCCTATTTTAAACTTTGAGTGTGCATTGAAAGCCTCAAAGGGTGACTTTATCTTCCTCTCAGACCAAGATGACGTATGGAAACCTGATAAAGTGGAAATATGCATGAAATGGCTGAAGACATACCATTGTGTGGTGAGTGATGCTGAAGTTACAGACAACCGCCTAAAACCATTGTATCCTTCACTCTATGCCATTATGCAAGTGAGACAAGGACGCATATACAATACTATATGGAAAAACGGTTATACAGGATGTTGTATGGCTTTTAGGCGTAATATTCTTGAAGCCTCATTGCCATTTCCCAAAAACATACCTATGCATGATATATGGATTGGTAATGTAGCTGCCTATAAGTATAATGTGATATTCATTCCCGACAGACTCATCCATTTCCGCAGGCATGAGAATACTATATCATGTAATGGAAAAGGAAGCAAATTCACAATATGGCAGCAGATGAAATTTAGATTGAATATTATAAAAAATATCATAAGACTATTATTATGAAACTAAGCATAATCATACCTTTGTATAACAATGAGGATACGCTCGAACGAACAGTAGAGAGTGTCCTTAGGCAGAACATTGATGACTGCGAGATAATAATAGTTGATGACGGCTCTACCGACAACAGTGGAGAAGTGGCTGACGATTTGGCAAGAAAGAACAATAGAATCACTGTCATACACAAGTTAAATGGTGGACCATCTGATGCAAAGAACTTCGGTTTGGAATTAATAAAAGGCAAATATGTAACATTTGTTGACAGTGACGATGAACTGTCTCCTGACACATTGAAGCCACTTATGGACATTCTCGCCACTCATACCGAATACGATATATTGGAATATTCCGTACAACAACATGTGGGACATTATGATGAATGTCATCTGAATATTGGCGACAATGTATATCGTAACGCCATTGACTGGCTTGCAGACAATGGCAGTAACCATTGCTGGATGTGGAACAAGATATTCAGAAAAGAAATTTTCAACAATCTTCGGTTTCCAAAACAACTAAGGAGATTTGAAGATATGTGGATGATGGGCGAGATATTAAAAAATAATCCTAAGATTGCCACTACAACGCATGGTACATACAAGTATTACTGGAATCCAAATGGACTTATGGCTTCAATGGATACCTACATAGAGCTTATAAACGCACAAATGGACATTATCCGCAAACATTCCATTGATACACACAAAAAGCAGTGGCACAAACTATACATGGACATGTATAATATTCAATTATACATATATATACAGTCGGGAAAAATTGTAATACCGTCCCAGAGAGTAATACCATATCCATATAATGGCATTCAAGGACTTGTTAAATCATTGGCATTGGATTTATTCGGAATAAATGGTTCATGCAAGTTATTCAATTTGTTCTACAGAACATTTAAAAATGGAAAGCAATGAACATCATATACGTTATTGAGGATTTCTCGGAAAACGGTGGAGTGGAACGCATTGTGAGTGAAAAGGCAAATACTCTTTCCATGCAATACAACCATCAAGTAACTCTTATTTCCGTGTATCATGACAACCGTCCACAATACTATCAGCTTACCGATAAGGTTAAGTTGATACTTCTGGACGTTCCTTTTGCCAAGAAGACCAATAATTCTGTATCAAGACTTTTTACTCGCATTAACACAATGATTATTGCAATAATCCGGCTAAACAAAGTAATCACGAAAATCAATCCTGACATAATATTCTTCGCCACCACATTGGGAGCAATACTACTGCCTTTCTGTCGCACTAAGGCAATAAAGATATATGAATCGCATTTGGCAAGAAACTTCAATCCATTCAACAAACTCTTCATTCTCACTGAGAAAAGGGCAGAAAGGATAATATGCCTCACAAGTGGTGATGCAAAAGAGTTTAAGAATGCCAAACAAGTGGATATAATCCCAAATTACATTAACGATGTCACGTCATATACTGATGATTATGGCGTAAAAAAAGCAATAGCCGTGGGCAGACTTGAACGTCAGAAAGGCTTTGATATACTTATCAACTGCTGGAAGGAAATATCAAGGAAATTTCCCGACTGGAGTCTCGATATCTATGGAGATGGATCATGCAGGGAATCACTGCAACAGCAGATAAAAAGACTGCACCTTGAAGACAAAGTGAAACTGTGCGGCAGGCACAATGATATAATGTCGGTATATCCACATTATAGCCTTCACTTGATGACCTCGCGCTATGAGGGGCTTCCAATGACTCTCATTGAAGCCCAGGCTTGCGGATTACCTTCTGTAGTATTTGACTTCCAATATGGTGCAAGTGACATTGTTTCCTATAGTTATAATGGATATATAGTGGAACAAGGCAACACCGCACAATTTACAGAGGCAGTAATTAAAATGATGTCATCAGAAGAATTGAGAAAAGAATGTGGAAAGAATGCAATTAAAACAGGCAAACTCTATTCCAAGAAAAACATCATAAACAAATGGTTGCACATCATAAATGAATATGACAACAAGAAAAATGACATCAAAAAATAATCAAGCATATTATGCAAATAAAATATTGACAATAGTTTTTATTGCCATTATATGTTTCATTGCCCTGTATTCATTCATATATATTCCAGATTACGAATCCTACCAAATAAGCGACTGGATGATAAACTATGAGGGAGGCTTCGTCAGACGTGGACTGATGGGGCAATTACTTCTTTCTGCCAACACCATACATACATTCGACGTAAGATATGCCATTCTGATAATAGAACTCATGTCATATATATTATTTTTCTATCTATTGTTCAGGATATTTACCAAGTATAAATGGAGTCTTCTTGGAGCGATGTATCCTATAGCCTGCAGCACCACATCGATAGCTGTATATAGACGGGATTTCATGATGCTATGCCTGTGTTATTTTTCATATAATTATTTTTTCAAATATTTAAGCAACAACAAGAGCAAATTCTTGCTTATATCCATAATACTAATTTCGATAAGCATTATCATTTACGAACCTGTATTTTTTGTATTAGTTCCTGTATTATTAATGCAATATTGGAATAAGGAAAAGAATATATTAAAATCACTGTGCATATTCTCTATACCACTGTTATGTATGATGTTTTCCTGCTTATTCAGAGGAAATGCAGAGCAAGTGGATGATATATGGAAGTCATGGATACCTTATATTACTCAATATGTTGATATAGACAACGAGAATATTGGACTTGCCATTCAATTCCTTGGTATGACAAACAAGGAGGTGTTCGCCATGCATTATGACATAACTTTCGCTGACAATCCGTTATTGGCAACCACAACGCTAATAATAGTGTTCATTCTTGCATATTATCTTTGCACCCACATCCCTATAGTTGACAAATATAATAAAAGTATCACTTCTAATAAAGACAAATATGATTTAAGCAAGGTTATTTGTTTCCAACTTTTAGTTCAACTGCCAATGTTCACACTGCTGTCATGTGACTATGGCAGGACAATCCCAATAAGTCTCTATACAGCTTTCTTCATATTCCACTTTTCAAAAGAATATGGAATAATAATGGATGTAACTACTATAATAAAAAAAGCATCTGACAATATTATGAATTTAATCAATTCCCACACACTATTCAACAATGTATGGGTGTATATAGTCGTTGTTCTATTTTTTCCTTTTCACACGTTTGTCCCATCTCTTCTCTATGACAATGTCATTATACATTCATTGGAGAAAATATGCAAATACATATTATAGATGAACTATGACAACAGTTTTTCATACATTTCTATATATTGCTTGCTGACTTTCATATAATCATGATGCTTACGTACAAAAATCACACTCTCACGCGATAATTCGCTTATCCTGCCAGGAGTGAGCAAAGCCTCGCGTAATACTTCAAGATTGTAGTCATCCTGCTGAGGGCGCGCGTTAATTATCGGACGCAACTCCTTTTCTCCAATAAATTCATAATACTCCTCCTCACCTCCACCAATTATTACGGTTCCGCGCGCCATGGCTGCAAGGGAATTCATTGCCGGGGTATAGGAATAAAGTTGATCAACCAACACATCAGCCTCTTCAAGCATCTTGCAGTATTCAATATATGGAACATCATACACTTTTCTGACCTCAACCTTATCAGGCTGCTCTGCCGCTATCTTTTCAACAAGGGAGGCTAATACACTTGCTCCTTTTATAAAATCCCTACGTTTTTGTATGCCTACAAGTACTTTTATGGGCCAATTCTCACCCTTAATTCTTATGTCTTTTATATCAGGTATTTCTATTGGCAATGGCAGATAATGCAGTCTCGAACGACATGCAGCATTATTATAATATACATAATACTCGTAAAGACATGCAGCGAAAGCATCAGCATGCTTATTCACATATCTACAACAACTCAAAAACTCTGGTAAGTGCTGTTCTTCTATTCTCCACTTGTTTTCTTCCTCATTAATGGCTTGAGTACCAATATGTGTATCAGAATAGGCAAGAACTCCCTTAGCTTGCGCGTCAAAGACTACAATGTCATCTCCCCAACAGCCTCTCACCACTCTCTTATTATACCGCTTGATGAACTTAAAGAAAAGCTTGTTCCAACCCAATTTCAACGGTAAGGTGTGAAAGTCGTTCATCTGAACTATATCGTTGCCAATAAACAAACGCAGATTAGCCAATATCTTCCATATAACTTTCAAGCCACTAAGCATTCCCAAGCGCATATTCCTGCTTAGGTCAATGTCACGAGGACAATCCCATATACAACCAGCGGACACAAGTGTAACATTGTGCCCAAGAGCC
Source organism: Prevotella sp. (assembly GCA_022771625.1). Classification (GTDB taxonomy): domain Bacteria; phylum Bacteroidota; class Bacteroidia; order Bacteroidales; family Bacteroidaceae; genus Prevotella. Next base: position 38,997 of record JALFCW010000017.1, read on the forward strand.
TCAAATCCATTTCGCAATGTACTATGCACAAAACTTGCCTCACCTAAAAGTAATATCTTCATGTCGTAATTATTTTAACTATCTAAATATATTCAAATTGTTATTTATATATCCGCTCTTTATGTCAGCGGCATCAAGAATACTATGGAAAAGAAAGTAAGACTTATATCTCTTGTCTTTATTTGAACGTAATGCCTTTACTTTCTGAGAATACCTTCGGGCATACTCGTCGGAATACCAGATAAAACATCCTGGCAAATGCTGTGGTTCATTATCCACACTGCCGTGAATGAAATGGCTGTCCTCACCCATACATTCACCATGATCGGAAAGATATATCAACACCGCATTTCTATTTCTCAACCTGTTTATTACCTGATTCCAAAAGTAATCGGAAAATATAATAGAGTTGTCATACGAATTGCGTATTTGTTCAAAAGAGTTTGATGATATTATCTTACTGTCGGTTATAGGTTTGAATTTTTCATATTCATCTGTAAAATGTGTATTGTAATACCAATGCGAGCCTACTGTATGAAGAATTATCAGTTTAAGCGCTGCTGGACGCTGCAACTCCTCGTCATAATAAGGTAATAAGTCTGTATCAAGCCACTTTTCATAAATATATGACACTTTTCCACTACTTACGTATTTCACTCTGTTGCACTCCTTGATAAAATACACAAAACTCTTTATGCTCTCTTGATTTGCAAGCCATGCCGTGGAATATCCGGCGCGCTTCATTAATGATATGAATGAACGTTCATTATATGCCCTGTCAGGATGTTTTTCATCAGAACGAGTCATAAAATGGGGTATACTGAGATGAGTAAGGTTATAGTCACTATATATATTTGACATTGATACTGCATTTTTTTCCTTACATAAAAACGGTGTGGTTGCCCTTTCATATCCATTAACCTGCATACTCGAAGCCCTCAGTGATTCTCCTATTATGAAAACGACTGTCATGGAATCTGTATTACATACAGCACTACCCTTAAAATCCTGACGTACGGTTTCCACACTGATTCGGTTGTCAAGGTATTCTGCTATGGTGAAGAATATGGAATAGGGTATTCTTTTTACAATGGCATTATTGGTTGTACCCACATTTAGCGGCACCATTACAATTATTAAGGAAACTATCATATGAAGCCACTGGCATGGAATATTTTCCATACAAAAACGTTTCATTGAAATGAATACTGACACTACCAAAGCGAGCATAATCCATAACACAAGCTGCCAACTTACAACGTCCATACTTGTACGCAGGTCATTCTCCAATAAAAGCTCTATTACTTCGGGCATCAATGTTAAGTGCAGAGTACAGCGATAATAAGCTATTATTGTACTTAATACCGTTATTATGGGAAACAATACACAAAAGACGTATTTGTTTATGCTAATAATATAGATAAGTCCGAATATGGCTATCTCTATTGCCAACCATTGAAGAGCCAATATTATAAAGTCATGAAAACTTGAAAACGGATTATCGTAAAATTCAGCTAACAAGAAAGTTGTACCATACAGAAGACTAATAATAAAACAAAACCTCAACAATTTTAGACTTGCACTTGAATATATCTTGTTAAGTGATTTTGTAAACACAATTATTGATCCTATTCTCGATATTAAAGCAATATTTAATTTATTGGTGATATGCGAGAAAAATATTAGTATTGTAGTAAACAGTATGAAATGGACCAAGTTTGAGTCAGCAATACCGGTATGAACCGATATACTGTTGAATATCCTTAGCACAGGGGCATGAATGATATAAATGCAGAATGATATATTTCCCAACCACAACATTGTTTTTCCTTGCAGAAACTTGGATATAACACCGCTATGTTTATCAGTAATTGCAAAGAAGAAGATAAATAAAGGAATAGCCAACCAAAATATTGAGACTGTCCTTACTCTCTGCGGAAGGTGAGGATATAAAATGGCAGTGATTACTACAAGCAATATTACCGACAGTTCCATTAATGATACAGTAAGAAAGGATTTGCCATTAAGCTTATCCCTAAGTGCAATACCATTGTCTGATACGTAAAGTTTATATAGTATAATACCTACTATGAAATCCAATAGTCGCGTTAATGGATTGGCATAAAGTATGGGATTTACAAGATAAGTGGGCAAAACAGCCATCAGACATATATACAATAAAATAGCTACGAGGCTTATTGCTAATAGTTTTCTATTGTCAGAACGTAATATATACTTGTTTAATGAAGAAAACACAACATAGAAAAACAATATGTCGCATAGAAACCATGACGGGCTATTGGCTACGAAATAGAAACTGTCGGCAGGAACCCAACTTTGCAGAAGAAGAATATTGGCTATTACAGCCGTAATATCACAATATTTCTCAAGCCTTATATCAAGCGCAAACATTACTATAAATGTCAGAATATGCAAGGGATAAATCTTAATCCACTGTTTCACAACAAAAGGCTTTGTGCTGAATGAACCTTTGGCAATTCTTTCACTGTATGCCAATGACAATACGAATCCACTTAACATAAAGAAGAACGAAACACCACACTCTCCTCCAAAGTCAAAACTTGAACCAATGTAGTGGGATAACACCACAAGTATAATGAAAAAGAATCTCAGCGACTGTAATGTGCGTATCATAAAAGAAATACTTTATCTCATCTGATTATTTTTCTGCCATTCTCTATGTATATTCTTCTGCCAAAAGGATTCGACATTATCCTCTTTCCATCTATATTATACATCCTAATATTATAGGAATCAGTATCTTGGAAAACATAAGGAATATCATCTGCTATTACACCCAATACCTTGTTAAGAGCTGCAATGTTATTTACATACCATTTCTTTACATATTCCAACTCCTCATCAAGGTTGAGGGGAACGGGATTATTGTTCCACTTGTCATACTCACGCTGCCAAGCTCCCGACTCCTTGAATCTCTTGGCATAAGTATCAAGACGTGCGTTAAAGTTATCGAGAGACATTATCCCTGACAACAATTCCTGCCAACGTTCTTTCATACTTACACGGAAATTATCTACATTGTAAACATAAAGCTGATAGTATATATAATTACTTGTCAACTCGGAAATCTTTGTATATTCTTCATAATGGCTTCCCTCATACAGACCGCCAAGAGAGCAGTCAAGATCCCATGGGGTGATAAGAAATGTCTCGTTGACGTTAATGTCCGGACAACTGAAATGAGTATTCTTCACATTATTATCGATAATATTAAATCCCATAATGAACAAGGCATAATCCACTAAATTGTCGTAATAAAAATGCTGGCGGTAATGTAACTTGAAGAAGGCATTACGAGTATTACTGAAATCAATAAGATTCATTAGCGGTTTCCAGGCATCATAACAGGGATAATCGTCAGGATATTGCAGTTCCCAACCGTTCCAAGCCTCTCCGTCAAATGATTCTGAAATATCATAACCAGTCATGCGTGTAGCATCCGTCCATGCTTCACCTTTATATAATACACCTCTTACATATACACTGCCGTCACTCTGTTCCTTGGCTTTCTTCAAACCGAGGAGTTTACGGTCTATCTTGTCGGTCATACAATATAGTCCGTGATATTCTCCATTAAGATATACTTCGACAAACTGTCCTAACGTTCCGTTTCTGTTGTCGAAATCTGTCTTATAAGGTGTTTTGCTTATCTCGTTCCATATATCAAAGCACACGCGGTTGCGCATCCTGATGCGGTCAATAGCCATTGCATCCAATATCCAGTCGTTTTCCTTTCTTATTCCGAATACATTGGCATCAAGGTCTTCGCCATCGCTGTCGAGCAGTTTGATGGCAAATGACTTTTTCTCATATTTCAATGATGAAGCGCCACGGTATCTCAGTTTGCAATCAAACGAAGCCATTAGTCTGCCTTCGGTTCTCATTTCAGCATCCACAATAGTTATATGTCCAGGAATATAATTTTCCTTACTGAGTTGCGATACATCAACCTCAATATTCACTAATGGCAGGGAATATTCATTATATTCAGATATGGCAGTCTCCCATTGCGACTTGGCAAGAGCCGATGTCACAAGGGAAAAAGAAAAAATAATAAATAAAAGTATCGTCTTTTTCATTCTTGATTATCTGAATTTGTCTGCAAAGATAATTATTTTCCTTCGATATAACAAATTAAATAAAAAAAAACTTGCATTATATATTTTTTTTCCTTATTTTTGCACCGAAAAACTTAGAATATAAAACTATATTAATTACAATATTATGGATATAACAGTACTATTCAAACTTACCTACGGACTGTATGTAGTAGGTGCTTACGACGGACTAAGGCCTGTGGGATGTATCATCAATACATGCTTCCAGGTGACAAGCCAAAACCCTATTCTTGCCATCTCGATGAACAAGAACAACTACACCCTGAAGGCTATCAAGGAAAGCCGAAGATTCTCGCTCTCTATCATTGCCGAGGACACTGACCCGAGTATTATCGGTACATTCGGATTCCAGTCAAGCCGCGATGTCGACAAGTATGCCAACTATGGACATCGTATCTACTGCGAAGCTCCATGCGTCAACGGAAAGTTTGCCGGACGACTTATTCTCGATGCTATCAACTTTGTGGATAATGAAACACATATCGTTGTCCTCGCACGACTGGTTGATACTGTAAAGGGTGATGGCACTCCTATGACATACGACTACTATCATCATGTTGTTAAGGGCAAGGCTCCCAAGAATGCTCCTACCTATGTGGCTGAAGAAGAAAAGCCTAAGACAGAAGAGCAAACGGCTACCACTACTGATAAGAAGAAATATAAATGTCAGGTGTGCGGATATGAAGTTGAAATGGACGGTGAACTGCCTGATGACTTCAAATGTCCATTATGCAAACAACCAAAAGATAAATTCTCTTTAATATAATAAAAAAATAATCAGCTCGCAAATGAGCTGATTATTTTTTTATTTCGAAAGATTCAACATTCTCTCTATTGGCTTTACGGCATCCTTGGCAATGTCGGCATCCACTTCTACCGATGGCCACTCATATTTAAGAGTATTGTATATCTTCTTGAGAGTGTTCATCTTCATATAGTCACATTCATTGCAACTGCATCCTACGCCTCCCTCGCTTATCTCTGGAGGTACGGGATGGAATATAGTGTTGGGACACTTGCGCTGCATCTCATGAAGAATACCGGCCTCGGTGGCTACAATATACTCATTCTCGGGGTGTGCCACGGCATAATCAAGAAGAACAGCTGTAGATCCCACTACATCAGCAATAGCCAATACAGGACCCTTACATTCAGGATGAGCCAATACCAATGCCTTGGGATGTTCATCCTTCAGTTTTACAATCTCAGCCACTGAGAAACGCTCATGCACATGGCATCCTCCATTCCACAAGAGCATGTTACGTCCTGTCACCTCATTTATATATGACCCGAGGTTATAGTCAGGACCAAAGATTATCTTCTCGTCTTTGGGGAATGTATCCACAATCTTCTTGGCATTACCACTTGTCACTACCACATCCGTCAATGCCTTCACGGCAGCTGTGGTGTTGACATAGCTCACCACCTTATATCCGGGATGCTCCTCCTTGTATTTCCTCAAGTCGTCGGCTTTGCATGAGTCGGCAAGCGAACAACCGGCATTGAGGTCGGGAGCAAGAACAAGTTTCTCCGGACTCAATATCTTGCATGTCTCAGCCATAAAATGCACACCGCACATCACAATTATCTTGGCGTCGGTGTTGGCAGCCTTGCGGGCCAATGCCAATGAGTCGCCAATGAAATCCGCGATGTCCTGGATTTCGCCCTGAGTATAATAATGTGCCAGGATAATAGCATCCTTCTCTTTGCACATTCGACGTATTTCAGCTTTCAGGTCTGTGCCTTCGGCTATTGGTTCGTCGATAAAACCTTTTTCCATCCATTCCTGTTTTATCATCACTTTATTATATTTATTATCTTCTCTTTTCTCTATTAAAATAGATAATAGTAATAACATATACTGTTGATACGTTGATAACTATAATCCTATTTTCATTGTTCATTGGATATTAACATGCAGAATGAAGTTATAAACATCTTGTGTGTATATCTTCTCAGTGATAATGAGCTTTCTATACAACTTATCCACATTTTCCAATTTCGGTGCAAAATTAATAAGTTTATATCTTATTTCATCAAAAAATTGTGGAAAAGTTACTTAAAAAGCTAAAATAACTATGTTGATATCCATTATCCTGATGTTTCAATGTGGCAAATGTGCATAACTCTTGATATATTAACATAGTTATAAACATGGTTATTAGTAGGGTTTTCAACATAGTTATCCACAAATAAATCACAAGAAAAACTCTTTTTTATTTTGTATTGTGTATAATTTACCTTATCTTTGCAGCCTGATATGAGAAAGCTAAGGACTATAGAGATGAATCGTCTGTCGGTGGAGCAATTCAAGGAAGCCGACAAGCTGCCCCTTGTTGTGGTGCTCGACGATGTGCGATCGATGTATAATGTGGGAAGTGTATTCCGCACCGGCGATGCCTTCCGCATCGAGGCGGTGTATATGTGTGGTATTAGTGCCACACCTCCATCCACCGAGATTCACAAGACTGCCCTTGGAGCCGAGGACAGTGTGGAGTGGTGTTATTTCCCGTCGGCTGTTGAGGCTGTCGAGCATCTACACAGTGAGGGTTACGAGGTATATGCTGTTGAGCAGGCTGAGGGCAGCACTAAGTTGCATGAGTTTTCGCCTGCCTACAATAAGCGTTATGCCGTAGTGATGGGCAACGAGGTAAAGGGTGTTCATCAGGAGGTGATTGACCTGTGCGACGGTTGCTTGGAGATACCCCAGTTTGGCACCAAACATTCTATGAATGTAAGTGTGACTACAGGCATTATCATTTATTCATTTGCCCACAAATTACTGCTACAACAATGACATTTTGTGTTATTGTTGGTTAAAAACGAGGGTATTCAACAAATTTTAAACTTTGAATAACAAAAACACTTGTATTAATAAAATTAAGTGTTTATCTTTGCACTGAAAAATTCGTTAAGTAATAGTTTATTTGTTAATTGGTGTGCAGGCTAAGGACAGCGGTCTCTATGCCTGCACTTTTCTTTTTGTATTTTTGGCATAATATCACGCAAAATAAATAAGATAGTATCATTGTAATTGGAAAAAACTCATTATCTTTGCACCCAAAAACAATAATGATCAAAACAATGAGAAAAACCATTTTACTATTTATTATGACCGTGTTATGCTTGAATATCACTGCACAGTCGGATTTTGTGAAAGTCGTTGACGGACATTTCGTCAAGGACGGTAAACCTTATTATTATGTAGGAACAAACTTTTGGTATGGAGCTATATTAGGTTCGGAAGGTTCTGGAGGTAATCGTGAGCGCCTTTGTCGCGAACTCGACAATATGAAGGCAATGGGTATCGACAACCTTAGAATACTCGTAGGTTCTGACGGTGAAAGAGGAGTAAAGACCAAGGTGGAACCCACTCTTCAGGTGGCTCCTGGTGTATATAATGACACTATCCTTGCCGGTCTCGACTATCTGTTGATGGAGATGGGCAAGAGACAGATGGTGGCTGTGCTATATCTCAACAACTCATGGGAATGGAGTGGTGGATATGGATTCTATCTGCAGCATGCCGGCGAGGGAATAGCTCCGCGTCCAAATGAAGACGGTTATCCGGCATTTATGAACTTCGTTAGAAAATATGCCACATGCGAGAAGGCCCATAAGCTGTTCTATGACTATGTGAAGTTTATAATATCCCGTACCAACAGATATACTGGAAAGAAATATGTGGATGACCCTGCCATTATGTCGTGGCAGATAGGTAATGAACCGCGAGCATTCGGAAAGGAAGAACTCAAACCATTTGCCAAATGGCTTGCAAAGACATCAAAGTTGATACGCAAACTCGACAATAATCACCTTATATCTATAGGTAGCGAAGGTGCATGGGGATGCGAGGGTGACTATGAGACATACGAGAAGATATGCAGCGACAAAAATGTTGATTACTGCAACATCCATATATGGCCATACAACTGGAGTTGGGCAAAGCCAGACCGTCTTGTTGAGGATTTGTCAGCAGCATGCGACAGTACAAAGGATTATATCGACCGCCATATTGAAATATGCGACCGTCTTAACAAACCATTGGTGATGGAGGAATTTGGTTATCCTCGCGACGGATTTAAGTTTGACAAGCAGACATCAACAGTGGGTCGCGACGGATATTATAAGTTTGTATTCTCGCAGGTGGCAGACAATGCCGAAAAGGGTGGAAAGTTTGCTGGATGTAATTTCTGGGGATGGGGTGGCGATGCCAATCCTCAACACGAGCAATGGTTGCCAGGAGATGACTATACTGGCGATCCGGCACAGGAAGCACAGGGACTTAACTCTGTCTTCTCTTCCGACAAGTCAACACTTGAGGTTGTACGCAGTCAAGTGGAGAGAATGAACAAATTAAGAAAATAAAAAAACAAGAAGCCCGATTATTATGTTCAATAATCGGGTTTCTTATATTAATACACGAGTCCTACATTATCAATCCAGAATGTATTGCCAGGACTGCCGATATATGCGCCTCCGTGACTTGAGCAGAACTGCAGAATGATGTGCGTGGGTGTTTCGTTGTCAGATGCCCATCCCGTTTCCTTTATGGGCACATTCACTCCCTTACTGTTCCTTGCATAGTCGCACGAGCGTAATCCCATCAGCGAAGGCTTATATCCGGCTTGCGAACGGATGTCACCATACATTATTTTATATGTGGCACCGTTTACCCATCCTGATGATGACTTGTCGTAGGTGATAACCACCGTACCCACTCTCTTGGCTGTGATATTGCCTTGGGCATCCTCATGCCTCTTCTGCAAAAATAACACAGTCATTGCCATATCCTTGCCACTGACAGTCTTACCGCTGCTGAATCCGTTCTGCTTTATTCTGTTGGCTTCTCCGCTCAGTTGCACGCGATAATCATATCTCAGAGCTTTCGGACGTTTGGTGAATGGTATGCCCCAGTTAGCAGCCGCAATACCCTCTTTGGTGCCGGTGATAGGTTCTTTCATATCGCCGAGATAGATAGATCCGGCAGCCAACACTTTGATGTTGATAAGTCCCAACACCTTCACCTTTTCGATATGGGTAACTAATTTGGCACAATAACCATTGCCACGCTTATCACGGTAAACACTGTTGTTGGTTTTCGTTATGCCCGACACCTTGGCATACACATTAGAGGTGGCCCATGGTGAACCGCCCTTATTGGTATATGCCACATTGCCGTTGATATGTTGTGTGGGTCCTATCTCATAAAGAGTCTTGGTGTCTCCACCGATGATACCCGATTCCTTGATGCTACGGGTAATCCATTGGTTGAAGTCACCATACTTGAATGGGACGAAAGTCCCTTCGATATTCTCTGCATCGGCATTGATGCTAAAGTGGCATAATGCGGAAACCAACAACAATTTACTGATATTCATTTTTTACTTTCTTTTAGGCATTACCTTCTTTTTCGAAGTCACAGTCTTCTTTATAGTCTTCTGTGTATTTTCCTTCTTCTCTTCAGCCTTTTTCTCGCCATTGTTAATACCGACAAGTTCCACGGTGAAGATAAGCGCACTATAAGGTTTGATGCTGCCAGTATTGCGATCGCCGTAAGCTAATTCGTAGGGGATATACAACTCCCACTTGCTGCCCACAGGCATCATGGTGAGAGCCTCTGTCCATCCCTTGATAACCTGTGACGGTTTGAATTCGGCTGGTTTGTCGCCATGCTTTTTAGAAGCGTCGAACACAGTGCCGTCGATAAGTCGGCCTTCATAGTTGACAAGCACCTTGTCGGTAGCCTTAGGCACTTCGCCATTTCCTTTTACGAGCTCTTTATATTGGAGTCCTGAGGGCAATGTGATTACACTGTCCTTTTTGGCGTTCTCGGCAAGGAAAGCTTTTCCAGCCTCACGGTTTGGTCCATAGAGTTTTTCCTCCTTGGCCTTCTTTGCGGCATCAAATTTCAGTTTGAACATCTCAGATGCTCTCTTTGTGTCATATACAGCAGTGTTGCTTGTCAGACCGTCAACAAATCCGCGATAAGCGATGGCATCGATAATTGAGTCGGGAGCATCTTTCAGTTCGCTCTTCATTCTTCCGAGCATCTGTTCCTTCATTCTGTTGGCAATCTCCATACCCGTTACATAGGCCTTCATCTCGGGATTGTCGCCAGAATTGGCAACAGTTTCAAATCCCTCAATAAACTTTGCCATATATGCAGTATCAACACCACTTTGTTTGAGATAGGGGATGAGTCCGTCGGTAAGCATCATACCAGCAGCATAACTGAGTGTGTCGGATGATGACGACAGTTCGAGAGGCTTAACAGTCTCCACTTCGGCAACCTTCTTTGCTTCCTTTTTCTTCTTAGCGTCTGCCGTATTCAAAAGAGCACCCGCCATTACGGCGAGTGCTATAATCAATGTTTTTTTCATTTTCTATAAATTATTTCTCGATACCCAAAAGTTCGATTTTGAAGATAAGTACAGAGAAAGGCTTGATGTCGCCCTGCTCGCGCTCACCGTAAGCAAGATTCTGAGGAATGTAAACTTCCCATACCGAACCAACAGGCATGTGAACCATAGCGTCGGTCCAACCCTTGATGGTTTGGTTGCAACGCAGTGTCAGAGGCTGGTTGCGCTTGTATGAGCTGTCGAATACCTTGCCATCGATGGTGCGGCCCTCATAGTTGACCTTAACCTTAGATGTGTCGGCAGGGATAGCGCCAGAGCCCTCTTTGATAACCTTGTACTGCACACCGCTTGGCAGAGTCTTCACGCCTTCCTTCTTGGCGTTTTCTGCCAAGAACTTTTCACCCTTCTCCTTGTTGGGGCCATACTGCTTCATCATCTGCTCAGCCTTCATCTGCTGCATCTTTGTCTGAGCTGTTTGTCCAGCCTGCTCAACTGTCATGAGTCCGTTCTTGCCAGTTACTCCTGACACGAATCCAGCCATGAAGTTCTTCAATGAGATAGTCTTGGTAGAGTCGTTACCAAACACCTCACGGTTGATGTTCTTCATCATGATGTTGCTGATCTGCTGACCAATCTGGATACCAGCATAATAAGCAGCCTTCTTCTTGTCGTCACCAGCGTTTGCACCCTCGTTAAGACCCTTGATGAATTCCTTCATGTAGGTGGTATCCACGTCCATACGTTCTACGAGATACTCCTTCAGACCCTGTGTCTGAGCCATACCAATAGCATAGCTAAGTGTGTCAACATCGCTCTTAAGGTTAGCCTTAGGAGTTGACTTGCCGCAGCTGACCATACCAGCTGCTACAATGGCCAAAGCGGCCATAAATGAAAACTTCTTCATTTCAATTTAATTATTAAATATTTCAATTCTTCAATCTTTCAATTTTTTAATCTTTCAATCTTCTGTTTACTTAACTTCGATAAGTTCCACGTCGAAGATAAGAGCTGAGAAGGGAGGAATACTCTGTCCGGCACCACTTTCGCCATATCCCAAGAGATAGGGGATGAAAAAACGATACTTTGCACCCTCCTGCATGAGTTGCAAACCCTCTGTCCATCCAGCAATAACTTGCTGCAGACCGAATGTAGCCGGTTCGCCGCGCTGAATACTGCTGTCGAACATAGTGCCGTCGATAAGCATACCCTCATAGTGGCACACCACACTGTCGGTTGCCTTGGGCTTGCGTCCGTTGCCCTCCTTGAGCACCTGGTATTGCAGTCCGCTGGGCAGAGTGACAACACCCTCTTTCTTGGCATTCTCAGCCAGATATTTCTCACCGGCTTCCTTTGCTTCCTTACCTTTTTCAGCCAGTTCGGCTCTCATCTTCTCTTCCTGTTTCTGGAAATAATCGTTTACGATAGTTTGCGCCTCACGGTTGGTCACTTTCAGGTCATTACCCTCGATGACGTCGCGGATAGCCATTGCGAAGTCGTCGATGTTCATGTCTTTGGCACCCATCTGTGCCAACTGTCGGCCAATGCCCAAACCAAGGGCGTAGCTAAGTTTATCCATTCTTTTTAATGTGTTAAAAATTAAAATTTTTACCCTCTTTGGGGCAATTATTATTAATAAATCGTGCAAAGTTACTATTTTTCTTTGATTTAGTGCACATATTTCGGGAAAAATCACTATTTTTGTGCAACTTTAAGAAGAAATAAGGAGTTGAGTATGAAAAAAATCGTTGTTTTAACAGGTGCCGGTATGTCGGCAGAGAGTGGAATATCTACATTCCGTGATGCTGACGGATTATGGGAGAAATACCCTGTTCAGCAAGTGGCAAGTCATGAGGGATGGGAGGCTGACCCCACCTTAGTGAATAACTTTTATAATATGCTTCGAACAAAGTATGCCGGGGTAGAACCCAATGAGGGGCATCGTCTTGTGGCAGAACTTGAGAAGGATTACGACGTTACGGTAGTTACTCAGAACGTTGACAATCTGCACGAGCGTGCCGGTTCGTCGAAGGTGATCCATCTGCATGGTGAACTGATGAAGATGTGTTCGAGTATCGATCCCGACGACGAGCGCTATCATGTGCAGCTCACCCCCGAGAATCCCACAGTTGTTCCGGGTACAAAGGCTGGCGACGGTTCGTTGCTCCGTCCGTTCATCGTTTTCTTCGGTGAGGCAGTGCCGATGATAGAGCCAGCAGCACGAGAGGCTATGGATGCCGACATATTTATAATAATAGGTACATCGCTCAATGTCTATCCCGCGGCAGGACTCGTAAGATATGTCAAAGCGGGAGTTCCTGTTTACCTCATCGACCCCAAACCTGTGACCGCTTCTGTATCGGGAGTGAAGCAGATACAAAAAGGTGCATCTGAGGGTATGAAGGAGCTAATGAAGATACTTTGTCCGTCAAATTGATAGAAAAACAAGGATTTTTGCAATTTTTTGCTCAAAATACTTGTGTATATCAATTATTATGCTTACTTTTGCTGACAATTTGCAAACTATGTGAATAAAATAACAGCAAAATAGTAATGGAAAAGATTGATAATCTTGACAAGAAGATACTTAGTATCCTATCAAAAAACGCCCGTATTCCTTTCAAGGATGTGGCAGCAGAGTGTAATGTATCCCGTGCGGCTATCCATCAGAGAGTTCAACATCTGATTGATGCCAATGTCATTATGGGAAGTGGATTTGATGTCAATCCCAAGAGTCTTGGTTATTCCACATGCACATACGTAGGTATAACACTTGAGAAGGGAAGTATGTACAAGGAAGTGGTAGAGCGTCTGGTTCATATTCCTGAGATTGTGGAGTGTCACTTCACAACAGGACCTTATACTATGCTTGTCAAACTGTATGCGCGCGATAACGAACAGCTCATGTCGCTGCTCAACCACCAGTTGCAAAGTATTCCCGGTGTTGTGGCTACTGAGACGTTGATATCTCTCGAACAGAGTATCAAGAGGGAGATACCGGTGCACGTGGATTAAAAATGAAGGGTGAAGAATGACGTTTGATTGGAAGGGTAGGCTTGAAGGTGTCTATGGAGCATTTCCTGAGGCACAAAGCAAACCGGTGATTGGTATTACTGCCAACTATGATGATAGTAAGAGTATGTTGGCAGAAGGCTACTACAAAAAGGTGGTGGCTGCTGGTGGTGTGCCTTTACTCATACCGCCAATGGATGATACCGACACGATAATCAATACTCTTGAACGTATTGATGCCCTAATCCTGAGTGGAGGCGGTGACTATAACCCGTTGTTCTGTGGTGAGGAACCCTCAACACGTCTTCATTCCATCAATGGAGAGCGCGACTTGCCTGAACTGCTCATCACTCGTCTTGCCTATAACAGACAAATACCTATGATGGGTATATGCCGTGGCATTCAGACATTGGCAATGGCTTTGGGAGGAACGGTGAGACAGGACATTGGTGATACCGAAGGATTGATAAAGCATAGTCAGGATGCTCATAGAAGTGTTCCTACTCATTCGGTGAGCGTATGCGATGATTCTGTTCTGCATCATATTTACGGTTCACGCACATTGTATGTCAATTCCTTCCATCATCAGGCCGTAGGCGAACCTGGTGATAAATTCCGTGTTGTAGCCAGGTCCTGTGATGGAGTTGTTGAGGCTATGGAGAGCACCGAGATGAAATCTATCATCGGTGTGCAGTGGCATCCTGAATGTATCGACGACGGACTGCCCCTGTTTAAGTGGCTCGTTGCCGAGGCAGCTGACTATCATGCCGCATGTAATATGCACAATCGCATCCTCACGCTTGACACCCACTGTGACACACCGATGTTCTTTGCCGATAGTGTGCGCTTCGACCGTCGCGATCCCAAGTTGCTTGTCGATTTGCACAAGATGACCGACGGACGTCAGGATTCCACTATAATGGTGGCTTATCTTCCACAACCAAAGAAAGATGAGACTTTCCGTCAGAACGTGCGCTTCGACGTTAATGGTCAAAAGGAATATGCTGATTTGATATTCGACAAAATAGAGAATATTGTATCCGAAAACAGTCAGTATCTTGCTCTTGCCCGTACTCCTGGACAATTGTGGGAAAACAAGCATCACGGACAGAAGTCTATTATGCTCGGAATAGAGAACGGGCTCGCACTCGAAGGCGACATTGCCAATATAAGGCATTTTGCCGATAGGGGAGTGGTGTATATCACCCTTTGTCACAATGGCGACAATGACATCTGTGACAGTGCAAGAGGTAATAACACCCATAACGGAGTGAGCGACTTTGGAGCTAAGGTGATTGGCGAAATGAACCGTCTCGGTGTGATGGTCGATCTGAGTCATGCCCACGAGAAGAGTTTCTGGGATGCCATGGACATCAGTGCCACTCCTATAGTGTGCAGTCATAGCAGTTGCCGTGCCTTGTGCGACCATCCCCGAAATCTCACGGACAGTCAGATGAAGGCTCTTGCCGACAAGGGTGGAGTATGCCAGATAACCATATACCATGGTTTTCTTCGCACCGAAGGAGAAGCAACGGTGAGGGATGTATTGGAGCATCTCGACCATGCAGTGAAAGTGATGGGTATCGACCATGTGGGTATAGGTACCGACTTTGACGGCGACGGAGGTGTGCGTGGAATGGCATCATCTGCCGACTTCGTTAATTTCACCCGTATGCTGATGGCAAAGAGATACAACGAAAAAGACATACAGGCAATCCTTGGAGGTAATTTCCTGAGGGTGATGGCCGATATACAGAAAAAGAGACAATAATTTTATTATTATTATATTACTATGAAATCACTTCACACATTATTATATATATTCCTTGCCGCTTATTGTGCGGTATCGTGTGGTAATTCCAAGAAGACCGTTGTTGAGGCTGTTGCCGTAGGACCAGATTTCTCTGCCGACAGTGCATACGCCTATTGTGCCGCACAATGTGACTTTGGACCTCGTCTGATGAATACTCCCGAGCATGACAAGTGTGGCGACTGGATAGAAGCCAAGTTCCAACAGTTTGGAATGGCTGTAAGCCGACAGGAAACGGTGGTCAAGGGATATGACGGCACTCCCCTCAACTGCCGGAATATCATAGCAAGATTCCGTCCTGACAACAAGGAGCGTATTCTGCTTTGTGCGCATTGGGATTGCAGACCTTGGGCTGACAATGATCCCGATAGCACTAATTGGCGCAAACCGGTGATGGGAGCCAATGACGGAGCAAGTGGAGTGGCTGTCATGCTCGAGATAGCTCGTCTTCTTCAGCGTGCAGACAGTATAAATATTGGTGTGGATTTCGTATGCTTCGATGCAGAGGACTGGGGAGTTCCACAATGGAGCGAAGCCGACTATGATGGTGATTCATGGGCACTTGGAGCGCAATATTGGGCAGAGAAAGCCCATGGCGAAGGTTACACTGCCCGATTCGGCATATTGCTTGACATGGTGGGTGGAACTGGTGCAACATTCTATCGCGAGGCTTTCTCCCAGAAATATGCTTCAGCCATTGTCGATAAGGTGTGGGCTGCCGCCAAGGTGGCTGGTTATAGCAGTTTCTTCCCCGAAGCCGACGGCGGTATGATCACCGACGACCATGTGCCTGTTAATGAGAAGGCCAATATTCCCACAGTAGATATCATCCCATTTTATGCTAACTGCGAACAAAGTTCATTTGGTCCCACTTGGCATACCATTAATGATACCATGGAGAATATCGATCGTAACACTCTCAAGGCTGTTGGTCAGACCGTCATACAAGTTCTTTTCTCAGAGTAAGACCAAGAGGATTCTGGCAGTATTTCCACTTGAAATAATCCATTGTCATGCGGTTGATGTCATGACGCAGTTGTAATGCCTCTTTCGATTGGTCGGGTTGTGACAATGGACTGTTCTCTACACGGATATTTAATGTGCCATCGAAATATGATATGTACATAGTAACCTCATCTTCAGGCTCTTTTACATCCACGGTTCCAGTCAGCATACTATCTATCACCTGTCTAATTCTGCCTGCATCAGTGCTCACAACAAATGAGTCGGTATTACATTCTATATTGAATGATGTATTTGGCCATTTAGATTTGGCAGCTATAATGGCATCATGACAGAGTTGGATGATATCCCACTCTGATATTTGCCATTTCGTCATACCAGCCTCAAGACGTGAGGAGTCGAGCACACCATTGACAATATACATCAGCAGCTCGGTGTCCTTACGGATAATATTGGCAAATTGTGTACGTTCATCCATTGATAGAGTTGTATCTTGCGCAAGAGAAGATGAGAATCCCACCACTGTGTTCAGTGGCGTGCGTATGGCATGACTCATATTAGTGAAGAAGTTATCCTTCTGATGGTTGTGCTCCTCTGCCTCTGCCAGTGCTTTCTGGGTGTTGATACGAGCCTTTTTCAAATTTATGCTCGATATGAACAGTCGTGTGAGTATTATCAACATGAGTACTGACACTACAATCATGATGATAACCACCGACAATCTTCTGTTGCCACGTAATTTTTCAGCTTCGGCTTTCATTGTGTTAAGACGGCTCTTTTTGGCCAGTTCTTCCACCTGTTTCTCCGATATTGAGTTGTTGATGGAGTCGGTCATAAAGTCAACCTTCTTGTATAATTCGAGAGCCTTGTCATACTGTTTTATTTCATACAGGATGTCGGCACGCTGTTGAAGGCAGTATAATGTATTGGTGAATTTCACCACATTTGTTTTTGCCATTTCGAGAGCCTTGTCGTTGAGTTTAAGGGCTTCACCATATCTTCCCATTTGCATCATCATATAGCACTGAGCATTTACGAGCAATGCTTTGTAGTTGGGGTATGTCAGATTTGCATAATATCGTTTTGCGAGTTTCTCGTGCTCCCTGGCCTTGGCGAAGTCCTTAACAGAAGACCAATACAATATATGGCAGTATTGCACGAAGAGATGGTGGTCGTTGAATATTTTCTCCAGTTCAGGCATCTGCTCAATGATGTTATTTATCACTGTATCAATCTCATTGAGAGTATTTTTCATTAAACAGTATTTCTTCACCGACATTTCGTAGTTGAGCATCTGCATAAGTACGGTGAACTGTAATGGAAGGTCTTTTGATTTGTACATCAGGTTATGTGCTCCAATGAGCGACTGATTGGCTTCGTGCCATCTTCTTGTGCCCATATATGAAAGAGCCATACTGACATAGGCCTTTATCATACCGTCGTTGTTACCATGTTTCTTGGCAAGTGTAAGCATTTTA
Source organism: Prevotella sp. (assembly GCA_022771625.1). Classification (GTDB taxonomy): domain Bacteria; phylum Bacteroidota; class Bacteroidia; order Bacteroidales; family Bacteroidaceae; genus Prevotella. Next base: position 56,779 of record JALFCW010000017.1, read on the forward strand.
TTTGCCTCGTCGAGAGCATATTCAAATCTCTCTTTATACATAAAGGTGTTTGTCAGTGTATATTGTATCTCAAAGAACATCTTCCAGTCGTTACATTTTCTTGCAACCTTCATACCATAGTCGGCCCAATATACCAAACTGTCAACATTGTCTTTGTACATAGAGTGGTTGTTGACGATATATGCCAGTGCCATTGCCTGCAATGAATCAATCTTCTGGCGCTTTGCTTCGTCGAGCATCAACATGGCATCATTTGCACCTTCAGGTCGAAGTTGCGAAAGGTTTGCCAGCTCCAATATCTTGTCAAGACGTTCCTTGCCATGTGGCATCTTCTTTACTTCTTGCCTAAGATTTACTATGATAGAGTCATCGTTGTTCTTTGCCGTAGCTGAAAAAACAGTGGCATAGAATGCTATCATTATTATTAATCGTCTCATGCCTTTACCTCCTTTTCTGCTAAAGGGTGAGTGAAACAAAAGCGCGCACCGTCGTTGTAGTCGGGATCCACCCAAATCTTTCCTCCCAACCGTTCGATGATGAGTCGGCATATTGAAAGTCCTAATCCTGTTCCCTGTGCGTTCTCGTCCAGTTTCTCAAATCTATTGAATATCTTTTCACGTTGTTCGGGGGCTATACCGCATCCTGTGTCTGTAACACTGAACAATGCGGTGTTTCCCTTTCTTTCTAAGGATAATACGATTTTACCTTTATCCGTAAACTTATTTGCATTCACAAGCAGGTTGATAAGCATCTGTTGCAGTCGTGCCTTGTCGGTTGAGAGTGTCAGTGTGTCGAGATCTGACTCAAATAATATGGCTGCTGCCGTACGCTTCACCTTATCTACTGTTTCCACCACGTTGCGGCATATATCCACAGCATCATGTTTCTCAATCTTAAACTGCATCTCTCCATTCTGCTGTTTTGAGAAATCTACCACGTCATTGATAAGTTTTAGCAGAAGGTCGGAGTTTTGGTGAATGATTCCTTCAAACTGCTTTCTTGTCTCGTCGTCGAGATTATCCTCGGCAAGTATGGCTGAGAATCCTGCAAGGGCATTAAGCGGAGTACGTATCTCATGACTCATGTTCGAGAGGAAGAGACTCTTCAGATGCATTGAGTTCTCGGCCACCTTGCGTGCCTCGTTCAGTTCTTCTCTCGTTGCCTTCAGTCGGCGGTTGTATTTTTGTATTAGGAAAATGCCTATGCCCAATAGCACTAACACCACCACGAGTCCTGTTATCTGGAAAGTCATTATCATCGAGTTTTCCTTGTTGATAAGCAACTGTTCCTGAGCTACCATATTGGCATTGCGCTCCTTGTTCACCTTGGCCCGATAACTCTGCACGCTTATCGAGTCGCGGTTGGCGTCAATCTTGCGAAGTGCATCGCATTGTGTTTTTACCTCATTCACACTGTCATTATTGGAGTCCTTGATGGAATCCACGCCAATAGGAGAGGCAGTAGTCCAAAAAGCTGCCATCACCAGAAGTGTGAAATGTCTCTTTAACGTTAGTCTTTTCATTCTTGTAAAATATTAATGTGTTGGTATTTATTATAGTTGTCCGGCCTCTACCATCAGCACCACCCTTTCGGTCAACCGGTCGGTGCCTTCGGCGTCATAGTCCTTTTTCAGACTCGCACCGAACAGTGAGGCAAAAGCCTGATAGAAGCCAGCTCGTATAGGTCCTAAAAAGGCCTTTATTATATCGTAGGATCGTGAGTCACACTCGCGATATACGAGTTTTATCAGTAGTTTACCCTGAGAATACGTGAGTTTCTTCATTCTTGGTTTATATTCCTTGAATATACTTTTTTCCACTCGCTTCATGTGTTCGTCTTTCGACTTTTTGTCGGGAAGTGTTTCGAGATATTCGTATGTCTCAACGATTATTTGGTTGACCTCCTTGGCGATAGGCAGCACCGTCTTCACGTTTTTCACGAGCCTGTTGTAGGCAGCTGCCTGTTTAGAGTTTTTGAATGTGAGATTAGGATATACATATACGTTGTTCATCTCCATATATTGTATGCTGTCGCCGTTGTCGAGCACCTTTCCCACCTTTACGGTAGGCACAAATGTTGGGTCGTCCATATCCACCTGGCGGTCTTCCGGATGTTCCTCTGTCTGTGCCGACAAAGATGTCGCCACCAACATTACAGCAAATAATATATGTATTCGCATATAATATCCAATTTAAAATATATCAACACAGAGTGTGTTCATATCTTTACCTAATAAAGTTCGTTTTTATTTTCGCTTCTTGCTCTGGCAAGGCGATGCCCGCTGCCTTTCCTGCTTCAATGCACTTCAGCATCCATGCCATGTTGCGACCCAACTGGCGCATGGTCTGCATGCCCTCTAAGTCTTGTTCCACCTCGGCGGGAGTATTGCCATGCACCTCGTTCCAGTAGTTTGACGATACCACAGGCATACAGGCGAAGTTAAAGTATCTGTTCATATCCTCAAACGCACCTTGTGCACCGCCTCGGCGACAGCTTACG